>JACMMZ010000067.1 GCA_014378775.1 Pseudobdellovibrionaceae bacterium
AAGTTGATGAAAATCGCATCAAACAAATTCTCCTTAATCTGATTGGAAATGCGATCAAATTTACAGAAAAAGGCTCTGTTCTGCTCAAAATCGAATACGATAGATTTTCTTCACCCCAGCCTTCAATGCTATTCAACGTGATCGACAGCGGTATAGGAATTTCGATGCAGTCACAATTAGATCTATTTCAAACATTTTCACAAATTGATGCTTCGTCAACTCGTCGGTACGGCGGGCTTGGTTTAGGACTGGCCCTGTCTTCTCGACTGGCTCAGCAGTTTGGCGGTGAAGTCAAACTCATTCAAAGTCAGGTGAATCATGGCTCTGATTTTCAACTCAGAATTCCCTGCGGGAATTTAAATACTTCGCACTGGTTGGGATTTATCTTTGAAGATCTCGGTGCCGAAGGAGAATTGTTTCATGATTCAGCTCAGCTTGATCTCAATTCGCAAGTTCATTTGATCTCGCATACTCAGCCGATTGACATGACCCGGCACTTATCACTTGAAAATAAAAAAATTCTGGTTGTGGAAGATTCTCAAGACAATCAAGAAATTTTTAAATTTTTCTTATCTGCGGCCGGAGCCTTTCCCGAAATAAGCAGCGACGGTGAAGATGCCGTGAAGAAAGTACTCAGCGATGATTACGATCTTATTCTTATGGATATTCAACTCCCCAAGATGGATGGATTAGAAGCGACTCGCCGCATACGAAATTCAGGTTACCATAAACCTATTATTGCACTCACCGCTCACTCTTCGGTGGAAGAAAAAAGTAATTGCTTCAAGGCCGGTTGCGTTGGATTAATTACAAAACCTGTCACCCAAATGGCATTGATCAATAAAATAAAAAATATTCAAGAGGAATTTTATGTGGGTCGATGATTGTGAAATTTTAGGACTTCAGTGGCGCCTATTTTCAATTGGTATGGACTGCGAGCCTTACACCCGTTTACAGCTCAAAATGTCTTGGCATTGATGTTGCTAAATATAGTATGTAACATGCATTTTGTCACAATGACATAAAAGGGGAAAGTATGAATTCAATACCAATGAACAATATGGTTTTACCATTCAATCAGTTCAATAACTTGCTGCAAGCTTCAACTCGCACATTCAAAAGTTTTAAAAAAACTAAAAGGATTTTAATGATCGAAGACGATTCGGATATGTCTGATGTCCTATCTTATTCGCTCAAAATAAAATTTAATTGTCATATTGATGTCGCCCAGGATCCGTTTGAAGCGATGAATATGATGGCAGATAAATTTTACGATATGATTATTCTCGACTGGCAGCTTCCGGGTTTAAACGGAACAGAAACACTGGCTCAAGCTGAAACCTTATTGCGCCTCGAACCCGGTCTACCTATTCAGTGGGACCGTGCTAAAGTCCCCGTAGTTATTTTATCCTCAGCAAAAAAAAATGAATGCCTCCCGCGCCGCACGAAACATTTTAATTACGTAGGTTTTATCACTAAAGCTCAACCTTTAGAAATGATCGTAGATGCCCTAGGTGAACTAATTGAGCACGGAAAATCTTACCAGTATCAAACAGCTTAGTCCGAATCAATTTCTATCTTTCAAAGCCGTTATCTAAGTGGTCATAAGACCACGACGGCTCATTCAATATGACTTAATCACACTTTCACATCAAAAAATAAATTCTGCAGATTTTTAAAAGCTAAATCATTACCGATGATGCCTGTAACAGGTTTTATCGGGAATTCTTCGTGTCGCATTTTGCCTCGCGACTGGTGTACCATTTTTCTCACGTTTTCAATGCGGTTTGAATCAGTTCTTCGTGAGAATATTTAGTGGTTTATTAAAGCATGAACCAATTCATGGCCTTCCAATTGCTTTCTTTATGTTTATCGAGACAAGAGTTTCAATAACAATGACAAAAGGAGAAAACCAAATGAAAAATAAAAAGATGAGTGCCGCTACCAACAAACCGCAACAAACACCGCCTGTAAGTAAAAACTTAGGAACAAAGCAAACTCAACCGCCGACGACTTCAGCTGAAACAGCGGTTAAACCAAAAAACACAAAATAAATATCTATTTATACAAAGGAACATTATGGAAAATTCAGGAACGTACACTGGCAAGTCACCAAAAGATTCTTATAACAACGCAGCTTCAAAAGTTGACGGATATTCCAACTCGGTAGCTACCGGCGCTGAACGCGTATGGGAGAAGGCTAAAGATGTGGAAAAAACATTAGCGACGCGGTATCAATCGGTTAAAGAGATGGCTCTGGACGGGTACGATACAACGACAGAGGTTGTAAGAAAGTACCCTATGTCAACCCTAGTTGCCGCAACGGCGACAGGGTTATTTGCGGGGCTTTTGTTAGCGCGCCGAAAAAAGTAAAATTTTTGAGGTCTGCTCGGTTAAAAGGCTGTGAAATTTATTTCACAGCCTTTTTTTTAGTGATAAATATTGGGGAAATTTTCACCCGAGTAAAATTTATTGTCCTATTCTGACCCGTAACCAAGTCTGAAAGCTTATTTGTCCGAGTACAAGCATGGCCCTGGGATTGCAAAACTTTGACTTATTAAGAGATTCACAAACCCATCACATCAAGGAGATCTATTTATGGTACGCGCAGCTATTTCGTTTTTTATCATCGCTCTGGTCGCCTATTTTCTAGGAGCGAACAGTATCGCCGGAGTTTCCATTGAAGTCGGTAAAATACTTTTGATTGTCTTCTTAGTACTATCGGTTATTTCATTTCTGGTCGCCGCAGTTACGGGAAAAAATCCACGTCAATTACCTTAATTACTAAAAATTTTATTTAACAAAGGAGAACACTATGAATTCATCAAACGAAAATATGATCAAAGGAAAATGGTTAGAAATCAAAGGCGATGTCCAAAAAGCCTGGGGAAAGCTAACTGACGACGAACTCGAGAAAACTAAAGGTGATATGAAGTCCATCGGAGGCTTGATCCAGCAAAAATACGGACAAGAACAAGGTGCGTACGGTCAAAAACTTGAAGAAATCTTTAAGCGTTTTAAATCTGACAAAGAAAATACCGTTGACTCTATTAAAACTTCGCTCAAAAAATAAGGAATAAATTATGAATAACCTAACAACTGATAAAATGAACAAAGTTAACAATGTCGCGAACAGCTTACTTAACAAAATTCCCGCATCACCGGATCAAATCGAAAACATGGTTCACCGTGTTGGCGAAAAAGCTGGTGAATTAACATCAAGTTTCACGCAAAAGGCCACTGACACGTTAGATAATAGTCGTGAATACGTGAAGGCTAACCCGGTTAAAGGCGTCGCTATTGCTGCTGTCGCCGGCATTGCTGTTGGAAGTTTGTTAACTTTGATGTTCAGCCGCAAGGAACATTAATCGTCTGTATGAGATGCAAAAAAAGGTAGGATTTCTTAAATGGAGTCCTACCTTTTTTTTATGGAAGGTCCTATGAGTATCAAAAATTTTGCTTCGGCTCTTATTGTCAAAGTTATTGTCGGTCTCGTATTAGTCGCAACAACAGTGATTTCCATCGTTCACTTTTTACAGCTTTATCACGAATACCTCACGCAATTCTCCAACGGGGCTCTGATTGAAACTTCAACCTATTCCGTGATCCTCATCGGTTCTGTCGTCGGTCTTTATTTTCTGCTCATTGATAAAAACGAAAAAAAATCAGAAAAATCTATTTCATCTTTGGTGGCCGCAATTCCATTAAGCATGAATGTTGAATCTCTGGGCTTGCAATTTTTAGACGGATTTATGAATGGTCTGACCAAGAAGAAAACAAACAATCCTACTACATTCTGATATTTTTAATGAACAGAATTTGTCTGTAAATCAGGAAAAAACTGATGATGAAAAATGGAGTTCCGGGCATTATCGGTAAAATTGCACCGATCACTCCTAATAAGAAAAAAACCGCTGCCCCGCACAACCTGATCAGACTATAGAATTTATTTTTATTGTTATCTTCTTGGTAGGTTAAGGTCACAGACATGTTAGCCACAATGGATAAAAGAATATAAAACATAAATCGTAAGCATTTAATTCGGAAAGTCGAATTTTTTGAAAAGTTGTCCCAATTTATTTTTTCACAACCGGTCTCAATAAGATTATTCAAAACACGATCCCACTCTGCCGTGACCGGAGTGGATAATACATCAATATTCATTTCAAGATTTTGCTGATAACTTGTATAATTCAAATTAAATGATCCGACGGTCGCAAAATGGCCATCGACCGTTGCCATTTTTCCATGAAGAACGGAATTCTTCCATTGATAAATTTCGACATTGCGTTTTAGAAAGTAAGCATACAAATATTCTGAGGCTAAAATATAACTAGGCCAGTCCGAAATCCGCGGAAGAATTAAGCGAACTTTGACGCCCCTTTTTGCTGCCGCCACCAGTTGTTTTTTAAATTTAGCACGTGGAAAAAAGTAGGCATTCACAATCGTGATTTCACTTTGAGCCTGATTAATGAGTTTGGAATAGGTCTGAGCTATTTGCCACCGGCGATAAACCCAATCATTTATTGATATTCTTAATACGACATCACTTAATCGGGTCTGAGCGACAACTTGCGGGATTTTCGCCAGCTGCAATTTTTTTCCAAAAGATTTTTTGAACAGGGATTGGCCGTAACGAGTTAATTCGATGACCACGGGTCCCTGCAAATCAACGGCGAAATCAAGCTGGTGAGGCGACTGCGGAACATGTTTATAATTGGAATTAGTGACGTTAATTCCTCCGACCAGACCGTGCTGGGCATCAACTAAAAGAAGCTTATGGTGAAGCCGCCGTCCAACTCTCAATAATCCCTTGTAAGTAAAAACATTGAACCTTTGAAACATGACCGAATTTTGACGAAGTGATTCTTCATCCAGCGCACTGAAATTTCTAGATCCGATGTTATCTATCAAAACGCAAACTTGAACGCCTCGTTGAGCCGCCCGAATCAGGGCCGCATGTACGTGCGATCCAAATTCATCCATTTCAAAAATATAGGTTTGAAGATGAATCGATGTTTGAGCTCCATCAATCAACTGGATGTAGTAATTGAAATAATCAGGACCTTCAATCAAAAGATTGACTGCTGTACCTCGGGTGGATTGAGGCAAATTATGTTGCATGGGTTTTAACTTCGCAGAAAAGAGGTAGATGATCGGAAAAATGATTTCCTTCAACTTGTGGCAGCGTGTAGGAATGGACGATTTTTAGATTTTTGACATAAATACGGTCCAGACTGAGCATCGGTAATCCTGCCGGAAAAGTCTTAGCGTACATACCGTGTTGACCTTTATAAACTTCGGTCATGTTCATTTCTTTTTCCATAACCATTGAAGCTTGCTTGTTCCAGTCATTAAAATCACCCGCCAGGATCAAGGGGGCATCGTCGGGAATTTTTAAATTTTCAATATATTTTTTAATCATTTGGTACTGCTTTTTGCGACCACTATGAAGTAAATCAAGATGAACACAAATCACGTAAACGCTTTGACTTTTATCCTTGAGCTGAATCTGGCAACACAATAACCCTCGTTGCTCCATAAAATTTGTAGAAATATTTTTTTGCTCCCAACTGAGAATGGGATAATGGCTTAGAATAAGATTGCCATGATGACCATAATCAAAAACAGCATTTTTGGCGTAAGAATAATGTGGCCAAACAGAATCAGCGATGTATTCAAATTGTTCATCGATGAGGCCTTTTTTTTTATATTTATTGCTTTGACCGACGACTTCCTGCAAAAGCACAATATCGGCATGAGACATTTGAATTAAATTTTTGATGTCTTTAAGGAAATAATTTTTTTTATTCCAATCAAAGCCTTTGTGTATATTGTATGTTAATACTTTAAGTTGCATATCTTCATACAATCCTACTTTTTCATAAAGATCATGACAATACTTTTGGAAGCTTGGGCTTCGTTATCAAATAATCCCGTCTGATCAGCCGTCGGGGCTGCCCCGGCCATTTCGGTCGTTTTCTTTACTTTTTCAGTCTGGGTATGGAATAATTTTTGTAAGGCGTTCGGTCTTTCAGTCATGTTGTAAGTCGCGACATCGGAGACTCTCAGGCCTTTTAAAAAAGATTTTACGTCAGATAATCTTTTTTTGGCAAGCTTAACATCTTCGCGGCTTTGTTTACCGGATGTAGACGGATATTCTTTATCCGACCAAGCCAAAATTTTAACTTCGGCTATTTGTCCGGCCCGCTGGGCCTCTTGGACAGCCGATCTTAATTCGTCTTTATATGTTTGAGTTAAAGCCGAGCTGGTTTTTTCGAAAGTTATTTCTTTGATCTGAGAAGCTCCCAGCAAAAGACCCGCGTCCTGACTGTTGGTCCAAGCCGATGCTTGCAAAGCTCCCAAAAAAGTTAAAGCAAATACAATTCGTAAAAAATAATTTTCCATAATTTTCTCCTTTGCCTTTACAAGACATATTCCAATTGGTGCAAGCCTGAAGCCAAAGTAAAAGATAGAATCAAACTACATCATCATCGATGTATCTGGATGTGCGTTATTATCAATTTCTCGCAACCGACGATACAATGTTTTACGATCTATTTTTAAATCTTTAGCAGTTTTCTCTTTGACCCCATGATTCAGCTTAAGGATATGCTGAACATACTTATTAACCAATTCATCTACGGTCAAAATTTTTGATTCACCAACAGTCGGGAACTGAAACTGTGCCTTATCCGTTTCAACTTCGGTGGTTTGAGCCAAAGTCACCACATCATCATATTGAATCACATTTTGATTCGAAAGCACCACGGCACGCTCAATCGTGTTCTCGAGTTCGCGCACATTTCCCGGCCATTTATTATTCATCAAATACTCTAAAGCTTCCTTACTCAGCTGCTTTATAGCTGTTCCGTTCGTCACAGAAAATTTTCGGATGAAAAATTCAGACAACGGAAGAATATCTTCTTTTCTCTCGCGAAGTGGTGGAATTCCTATCGGGATTACATTTAAACGGAAGAATAAATCTTCGCGAAAGTTTTTATTTAGGATCTCTTGCTTTAAATTTTTATGAGTCGCGGATAAAATGCGAACATCAATCGGCTTATACTGATTTTCACCCACCCGCTTGATTTTTTTCTCTTGAAGGACGCGCAAAAGCTTGGCTTGCAAAGGTAAGGACATATCGCCGATTTCGTCTAAAAACAAAGTGCCGCCCTCGGCTTCTTCAAACAATCCACGGCGCTTTTCTGCGGCTCCAGTAAAGGATCCCTTAGCATGACCAAATAATTCAGATTCGAGTAAATTTTCTGGAATAGCCGAACAATTTATAGCGATAAAAGGTTCTTTTTTACGAGGACCCATGGCGTGAATGGCTTTGGCGATGACTTCTTTACCCGTTCCACTTTCACCGGTAATTAAAATATTAGCAGTTGATTTAGCAACCCTCCGAGCTAAATCGAGAGCGTTTCTTAAGCCTTGGCTTTTACCAACGACACCTTCAATACTGGTTTGCCCCGCTTGCAATTGAACCACGCTTTTGAGCGTGGTGTTTTCTTCTTTTATTTTATTTAAGAAAAGTGCGCGCTCTACTGAAACTAAAAGCTGCGGAAAATGCAAAGGTTTAACCACAAAGTCGTAGGCTCCAGCTGCAATAGCTTCAACCGCAATTTCTACTTTTTTATTTGCCGTGATTAATATGATCGGCAACGAGTTTCCGGCCATTTTCATACGCTGGGTGAATTCAATTCCTGAAAGTCCTGGCATCATCAGATCGGTAATGATCACATCGGGATCCACTTTGTTTTGATTAATATCATCTAGTGCTTTTGCGGCGTCACCGTAAACTAAAAGTTCGTAGTCACGCACGCGGAAGAAGCTTGAAATAAGATCTTGGGTATCTAAGTCGTCGTCGATAATAAGAATTTTTGCTTTTTTCATTTGTTTATCCTTTTGAGGAAGCTCTTACGAGCGTATTGTGTGTATTTTTGCCCCGTTAACACTGTAGCCAATTTTCAGCTTTTTTCAAATATTTTTTGATTTTTGATTATAAACGGGGTGAAAACGGTACACTTAGTCTGTTATTTAAGCATAATTAAACTTATTAACGCTTTAAAAAGAATCAAGTGATTTTAACAATATTTTTATTAAATTCGCAGGCGAGACTTTCATTTCAATAAATGACAACCAGATGATGTCGGCAAAAGGTGAGATATATTTCCCGTGCTTTGGATTTCCTCCACACTAAAATGCCCCCCCAAACCTGCTCCACCCCATCAGGCTAATCAACAGGGGTGGCACTTCGATTGCTTTATCTAGCATGTTATCATATCGACAAATAGTAATTAACAAGGAGTTCACTATGGATAATTCCCCTCGCAAAAATACCCCTTCTGATAGTGCACCGAATCCAGACTCACATGTGAAACCAAGCGATACAGACAAGGTTAAGCCGACCCCTGAAGTACCTGAAAGAGTCGCGAGCCAGCCCGAAGTTGACCAGGACCCGGCGCACCACCCTGAGCCGGAGCTTCCAAATGAGCTTTACAACGAAACTTTACCACCAGATACTCGTGTAATATAAAGTGAGGCTACATGTCAGGGATTGATATTCCAGAAGAAATGAAAGCTAAATATATCGAGCGAAGAAAACAAGACTACGACGATTGTATAGCCGCGTTCGACAAAAGTGATTACGAAGTTTTTCTTCGTATCGGTCACCAACTCAAGGGTAACGCCTCAAGTTTTGGATTTGATGATTTGGGAATGATCGCGTCTGAAATAGAACATGGGGCTCAACTCAAAGATTTACCTGCACTCAAAATTTCGTTGAAAAAATTTGATGCTTTTTTGCAAAGAAAAACTAACAAATAATTTTTAGCGAATTTACTTGATGAGCTTTTGCTCTAGCTTCCGAGATAAAATCACCAGCGGCATTCCGATTAATAAATAAAGTGTTGCGGTGAGAATCGCAAAACCAAAATATTCATAGTACGTTGACGACAACAACGAATATGTCTTGGTTAATTCAACTAATGTGATCACAGAAACCAAAGACGAATCCTTAATTAACGCAATAAAATCTGTGGTCATAGGCCCCAAACATAATTTTATGGCTTGCGGAAGTTGAATGGACCAAAAAGTTTGCCACTTGGTTAGCCCTAGCATGTAAGCTGCTTCTATTTGATTTTTGTGAATATTGGTCAAACCAGATCGGTAAATTTCAGATTCTTGAACGGAATAATTAATTCCTAAAGTCATAATCGCAGCCCAGAGCGCAGGAATTTCAATTCCGATACCAGGTAAAGCGTAAAATATGAAAAATAATTGCAACAAAAGCGGCGTCCCACGAATCAGCTCGACAAAACCCGTGGTTAAATATTGAAGCGGTCGCGGCCCGTATAATCTTAAACCCACAATCAGTAAACCTAAAACCACCGCAACGATCATGGCTAAGAAACTGATCTTGATCGTTTGCCAGGCGGCCTTTAAAAATAGTGGCCCGACCTTTTGATAAATTTCAAATTTATCTTTCCAACTGCGATCGTTATTGAGGTGTGATTTATACTTATCAAATGAGGTGGGTTTTAAACGGTTTAAAGTTGTATCCCCGAAAAGCGATGCGGTAGCCGCATTCCACAAACCCCATTTCTCATAAATAGTTTTTAATTCTCCAGAATTGATTAAGTCTGATAAGGCCCTGTTCACACTTTTTAAAAGTTCCGGATTTTTCTTAGAAATTGCGATTCCATAAGTCATGGCTCCAATTTCGGTCGGAACAATCTGAAATCTTTTATCAACTTCACTGTAATACTTGGCAATGGGAGCATCTAAAAAAATCGCATCTGTGCGCCCTAATAATAAATCTTGATGAGCCAAGGCTTCCGATTCGTAAGTAACAATTTTCACGCCCTCTTCGGATCGCAAAATTCTTTCAGATAAAGCCCCACCTAATGTACCAATTTTAAAGCTCGGTAAATCGGATAACTTTTTAAACCGTGTATCGCCTTGCTTTGTAATAATTTTGACATGAGTTGCGTAATAAGGCTCAGAAAAGTAAACCGATTTTTTACGATCCTCGGTAATTTCAATTCCGTTGATCGCCACATCATAAAGATTATTGTTCAGACCTAAAATTAATCCATCCCAGGCGTTTTGGACAAAGCGGGGTTCACGATTCATTTTTTGCGAAAGAGCTTGGACCAAATCAAATTCAAATCCCGTCATCACTAAACTTTCGGCATCATAAAAAACGTAAGGAGCACCGCTTTCCGTGTCGGCCGCCCAGCGCAAAGATTCCGCCGAAGCGAACCCGGAGAATAAAAACAAAATCATGAAAAATTTAAACATAGAGTTCCAAATATTTTCGCTGATCTAGGCTTAATTGCTGAAGCAGTGGTTCCATTTGTTGAAAAGCGCACAGCATTTGCAATCGACCTTGATCGATAAAGCCCACCTGATCGGAAATTCGTCCTAAAGCGCGGCGATCATGAGTCACAACAATCTGGATAATATTTGTTTTTTTTAATTCCAACATGATATCATAAACCTCATCGACTAATTCCGGATCGAGAGCCGAAGTCGGCTCGTCATATAAAATAACATCGGGCTTTAAAGACAATGCCCGAGCGATGGCTCCGCGCTGTTGTTCTCCACCGGACATATTTTGTGGGAAATGATGCCGACAATGTTGCAAGCGCACTTTAGTTAAGACTTCGTCGACGATGACTCGAGCTTCGTCGTCGGATTTTTTCTGTACTTTTTTCAAAGCAAGCCCAATATTTTGTTCTAAATTAAGATGCGGGAATAAGTTAGAAGACTGAAAAACAAAACCCAGTTTGGTCGATTTGGTTTCCTGAAAAACGCTGTAGGGCTCAAGCCCAGCTAAACAGCGCAGCAAAGTGCTTTTTCCCGATCCGGAACGACCAACAAAAGACAGAATTTCACCCGGCTGAGCCTCAAAGCTAATATCAGACAGCGCAAAGTTCTGACCCAGAAAACAATTTAATTTTTGTATTTTCATATTATCTTTTTGTCACTCAAAATGGAGTGCTAACAACAAGCAAATAAGCGAGCATGAACTTAAAGTCAACATTTGAGAAAGAATGCCAGATCTGAAATAGCCACTAATTTGTGACTTAATAAATTTTAAAATTTTTCTGGACAGTTTGTGGAAAAAAAAAGATAAAAGTAGATATGAAATTACTTTTAGCTCATTTGGCTACGACTCTTCTTAAGTTTCACCGGGAACTGTTGCAATATCAGGCTCAGTTGGCATCAAAAGAAGATCATCGGGAATACACATCCTACGACTTACTTAAGCTATCGATCAGCGATCCCCGTTTTGATTGGCTTCGTAAATACTCGGATCTAATTATCCAAATTGATATCATCACCGATGATAAAAAAAATACACCCTTTGATGCTGCCGCGATCGCCGTCGCGGTAAAAAAAGCGATCGCCATTGATCAAGATCAGTCGCCCGAATTTCTTCGCGCACTCAAAACAGAATCATCTTTTATGGTCAACCTGGGACTCGTTCGAAAAGCCTTAATCGACGTTGAAAAAGCGCTCCTAGCCGACGAGAATTAATAAAAACTTGAATCCAGCGATAAACTTCTTGATAAGCTCGTTAGAGTTAGATACCTAACTGAGATCTTACACTTAAGGAGAATTATGGCGACGCAAGCGACTGCTGACTCACACGGCACAATCTTAGGACACCCCAAAGGCCTCTTCATATTATTTTTCGCAGAGATGTGGGAGCGTATGTCGTTCTACGGAATGCGCGCGCTTTTAGTCATGTACATGATGAAGCACTTACTAGCTGACCCGGTTAAGATGGCCGACGTCATGGGTATGAACACTTTGAAACAAATTCTGGAAGTAGGATTTGGTCCGCTCGATATTCAACCGTTTGCTTCGCAAATTTATGGCCTTTACATTGGCTTAGTTTATTTGTCTCCGTTCTTTGGTGGTATATTAGCGGATAAAGTATGGGGAAAAAGAAAATCCGTTTATATCGGCGGTATCTTGATGATCATCGGACATCTGATGATGGGGATGGAGAATTTATTTTTACCAGCTTTATTTTTCCTGATCATGGGTAATGGAGCTTTTAAGCCGAATATTTCAACTCAGGTGGGAAGCCTTTATGCTGAAGGCGACAAACGCCGTGACGGTGCGTTTACCCTGTTTTACATGGGTATTAATTTAGGTGCGTTCATATCGCCGTTTTTATGTGATAATTTTGCTCATTATGTAAATAATTTACGCGGCATCACTGATGAAGCAGCCACATCGCACCTCGGTTTTACCTTTGCCGGCATAGGAATGATGATTGGTTTATTTGTGTACCATTGGGGACAAAAATATCTTCACACCAACGACTCTGAAACCATCATTCAAGATCAAAAAGAAAGAACGGCTTTCAGTTTCAAAACCATCGGAAGTTTTTTCTTAACCGTGGCAGCGTTCATTGGTTTTCTGATGTTACCAGCTGCATTGAAGTTCATTGCGATTGCGGCTATTGTGGCCGGTGCGGTTTATCTTATTTATAGAATCAAAGATCAAATCGATCGCACAAAAGTTGCGGCCTTAGTCTTTATTTGTATGGCGACGATTGCATTCTGGGCTATCTTCGAACAGCAGGGAAATACTTTACAAATCTGGGCCGATGAAAAAGCTGACTTTGCTCGCTTAGGCTTAAAGGCTTCGAATTATCAGTCTTTCAATCCACTCTTCATTTTGATGTTTGCTCCGTTGATGAATATCTTCTGGGCCTTTCGTGCTCGAAAAGGAAAATCATCAAGTTCCGTTCGCAAAATGGCAGTGGGTTCTTTCTTAGCCGGAGTCGCATTTTTAGTGATGGCTGTAGCTTCGAATTACATCACCGTTGAAAAATCACTGATGAATATGTTCTGGTTAGGCCTGACGACGTGGATCTTTACATTGGGTGAGCTTTATTTATCTCCAATTGGCTTATCTTTGGTTACTAAAGTTGCGCCGAAGCACATGGTTTCGATGATGATGGGATTATGGTTTGTCTCATCGTTTATCGGAGGCTACTTGGCCGGATACTTGGGATCAGATTATAGCACCGCAGTGCCGTTTAATTTCTTTATGAAGTTCGCCATCATGGGAGCCGGTGTCGGTATTTTATTTTTACTGGCGGAAAAGAAAATGGAAAAAGCTATCGGTTCAGATATTTAATTATTTGCAAAAACTCAACGATTTCGTTTGTTCGGCAATCCATGAAATTTTTGAGTTTTTATTACCACGACGGGGATCATCCAACTTATATTTTGGATTAAAGGTGGGTCTTAATACTGACCAATAAGTATTTGGTGTACTGATCTCATGGTTCATTCTCACTTTTTTATCTAAAATAAGAATGCCGCATCTTAAATTTCTAAACGGAGCTAGAATGGATTTATGAGGGTCATTAGGTGCTAGATCTTTATCTTTTTTCCATTCAAAACCACAATCAAGATCACGATAACTGGATACGTCTTGATAAGACAACTGCATGAGACCTTCACTGCGTACAAACTTTTTGGTAACGGCATCTATTTTATGATCCGGTTCAAGATAAGTCATTGTCGGTTTCCATCCGCTCTCGCGGAAAGTTAATGCGGCCACTAATTGACCCCAAAAAGTCATGCGTTGAGTTTCATTTAAACTTTTATACTTCGGACAAAAATAATTCATATCAGTTGGTATCGGAGTCTTCATCTGAGCTAAAGTCGTTTCATCCCGAATAATTTCAAAAACTTTAGCCGACCACAATTTCATACGGGGTAAACGTTTTTTATACGCGTCTTCACGTTCGGAAATCTTTCCTGACTTCTCGGAAATCACCACGGTCATCACCTTACCCGTTTTTTGATTTTTATATTTGAAAGTTCCAGTCCCAATCGTCTCTTTCATAGGTAACTCCCACATCAGCGGATCGTTGGTGACCTTGATGGGGGCTGACACAGGTTTTTGAGCTTGCGCCACCCAACCTAGTAAAATACTCGAGATTAAGGATATCGTTGTAAATAAAGCTTTATTTTTTTTCATTTCAAATTCCTCAGATAAGTGAGGTTGCGATAACCAGACCAGGTTTAAACCATTTTAAGGCAACTTAGACCCCTCGCCTACAAGCCTTGGGCTCCAAAAAACGTCACCGTGAAAAGGAGTTCCTCAGTCTTGATGGCTTCAAATACAAACCAGTTCTATCCCAGAGTTTTACCTAAAGGATTCTATATTGCATTTAAGAACACTCATGCAGTCCCTGAAAGTGATCAAAAACATTTATTTCAAAGTCTTGATAGCAGCCATCAGCCTGATGATTTTTGGTTTTGTGGTCTATTCCTTAGATTCGGTTCAATCAAAATCGCAGCGAATTTCTTTCCCCGGAATAACCCACATCAGCTTGAATCGTTCGGCTAAGGATTTAAGACTTTCAAAAGTGCACACAACTCCTGACGCACGATTAATTGAAAATTTAGTTGCACGTCAAATTAAGCTTAATAGTGCTTTATTTTTGGACCCGCAAATTAAACTTATGGTGGCGATCGGTGAAAATTTAAGTGATCAACAGTTGGTATTTGTTGTGATTAAGAACAATCAAGTGACTCAAATCCAAAAGATAAATGAAATTACAAATAAATATATTTCTCTTCAGTACGGAAAAATCAGCATCGATAATCCCACGGCGACGGCCTCTAGCACGGCTGCTTTTGAAACTTTATAAATTTATTATTTAGGTTGTGTTCGAAGCATTTTATTTACTTCGGATACGTGAATCTCTTCTTCAGAAATCATATCTCGTGCGTACTCTTCTAAGAAAATTGATTTGCCTTCAGTCAGTTTAAGCAAATTGTAAAGATTTTGAATCTGACTTTGTTCGTGATGAAGGCTTTCTTTTAAAATATCATTTAAAGAGTGTTTGTGAGTTTCGATGAGTGAGCCAATTTTCAAACTCGGATGTCCGCCTAAGGTCGTAATGTGTTCCCCTGCAATATGAGCATGCTGTAAAGATTCTGAAGCCTGGTCACGTAGCCATTTAACGATTGGAATTCGATTATGTCCAAAAACCATCAGGGCGTAATGCGTGTAGCGCACTACTCCGGCAAGTTCGCATTCTAAAATAGTGTTTAACACTTCGATTATTTTTTTTTGGTCTTTGGCTGCAAGATTCATAGATTCTCCTCGATCAGATTTATGATATAAAATCTCTTTTATTTAACTCTTAATTAACAAAAAAATCATGCTTTTTCCACCTGCGCTTCCAAGGCGCATCTCTTGGTCTAGGTATTCTTGAATAACCCGCTTAAGATGATACGGTTATCAAATGAATATTCTTTTCTTCGATGGGGTTTGTCATCTTTGTAACGGCTACATTAATTTCTTAATCCGGATGGATACTCAAAAAGTTATTTATTATTCTGCCCTACAAGGCCAAAAAGCCATCGACCTTTTATCCCCAGCCCAGCGAACCGATTTGAAATCGATTTTGTATTATAAACATGAAAAAGTTTTAGAAAAAAGTACCGCAGTGATCGAGTCCTTAGCCGATGTGAGTTCGTGGTTTTTCTGGATAAGGATTTTCTACGTGATTCCGGCTTTTATCAGAAATTTAATCTATGATATAGTGGCGCAAAACCGCTATCATCTATTCGGAAAAAGTGAACTGTGTCGTATTCCTACGCCTGAGGAAAGAAAATATTTACTAGATTAATCTGTTAATTTTTTTCGAATTCGGCTTGAATGGCTTGAATGGTATTTTCCGCTTGATCTTTTGCTGAAGGAATCACAAAAATTGTGTCGTCTCCGGCAATAGTTCCTAATATTCCGTTCGGCTGAACATCATCAATGTGCTTGGCAATCAAACTGGCCGAACCCGGGGTGGTATGAATCACGATAATATAACCGTTATGTTTGATATCTTTTATGAGGCCGAGTAATCCGCTTGATACAGAATCAGTCACGCTGACTGATTTTGATGGATTGAGCTGATTCGGAAGCTTGTATATTGTTTCACCGCTCGGGTTCACTAATCGAGCGGCTCCAAGGCGTCGCAAATCCCGGGATACAGTGCTTTGCGTAATATCAAAATTCATTTTATGTAATTCATCACAAATTTCTTCTTGGGTGGTGGCTAAGCCCGCTTCCAGTAATTTTTTAAGGGCGGCTATGCGACTTTTAGCAGATGTGTTGGTTGTCATAAATTTCTTTCGTTGAACAAACCCATCATCAGGGCTTTCTGCGCATGCAGTCGGTTTTCGCTTTGTGCAAAAAGCACAGCTTGCGGGTGATCAATCATGGCCTTCGAAATTTCCTGATCGATATTAATTGGCATACAGTGCATGATGATCGCGTCTTTGTGTGCGTGAGAAAAGAGTTCAGCATTTATTTGAAAACCCTCAAAGTTTTTTAAATGAACTGCTTCTTCATCTTTGGTTTTTTCAAAGCCCATACTGGCCCAGACATCGGTATAAACGGCGTGAACATCTTTTACGGCCTTTGCGGGTTTTTGAAATTCAATAATTTTTGCTCCCGCTGGAGTGGCTCGAGATTTTGCTCGATGAATAATTTCTGAATCAGGTTGAAATTTTTCTGGACAAGCATAATGCACATCAATACCTAAAGGCGGAAGTAAAAGAAGTAACGAGTGCAGCATATTATTACCGTCACCAATGTAGGCTAATTTTAATCCTTGAAGCTTTCCGTATTTTTCTTTAAGCGTCATCAAGTCAGCCAGAACCTGGCAAGGATGATGAAGATCAGATAAACCGTTGATAATGGGTATTTGCGAAAATTGAACCATTTCCTCTAGAATTTCATGTTCAAACGTGCGCACCATCAATCCATCGAGGTAGCCTTGTAAAACTTTTATCGTGTGTTCTGGTTTTTCTTTTTTTCGTAAAACGCTATTAATTTCGATGACGTTTCCAGACATCTCTAGAACACCCGCAGTGAAACTCACGCGTGTTCTTAAAGACGGCTTTTCAAACAAAAGTCCGATGGTCTTATTGGCCAAAGCCTGTCCGCGACGATCTTTTTTTAAGGTGATGGCCAGATCCAACAAATCACCCAGCTCGACGACTGAGAGTTCTTCACCGGTCAAAAAATGCTTCGTCTTCAATTTAAACATGCGTCATGGTACCAATAAAATCACTCCATAAACCATCAACGGAACTTTTTCCATTAAGTACGCGCACCTGAGGAACTCCATGAGATAAGGCCTCTTGAATGGTTAACACTTTGGTATACATTCCACCGGTCACGGTTTTTGTCTCAATCAGATCATTTAAAAAATCGAGGCTCGCATCTTCAATCAATTCGCCGGACTGATCAAGAATTCCGGTTTGATCGGTTAAGAAAATTAATTTTTTAGCTTTTAAGGCCACCGCTATTTTTGCCGCTGCCCAGTCGGCATTAATATTATATTTTTCACCGTCTATTCCCACCCCGATCGGAGCGATCACCGGAATCGTCTTATCACTTTGATTTAAAATATTCTCTAAGGCCAAGGTGCCCACGCGATTAATTTCACCAACGAACTGAAGCTCATCGGAAAGTTTTTGACAAAATAACATTTCATTTTGACTCCCCGAAACACCAACCGCGTTGATGTGCGCGCGGTTCAAACTTGTGACTAGATCTTTATTAACTTTGTTTACGAGCACATCTTCGATCACGGTGATCATATCCAAGGTGGTTTGTCTTTGGCCGTTGATAAATTTCCAAGATATACCTTGTTTGGTTAATTCTTGATTGATCGCAGGACCGCCTCCGTGAACTATAATTACTTGATATTCATACCGTAAATATCCACGAATCGATTCAATCACTTCTTTCAAAGCGCTCGGATCTTGTAAGGACGATCCACCTAACTTGAGAACAACGCGGTCTAAATTTTTCATCATGAGTACTCCGTATTTATTTCCACATATTTTTTAGATAAATCACAACCCCAAGCCGTTTGACGAACGTCTCCAGATTTTAAGTCTATTTTGATAAAAATATTTGACTGTTTCAGTAATGCTTTCACTTCGTCTCTGACGAAGGCTAACGGTTGACCATTTTCAAATATTTTTACCCCTTGTAAACTTAAACTCATTTTAGCCAGCTGATCGGCCGGAACTTGTTCTGCACCAAGCCGCGCTAAAATTCGCCCCCAGTTTGGATCTTCGCCGTGAAGAGCGGTTTTAATTAACGGAGATAGCGTCACACCACGAGCCGCTCGTTTTGCGATTTCTTTATCATCTGACCCGATGATTTCGACTTCGACCAACTTCGAAGCCCCTTCGCCGTCGGCCGCAATGGATTTAGCTAAAAAAATTGAAAGCTCATTCACCGCCGTTTGAAATTTAAGAATATCTTCTTCCGTTTTGAGTTCAACCCCACTGGCACCGTTGGCCATCAAAAAACAACAATCGTTCGTTGATGAATCTCCGTCCACGCTAATCATATTAAAGCTCATATCCACTGCGGTTTTTAAACAAATGTGCGCAAAATCTTTCGAAATTTTGACATCAGAAATAATATACCCAAGCATCGTTGCCATATTCGGGTGAATCATACCTGATCCTTTAGATATTCCGGTGATCCGCACTGATCCCGATGACAACTGCAATTCATTAGTGGCCGTTTTTGGAACGAGATCTGTGGTCATGATCGCACTGGCAAAAGCTTCAGCCGTTTCATGAGCACGTTCGATTAATTCTGGAATAGCCGGTAATATTTTATCGGTATCCAGCTGATGTCCGATCACGCCGGTACTGGCTACTAAGACTTGATCAATTGAACATCCCAATGATTTCGCAGCCGCTGAGACCATCATCAAATTCCTTTCAAACCCGGTATCACCAGTAGCCGCATTGGCTTGACCTGAATTGGTGATAATGGCGCGAATGTTGTCTGACGGAACACGAGCCTGACTAAAAATAACCGGAGCCGCTTTGCACTGATTCAACGTAAAAACCCCTGCCGCAACCGAAGGAACATCGGAAATAATAATACCTAAATCAGGGCGATAACGTCGAACGCCACTGTTGATGGCTCCCGCGGAAAATCCCTTTGGTAACAAAGTTCTATTTAATCCTGGTCCAGGTGTCATCATTGTAGTGCCTCCAATTGTGAAAGACCCATATCGACAGGGTAGTCGAATTTTTTGTTCATATTTTCAATGGCCTGTCCGGCAGCGCCTTTGACTAAATTATCAATTACCGAAAACACATATAATTTCTGGTCATCGACCAAATAGGAAATATGCGTGTTATTCGTTCCCACCACTTTTTTGAGCGATGCGAATTGAGGATTATTTTTAAAATTTCCAAATCGTATCATCGGTTGTAAATCATAATGAGCCGCGTAGGCTCTCTCGATGTCAGCTTCCGTTACTGCATCTTTTAATCTGGCAAAAATGCTCGAGATAATTCCACGACGAGCTGATAATAACGAAGTTGAAAAATGAAAATCAATTTTTTGACCGGAAAATTTTTCTAAGTACTCTTGAATTTCGGGGTAATGCTGATGCTGACCAATTTTATAAGGTAAACACTCCCCGACGACCTCACTGTACAAAAGTTTCTCGCTTGGTTTTTTTCCGCCGCCGGTGGTACCTGATTTTGCGTCCACTACGATCGAATCTTTTTCGATTAAATCCGATTTTAATAATGGGAGTAAACCCATTAATACGGCGGTGGCGTAACAACCTGGATTAGCTATTAAACGAGATTCATTTTTAATCGGCGCTTCCCAAGGGTTTAATCCGTAAATAGCTTTTGATAATAAGCCTTGTTGATCATGATCAAATCCGTACCATTTTGAATAGGAATTTTTTTTCAAACGAAATGCTCCGCTCACATCTATAATAAGACAATTACTTTTTTCAAGTAACTGCGGTGCTAATTTTAAAGACACTTCTGCCGGAGTTGCTAAGAAAACGATATCTGTTTTATAATTTAAAATTTCCGAATGAGAATAACATTCCACTTTTTCGATTTGCGGATTTGAAAAATAATTTTTTAAAGAAAAAGATTCTGTTGCGAAACAATACTTAAGATCAACTCCGGGATGATTCAGCAAGATTCGAACTAATTCTAAGCCTGAATAACCACGGGCCCCCACCACCGAAACAGTGGGCTTTGAAATCAAATTTGCTGCGACATATTTATGCATCATGTATGCATATTTGTGGTTATTTATGCGTGTGTCAAGTTTTTAAATCAATTAAAATCATTTGACTGCATAAATATACAATTGTACCTTTTTTTAAATGGAGGTGAAAATGTCTTCTCAAAATTCAAAAGTTTTACTGGTTTACTCGGGCGGATTAGATACATCCATTTGCATTCCTCTCATGCGCCAAGAGTACGGCTACAAAGATGTCGTTACGGTGACTGTTGATGTGGGTCAGCCTCAGTCTGATATCGAACAAGCGGCAGAGAAAGCCAAACTATTAGGAACCGAACACTACACGGTGGATGCCAAAGAAGAATTTGCCAAAGATTTCTGTTTCGCATCTTTGCAAGCCAATGGTGATTACCAAGGCTACCCAATGTCGACGTCGATTGCTCGACCTTTGATTGCCGCGAAAGCGGTTGAAATGGCTCAGAGATTAGGAATCACATCCTTTGCTCACGGCTGCACCGGAAAAGGAAATGATCAATACCGCATCGAATTTGGAATTCGCAGTCTGATGTCTCATGCCACCATCCACGCTCCGGTGCGAGAACGTAATATGACCAGGTCTTGGGAAATTGAATATGCTCAAAAAAATAATGTTCCGATACAGCAGTCTTTAGAAAAAATTTGGAGCATTGATGAGAATTTATGGGGTCGATCGATCGAAGGCGGACGCTTAGAAGAACCGGATTTTGCACCGCCGGAAGAAATATTTCAATGGACCCAATCCGTCGAGAAAGCTCCAAATGCCGCAACAGAAATGTCGATCCAGTTTAAAAAAGGTATTCCCGTATCATTGAATGGTGAAACTTTATCGGCCGCAGCCCTGGTTATAAAATTGAATAAAATAGCCGGTGATCACGGAATCGGACGTATTGATATAATGGAAGATCGCATGATGGGGCTTAAAGTTCGTGAAAATTATGAATGCCCGGGATCAGTTGTTTTATTAAAAGCTCACCAAGCTTTAGAAAACTTAGTGCTCACGCGTGATGAAATTCGTTTCAAAAAAACGGTTGATCTTGAATGGAGTAAATTAGCTTACGAAGGTCTTTGGTGGGATCCGTTCAAAACCGATTTAGAATGTTTTATCCAAAAAACTCAAGAACGCGTCACGGGACACGTGAAATTAAAACTTTTCAAAGGCCAGACGACAGTTTTAGGGCGCAGCTCTGACTGGGCTTTGTATTCTGAAGATTTAGCCAGTTTTGACTCTACCACCTTCGATCAACGGGAAAGTACCGGTTCAGTCAAAAATTTTGGAATGCAACCGCGCATGTTTCAGCACTTGGCTGAAAAATTTAAAACCCAAATGTAAGGATCGCAGATGAAATTATGGGGCGGAGCTTTTGAAGAGGACACCAATAAAGAGGTCGAAAAATTTTCGGCCTCAATGAAGAGCGACATTCGCTTATGGGACGTTGACATTAAAGGCTCTATCGCGCACGCCCGTATGCTGGGTGAAGTCGGAGTCATAACCAAAGATGAAGCGGTCATTATCGTTACGGGATTAAATGCGGTTTACGAAGATATTAAAACCGGCCGCACCTTACTCAATCTTGAGGCTGAAGATATTCATTCCGAAATTGAAACTAATCTGACCCAAAAGATTGGCGACGTGGCGGGAAAATTACACACGGCTCGGAGTCGAAATGATCAGGTCGCCACCGACACCCGCCTTTATTTACGTGATCAAGTCACGCAACTTTCCGAAGAACTCAAAGCTTTGCAAAAATATTTTTTAACTACGGCAGAGAAAAATTTAGAAACTATTCTTCCAGGCTTTACTCATATGCAACATGCCCAACCTGTTTCACTGGCTCACCATTTGATGGCTTACTACTGGATGTTTCAGCGTGATCATGAGCGCCTCACGCAAAGTTATCAGCGGATCAATACCTTACCGTTGGGTTCCGCAGCCTTAGCCGGAACCGGGTTTCCGATTGATCGACAAATGGTAGCCAAAGCATTGAATTTTGAAAAAGTGACAGAAAATTCTTTAGATGCAGTTTCGGATCGTGATTTCGTCATTGAATTTTTGACCAATGGGTCTTTGATCATGATGCATTTATCACGGCTATGTGAAGAACTCATTATATGGAGTACTCCGGAATTTGGTTTTGTGCAGATGGGTGATTCCGTCACGACCGGAAGCTCGATCATGCCGCAGAAAAAAAATCCTGACGTGGCTGAATTGATTCGCGCAAAAGTGGGTCGCTTGTACGGATCGCTGATGGGGGCACTGACGTTACTTAAAGCGCTTCCGCTTTCATACAACCGGGATCTACAAGAAGATAAACATTATTTGTTCGAGGGACTCGATACGGTCCGCGCATCAACTCGTTTAGCATTGATTATGTTAGAGAACACCCATTGGAAAATCGAGAACATGAAAAAATCGCTTCGCGGTGATTTATCAAACGCCACTGATCTGGCCGATGATCTGGTCAAAAAAGGCTTGCCGTTTCGTCAGGCCCACGAAATAACGGGAAAAATTGTGAATCACTGTCTGAAAAATAAAGTGATCTTAGAGGAAATGACTTTAAATGATCTTAAAGTATTTAGTCCGTTGTTTGATGAACAAAGTCTTAAGGTTTTACCCCATCTCAGCGTGATGAAGGCACGTGCTTGTGAAGGCGGAACTGCGCCCGATGCCGTTAAAGTTCAAATTAAAAAAGCTATCGACGGCTCATTTTGAACCATTCAGTTCAACTAGATTAAAGTCCAGCATATAATTCAGGTATTAAGTTTAGCTTTGCTTAAAAAAGCTCAAGTCTTTTACAGTTGTCGCCGATATAGATGTTAGTCTAGGGGAGGCTTGTATGAAACTATCTATGAATAAAACGAATAAACGTGTATTAGCTGCGGTCGGAATTATCGCATCCGGAGCCGTGTTGAATTTATCTTTTCAAAACTGCGCACCGGCTATTACCAAATTCACTCAATCTTCAGAAAGTGTTCTTCAGAAAGCCGATATCTTAACCGTGTCAGGCACAGAAGAAATGCAAAATATGTGTCGCGATGCTATTCGCGTCAACGAACTAACAGATTGCGGATTAGAAGTTACTCTACCTGGTGGAGCAAAACAATCGCGCGAAAAATTCGAACTGGCAAAAGTTCAAGCGGCCGCTGCGGCTGATCCAACTTTACAACCAATAAAACTGAGTTATTCATTTGGTAATTTTACCGATGAAGTGGCCCAAGTGGCCAATCAACGGGCCGGCTTAAGCAAGTCACGTCCATTTTTTGTTAATTCTTCGGGTTTCGAATACATGCCGATTCCTACATCAAATAATCAATATTACCAAGTCGATTTCAATTCGGCTAAATCACGTTTTGCTTCGGGACAATCTTGTTTTTACGACACGGTGAAATTACCGGCCAATATTTCGGGTAATGGTGGGTACTATGACTGGGCCTTAGCGTTACCAAACGCAAATAAAGCCATGCCATTAGCTGGCGGGGCTGCACTTTACCACGTCGCACATTACATGGTTTACGATTACTTTTCAGGTTCTAACGGTTCACTCAGTCGCTACGGAGCCGCCGCCGCTGGAACTGGAAATACCTACATTCCTGGTCGCATTTTATCGAATGCAGCTCCGATCCGTTTACCCGTTTTTGAAAATGGAGTCGCAACCGGACAATCAGAAGTTCAAATCGTAAACGTTTACTTCGCTGATTTTCGCGGACCTCAAATTGGTTTAGATACACCAACAAATAAAATTGTTCGAATCGGTGAAAACTATGTGCGCGGAGAAACCAGCGAGCATAACGTCACAGATATTATTGACCTTAAAACAATTTTAGCTAATTTTAATATGGCGTCTTCAAGACTGTCAGCTGATTTTATTGCTCCGGATTCAGGTCTTAAATTTTCCGGTATCAATTCAACCAAACAATTGATCGTGAATCTTTGCAGTCAATCACAGGTCAAGGGAACTTCGTTTTCAGTTCAGTACACTCCGATTGTGTTAGACCTTGGACTACGAACGCCGCAACATCCGGAACAGAAAATTATCACAACCAGTGTTGCTGAAGGTGTGAAATTTGATATGAAAGGCGACGGAGTAGCTCGCCAAACAGCGTGGATTGGTGGCCGCATTAAAACGGAAGATACCGTTTCAACTGCTGGTGTTGCCATGAAAAAAATAGTTTCTGAATTAGCTGAAGATGGCTTCTTAGTCATTCCTGATGCCAATGGAAAAGTTACTAGCAGTAAACAATTATTCGGATCGCAAATCGAAATTAACGGCCATAAATATACCAACGGATTTGAAGCTTTAGCGGCTTTATCTTCTAAAGATTGTCGTTCTCAAGATATTAAAAAGCAATACTTTGGTCCTTGGGACGGTGAAAAGTATGAATCTTTAGTTAAAGTATGGATTGATAAAAACAGAAATGGTGTTTCTGATGACGGAGAAATTATCAGCTTACGTGAAGCAGGTGTTCCGGCCATTAACACATGTTACACCACGAAGTACGGCATGACCGATACATCGGGTAATGAAACGGCCATTCGCGCAATAATGCTTTACCAAAGTCCAATGACCGCTTCTGAATCTGAGATCTTATCTGCATTATCTGATCAAGATGTTAAAGCGTTGTCGGCTAGTGATATCGAGAAAAGAATCGCCATCGATATTATCTTTAAAGGTGCGCAGGAATAATTTTTCAACTAGAATGAAAGTATGCGAGCAAGTTTGAAATATTCATATACGGTAAGCAATCTAAAAACACTGGCTTTGATCGCCAGTGTTTTTTTTATTTCAAGCTGTAGTAAGTATGAAAAAATAAATGTAGCCAACACTTATTCCCGAATGGATGTGGCCGCCACCGAAGCCACATTCTCCGCTTTGAATTCAAGTTTGATGGAAACCGAAGGCTCTTTTCTGAACGCGACGTGCAACACTTCTGTCACCTTTAGAACTTGCGCTTATTATACCGGTACTGATTACCGTGCCACTTACAATTGGGACACGTGTGGTTTTGATAATTCAAAAATTTCGGTTTCCGGTGTTTGGAGAAGCTATTATTACAATGATTCATCAATGGTTTGCGCCCAGCCTATCCCTACCGGAAAGGAAACCAGTCGACTCACAAGAGATAACGATATAGTGACTTACCGCATGAGCAACGGCGATACGTTAGAAATTTCGACTCGAGTCAACACGGGATTCCCCGGTCAAGCTCTTAACGGCTACGGCATTAAAACTCTTCAAGTGAACCCCACCTCTCGAGCCCTGCGAATTGATAATATGCAAGTCACCCGAAAAAATAGCGGTGTTATCCTTTACGACACGTACCTTTTTTCAAGTGATGTCGTTGGAACCACTCAATTAACCGTCACCGGAAAATTAAACACGTCTAATCGAGTCCTTAACGGTTTCACCTACGCTTTTTTTAAAGAACAAGCCCGAGTCAAAGCCACGTTTAGCGCCGTCACCTGGAGCGACGCCACCTGCTGTTTTCCAAAAAGTGGATCGATTAATTTAGCCTTTGATAGCTTTAATCCTAATGCACCTGCAAGCTGGCCAACGACCGGAAAAACTTCTAGCGTGGCTTTCACCAGTACTTGCGGCGAAGCCTTGATCACCGGTCAAGATGGATTGACAAGCCAGTATACATTTTCAGAATGCTTTTAATTTTTTTAAGATGAACACGATAATATTGAGCAACCTGGTTTATCATCAGCCCACGCCGGTCGCTTCTGCGCCATCGGGTCGTGATTTAAATCGCGATCTTTAAAAGGCTCTTTCAATTCTTCCAGATATTTTTCAATCAATGAATAATCATCTTTTTCGGCAGCATCAATAGCTTGTTGCGCCAGATAATTTCTAAAAATAATACTCGGGTTACTTGATTTCATTGTCTGCAAATAATCAGGTCGAGCTTGTAACTTAATCCGGGCACCGTATTCTTCAATCCAGTCGTACCACCCCGATTGTTCAGTCGATTCGAAATCTTTTTTGTAAGATATATTTTTTATTTCTTCAAAAAAATGACCATCAATTCGATCTTGAGACAAATGTCTGAAAAACAAATTGTAATCAACTTGAGTCGCGTGAAGCAGATCAAACAAGCGAGTCAAAAACTGAGAATCCTGTTCGGTTCGCTCCAGCTGAATTCCGAGCTTTTTTGATAATAAATCGGAGTACACAGATTCATATCTTTTTTGATAGTGATTTAAAGCCTCCACTACTAAATCTTTATCTTCAATCAGTGGGAAAAGAGCGTTAGCCAAACAATTTAAATTCCACAAAGCGATTTGTGGCTGCGCTGAATAACGATACCGGCGTTGATGAAAGTCCGTGGTGTTCGGCGTAAAATCAGAGTCAAATTCTTCCACCCATCCGTACGGTCCGTAATCGATGGTCAGACCTAAAATAGACATATTATCCGTATTCATTACGCCGTGAACAAATCCCACACTCATCCAACCCGTTATCATCTGAGCCGTACGAACAGCGACTTGTTTTAAGAATTCGGCATATTTTTGTTTTTCATTTAGATTTAAAACTAGAATTTCGGGATAGAAATTTTCAATCACATAATCGGTAAGTTTTTTGAGTTCATCAAACTGTTGATTGGTGGATAAAATTTCAAAGTGGCCAAAGCGTATAAAACTGGGACTCACCCGAGTCACGATGGCTCCGCGTTCGGGAGCGGGATTTCCGTTGTATAAAATATCACGAATGATCTGGTCCCCAGTCAGCGCTAAACTTAAAGCCCGCGTGGTGGGAATGCCTAAACCGTGCATGGCTTCGCTACAAATAAATTCACGTAAGCTTGAACGAAGTACCGCGCGTCCGTCCCCTTGACGGGAATAGGGCGTTAAACCGGCCCCTTTCAACTGGACTTCAAGATGATTTATTTCTCCTAAAGTGATGGCACGTCCGTCCCCTAACTGACCGGCCCAGTGGCCAAATTGATGCCCGCCGTAGCGAGCTGAATAGGGTTTCATTTCGGAAGAGACATAATTTCCCGACAGAATTTCCGTGAGCTTTTCATCCGTGCGTAAAATTCCCAAGTCCCGGGCCACAGACTCAGACCATCCAATAATTTTGGGCCGGCTGACCGCTGTCGGGTTCACTCGGGTCAGAAAATTTTTTTTAGTATCTTCAAATGTTTGAAAAAATTGATTTTCGAATTTCATCTTTAACGAACTTCCAACACAACGCCGGCGTCGACCGTTGCCGCGAATCGATATTCGCCCGTGGCGACTTGATAGGGTCCGTCAGTCTGAAGTTGGGCCTGAGACTGCGGGAGAATAAAAAACAAAATTATCCAGATAAAGAAAGGGTGGCTTTTCATGAAGTTCATCGTATTGATATTAGAAAAAGTGTCAATTTAATTACGCTTGTTTGCACTCTATTTTAAAGGAAAATGACTAAATGATTTCCACTTTTTTTCACAATCTTAAATCGATCGTATTATCTTGAAACTTCTTATTTTTTTAAAGGTGATTTCTAAAATCTCTTCTATTCTGAATTACGAAATATAAAGGAGTTATTCACATGACGATATTTTCTAAACTGAACGTTTTTTGTCTTATCTTGGTAGCCTCGAGTTATTCTTTCGGGGCCACTGTAGTTTCTATCCCGACCCCCGTCACGTGTACCTTCAACGGTCAAGTCATGGTCAATGACACTCGTGTGGTGGCCTACCAAAACTCAACTGTACCAGCAGGTCAGACCTGTGTGTCTGAACTTCGCCAATGCGTGGATGGAGTTCTCTACGGAAGTTACGCTTACGCCTCATGTAGCGTTAGTGTGGTGCCTAATGCCAGCTGTTTATTCAACGGCCAAACAGTTCCCGACGGTGGATCTGTATCAGCTTTTACCGCCTCTTCAGTCGCTTTCGGACAATCCTGCACCTCGGTCGCCGAAATCAGAACATGTAACAACGGCGTTCTTTCCGGAAGCGGTGCTTACTCAAGCTGTGATCCCAATGCACCTCGGGCTTGTTTGTTTAACGCTGTAACAGTGGCTCACGGAGCTTCCGTCAATGCCTTTCAAGCTTCGACGTCGCAGTTCGGAGGGTCGTGTGTGTCTGAAACAAGAAACTGTTACGATGGGACATTATCCGGATCTTTCGCCTACAATGTTTGTAATATCGACGCTCCCGCAGGTTGTTTATTTGATGGTCGCCAGATGGCTGACGGAGAAAATGTTGCGGCGTTTCCAGTATCATCGGTCAGCTACGGTCAGTCTTGTGTTTCTGAAACACGTTCGTGCTCCAACGGTGTACTTTCAGGATCAAATAATTTTTCATCTTGCACGGTGGGACAACCTGCAAGTTGTGCTTTTGACAACCGAACCATGATAAGTGGTGAATCCGTAACGGCCTATTCTTCGACTTCGGTTCCTTTCGGACAAATTTGTTCGAGCGAATCCCGTTCGTGTCTTAACGGTCAACTTTCTGGATCTTTCGCCAGCTCTTCATGTCAGGTTGACGCTCCTTCAAGTTGTTTGTTCAACGGACAAACGGTGGCAAATAGCGGATCCGTTCTAGCTTATTCATCAGCTTCTGTTCCGTTCGGTGGAATTTGCGCCAGTGAAATCCGCGCGTGCTCTAACGGACAACTTTCAGGATCGTTTAACAGCGCCGCATGTTCTGTAACGTTACCTGCAGATTGTTCGGTGAATGGCATAGCCGTGATACACGGAGCTACAACAACTTTGTTTGTGACCTCAAGTGTTCCATTCGGACAAACGTGTCAATCACAACAACGTACTTGTTATAATGGACAATTATCCGGTACCGCTACCAATGCCTCATGTGTAGTTGAAAATGCTCCACCAGCTGCAAGTTGTACTTTGAACGGAAAAACAATCGCCAGCGGGTCGGTGGTCACAATTTACCAGTCCTCATCAGTCGCTTTTGGTAACACCTGCGTAAGCCAAGCACGAAGTTGTTTGAACGGAGTTTTATCGGGATCTTACTTGAGTGAATCATGTTCCGTCCAACCGGCGGCGAACTGTAGCTTCAACGGTCAAGCGGTCGTGAGCGGGACTTCAGTCATCGCTTACAGCGCAGCCGTAGGATCCCCAACATGCTTATCCCAACAACGAACTTGTAGTAACGGTCAGTTATCGGGATCATACACGAATCTAACATGTATGGATTCATTACCTCAGAGCTGTACCCTCAACGGTAAAACAATTGCGAGCGGATCTTCGGTGACCGTGTTTGCTCAATCAAGTGTTCCGTACGGGCAAAGTTGTTTATCTGAACAACGACTGTGTACGAACGGTTTACTTTCTGGATCAGCCATTAATGAATCGTGTATCATTCAACCGAAACCTCCAGTGGGTCAATGTGAGTCGGCCAAGATCATTTGGGAATTTGCTGTCGATACATCACACAAAATGAGTGGTCGCATGATTTTTGGATCACTAGAATCTCGTTTAAGTCGCGATGGTGGTAAGACATGGATTTACTTAGATCACAGAAATTTACCGCAGGATTTGAAAGAAATTTTTAAATACATCACCAAACAACAAAAACTGGAAGGAACAAGCCGCCCAAGAAATTTATTAGTCGATTCAAAACACAAAGGATACCTTGTGATACGAGCCGAATTCTTACCGGGCTGCGGAGTTTGCAGCTTCAAAGAAAAGAAAAAAGACAAAGAAGACGAAGACAGAGATGATGATTCAAAAAAACAAAAAAGCTCTGACAAAAAATCGTGTGAAAAACGTCCGGCAAAAAAAGAAATTAAATTTATTTGTGAAGACGTCGTGATCTCAGTTTTATCGCGAAAATAAATTTGATCTGTTTGTGAAAATTAAAAAGGGAGTTTAAAAACTCCCTTTTTTTATTTGCAAAGCTTCAATAAAAAGACTTGAAGCTTAATCAAATTAAAATCAAACGGAAGACTCCATTTAAAATCGGAACACTGGATAAATTTGGGAAAGGCCTGAGAATTTTGAGACGGCTTTTGACCCGTGTCGATTTCTGACGCAATCTGCGGATAAATGAGTTTAAGAAAATTTTCGTAATGAGCTTTATCCATCAACTGATCTTTATTTAATTTTTTGGCAATTTCGATCGAAGTTATATAAGAAAAATACTGCACTGGATCCACCATGACTTTATCTTGGTACAGACGATGAATAAAAGTAAAAAACTGCATTCCTTGTGGCTTATATTCGTTGGCGATATCAAAATACACCTGCGCGTCCCGATTGGAATTATCCCCTAAAAAAATAACATGAGTCGGTGTTTTGTCTGATAAAAGTTTTCGGATGGATACGTACTTATGATTTTCATCATTAAGACTTGGACTATAAAAAACCAGTCCATCCATAAAACGATTCTGAGCTAAAAATTTTTTTCTGGAAGACTCGATGTAATAAGGCGAATTGGTCACGTAAGAAAATTGGATCTGCGATCCCCAGTTTTTATCTAATTCCGAAAATAATTCGGCCATGCCGGTAAATTGAACCGTCGTATTCATTAAGACCAGAAATTCGATTTTATTTCGCGCACTGGCTACTTTGAGAGTGTCATCAATATCGGAAATAACTAAAATTTTTGATGTCCTATCAATGGAAGTTTGGGCCCAGTTTAAAACCGGAAATAATAAAATGGTGAGTAAAAATAATGCTGTGATTTTTTTCATGTCGCAAAACTATCACTCGACGCTATTTTGTCAATGAAAGTCCGCAGCTAATACTTCACCAGCTTCATCCAAGATAAGGTTTTAAGCACATAATAGGTGATGTCAAACTCCCACCATTTTAACCCGTTTCGAACGGACTTCGGATAGCGGTGATGATTATTATGCCACCCCTCCCCGAGCGTTATCAGGGCTAAAAAGGCATTATTTCGGCTATCATCGTTGGTTTGATAGGGACGCGTTCCCCACACATGAGATAAAGAATTAATGGTAAAAGTTCCGTGCCATAAAAAAACCGTGCTAACGCAAAATCCCCAGATAAATCCGGTGAAACCAAAAAAATAAAAAATCGCACTTCCGTAAATAAAAACCGGAACTAACCAATATCGATCCAGCCAAACCAGTTCGGGAAATTTTAAAAAATCTTTGACCCGGTTAGAATTTGTTTGGCTGTGTTCATCACTTAAGATCCAGCCGATATGCGACCACCAAAAGCCTTTTTGTGGAGTATGAATATCTTCCTCTTGATCAGAGTAACGATGATGATCTCGATGATGAGCGGCCCACCAGAGAACTCCTTTTTGGGATGAAGTCATCGCCATAAAAGCTAGAATAAACTGACAGAACCGGTTGGTGGAAAAGGTGCGATGGGAAAAATAACGGTGATAACCGGCCGTTACAAAAAACATGCGAACTGCATAAAGCCCTACGGCTAAAAAGATGTACCGGATTTGAAACGGCAGCATAAAAACCGACAAACAAGTTAGATGCATGACCCAAAAGGGGATTGTATTCGCTTTAAGATAATTTTTCATGGTATTATGCCATCCCGCGGTTCACAATACGTAATATAACCATTATTAGTTACAAAAGCATGACAAAATCACTGTTTTCGTGAAATCTGTAACCTTATGTACAATCGGAGCGTATACACAAGTGAATGAACGGGAAGATCAACTTAAAAACTTGTTTCTTTTAGCTAAAGATAATGATGAGCAGGCCTACAAAGCTTTACTCGTCGAGATCTCGGGGCTTCTGCGTGCTTACCTGCTGAAGCTGATGAGTCCTCGTATCAGATCAATAGAACGCGCCGAAGATTTGGTCCAGGAAATCTTGATCACGATTCATCGCAAGCGTGATCTTTATTCGGTCGACCGCCCGTTTCTTCCTTGGATCTACGCCATCGCGAAGTACCGCTTTATCGATTCTTTGCGGGCGGAATCAAGAAATCCAGAATTTGAAGAATGGACAGCACAACAGGATTCCCGCATGTTTTTACCGACCGCCCAAAAGGCTGATGAAGAAAACACTGATGAGATTTTACAAGGACTGACCGCTCAGCAAAAAGCCATCCTCACGATGGCTAAAGTGGAAGAAGTTCCCCTGAAGGAAATCGCAGAGCATTTTAAAATGTCTGTTTCCGCGGTTAAAGTAACGATACACCGAGTTTTAAAAAACTTAAGAATGTAGAAAATATGTTAAAGACAGAAAATTTAATTTCAAGACTTTGCGGAGATTTAAAAAATCCCAGTGCATCAAAAAATTGGTTTGCACAGTACTGGTCTATTTGGACTTTGTTCGCACTTATTTTAACAGCGTTAACCTACGGTATTTCTGTTTTAGCTCCTGAAGAAGCGCACCTTCCAGAAAATTTAGGAACTTCGGTTTTTAAAATAGAAGTGCTCATGTGGTTCGGTGTCGCGATCCTCTCGTCGATCATTGCTTACCTCAGTTCTGTTCCTCAAAAATCAAAAGGCTTTCTCATTCCCATCGCTTTTACGGCTTTGACGGTCCTTGTAGCTTCGTTGTTCTTCCGTTTTAATTATGCGCACACGGTTCAAGATTTTGCGATTGAATTGAATCTGCACCGAGCCGGGTGCGGGATGTTTATTGCCGCTTCTGCAGCTATTTCGACTTGGACTTTATTTTATGTCATGAGACGAGCCGCTGCTCCGCTTCACGTGCAAACAACAGCAACCTGGGCTGCGCTCAGCTTAGGAGCTTTTTCTGCGATGCTTATGCACTCTGTGTGCGTTCATGTATCTGCAGCTCATATTATTTTATGGCATGCTTTACCCATGATCTTGACCGTTGTATTGGCTCGTTTTACTTCAAAAACTTTACTTCGCTGGTAATGTATGAAGATTGCAATTATCGGCTCCGGCATTTCCGGATTGACCTCGGCCTATCTGCTTTCAAAAAAACATGACGTTACCGTCTTTGAAGCGAACGATTATATCGGCGGTCACACCGCCACGGTTGACGTTGAAGTTCCGTCAGGAAAATACGCTATAGACACTGGATTTATTGTTTTCAATAATTGGACTTATCCCAACTTCATCAAATTGATGACCAATTTACAAGTGGCTTGGAAAAATTCCTCGATGAGCTTTAGCGTCAAGTCCCAAAGAAGCGGGCTTGAATACAACGGCACCACCCTCAATTCTTTATTTTCTCAAAGATCTAATTTTTTTCGGCCGAGTTTTTACCGCATGGTTTTTGATATCATGCGGTTTAACAAAGAATCCATCGAAGTTCTCGAATCTCCGCATGACGAAGTTTTAGGAGAATATCTTAAAAAAAGAAATTACTCTGACGAATTTAAAATGAATTACATCATTCCCATGGGAGCCGCCATTTGGTCGGCGTCGGCGGAACAAATGGATCTTTTTCCAATTGAATATTTTGTTCGTTTTTTTAACAATCACGGGATGCTTTCGGTCAGTAATCGTCCCGTTTGGAAAGTGATTGAAAAAGGATCAAGGTCTTACATCGGTCCCTTGATTCAGAATTTTAAAAATAATATTTTTTTAAAAACCAAGGTCCTACAAGTTCAGCGCGAAAATGACCAGGTTCGGCTGATCACTGAAACCGATGGCCAAACATCACAGCATAACTTCGATCAAATTATTTTTGCTAGCCATTCAGATCAAACAATGCAAATGCTGACTGACATGACTCCGCTTGAAAAAGCCATACTTGGGGGATTTTCTTATCAACCCAATTCGGTGGTCTTACACACTGACCTTAGTGTTTTACCAAAGCGCCGGTTGGCCTGGGCGGCATGGAATTATTTTATTCCTCAAGCTGATTCAGGTCGAGTGTCCGTGACCTACAATATGAACATCCTACAAGGCCTAAGCGCACCTGAAACTTTTTGCGTGTCGTTGAATATGGATGCTCAAATTAATCCGAGAAATATTTTACGATCGTTTACTTATGATCACCCTGTCTTTACCCGTGAAGCCTTTAATTCTCAGAAACGCTGGAATGAAATCAGCGGAAAAAATAGAACACATTTTTGTGGAGCTTATTGGGGTTACGGATTTCATGAAGACGGCGTCAAAAGTGCTCTGCAGGTTTGCGGATCTTTCGGAGAGCATCTGACATGAATTTTCAAAGCGCAGTCTACTCTGGAATACTTCACCACCGAAGACTCGCACCAAAATATCATGACTTCAAATACCGTGTGACTTTTTATTATCTAGATCTGGCCGAAATCGATGGTATTTTTAAAGTACCGTTACTTTTTTCCAACCGCCCGCCTTTTGTTTTTGGATTTAATCGAAAAAATTATCTGGCCGGCGCCGATTCATTAACTCAAGCGGTTCAAGATCTTATTTTAAACAAAACCGGAAAAAAGCATGAGGGATCGATTCGCATGCTGTCACAGATTACTTATTTCGGATTTTGTTTTAATCCCGTCACATTTTATTACTGCATGAACCAGATAAATACGGACGTCGAATTTATCGTGGCGGAAATCACTAATACACCGTGGAATGAGCGAAAAGCCTACGTGTTTGAATGTGAACCGGGAAAAACTCAATTTGAATTTCAGTTCGAAAAAGATTTTCACGTTTCGCCCTTTTTTCCGATGAATCTTCACTACGTTTGGAAATTTAAAAAACCCACGCCAGCCGACGCTAAATCGACCTTAAGTGTTTTTATGGAAGACTGGAATGAAACTAAAACCGAATGTGTGTTCTTCGCGCACCTGACATTAAAACCAAAAAGTTTAACTCCATTTAACATTGGTCTAAACCTTATTTTGTTTCCCTTCATGACGGTAAAAACTGTGGCGGCTATTTACTTTCAATCTTTTTTATTGTTAATTAAACGAGTTCCCTTTTTTACGCATCCGGCCAAAAAAGCGCCTAAGCCAGGAGTATGATATGAAGCTCAATAACACCAATACCCATGCCCGATCTGAACCCGCGCTGGGTTTCATAGATAATATCATACGTTCCCTATTTTTAAAAAAACTGAGCACAATTCAGAACGGCCAATTGGAAATTATCGAATGTTTTAACGGTTTTGAAAAGCACCACATCTTTGGAACTAAAACTTTAAATCAGGATCTTCATGGCACAATTAAAGTTTTTAATCCGCAATTTTATTCGCGCATTTTATTTGGCGGCACGATCGGCGCCGGCGAAAGCTTTATGGACCACGATTGGGAATCTCCCAACTTGGCACAACTGATTCAACTTTTAGCTCGTAACCGTGAGCTGCAAACGGGACTCGACACCGGTTTGGGATGGCTGATGGCGCCCGGTCGAAAAATATATCACGCCTTTAATAGAAATTCGATGAGCGGCGCCAAGAAAAATATTCATGCTCATTATGATTTAGGAAATGATTTCTTTAAACTTTTTTTAGACCAAAATTGGATGTACAGCTCAGCTATTTTTAAGTCCGAAGAAACTTCATTAGATGAAGCCCAGTTTGAAAAGGTCGATCGCATCTGTCGAAAATTAAGATTAAAACCTACCGACCGCGTGATTGAAATTGGCACCGGTTGGGGCGGGTTTGCTCTGCACGCGGCGAAGCACTACGGCTGTCACGTGACGACCACCACCATTTCTAAACAACAGTACGATATGGCCGTCGAGCGTATTAACCAGGCCGGATTATCTGATCGGGTGACGATTTTATTACAAGATTACCGCTTACTTGAAGGCACTTTTGATAAATTAGTTTCGATCGAAATGATTGAAGCCGTGGGGCTTAATTTCTTAGACACTTATTTTGCCAAATGCTCAGCTTTACTTAAACCCCAGGGTGAATTTTTATTACAGGCTATCACCATTCGGGATCAGTACTATGAAGCCGCGAAACAATCGGTGGATTTTATCCAGCGCTATATCTTTCCCGGATCAGGTATTCCATCAATTGAAAGTATTTTGATGTCCACCAGCTCGCACACGGATCTTCAATTGGCGCACTTAGAAGATTTTGGTTTAGATTACGCCAAAACGATCCATATTTGGAACGAACGGTTAATCGCCAATCGTAATCAAATCCTTCAACAAGGTTATTCGGAATCACTTTACCGCATGTGGCAATTTTATTTTGGCTATTGTGAAGGGGGATTTTTAGAGCGAAGCATTGGCGTATCACAATTTCATTTCCTCAAAGGAGGCCGTCCATGACATTTATGATCGACGCCATGGAAAAGGGTTGGTTACCCGATGTGGCTATTCGCTTCGGCATCCGAAAATTATGCCGCGAACGACTTATCTCGTTAGCTCAACCCAGTAGTGATCTCGATGAAAAAATGATGAAGCAGTACGTAGATATTCTAAAAAAATCGGCTTTAGCGGTTCACACGCAAGAAGCTAATGAACAGCATTATGAATTACCGCCAGAATTTTTTTCGCTGGTTTTAGGAAAAAATAAAAAATACAGCTCCGCTTTCTGGTCGGAGAGCTGTCAGGATTTAAATCAAGCTGAAGACGAAGCTTTGCAAACAACCTTGGACCGGGTCGAAATTACCGACGGCATGCAAATTCTTGAATTAGGTTGTGGTTGGGGATCGTTGACATTATCCATGGCCAAGCGATATCCCCGATCAAAAATTGTGGCCTTATCTAATTCTCGCCCTCAACGGGAATGGATTGAAGCCGAAGCCCAAAAGCGTGGTTTAAGTAACGTGACGGTACTGACGCGAAATATTGCACAGGTCGAAGATCTGGCCGCGGAATTTGGTCCGTTTGACCGCGTAGTCAGCGTCGAGATGTTTGAACACCTCAGAAATTATGAACTACTTTTTCAAAAGATTTCCAGCTGGATTAAATCTGATGGAAAATTGTTTGTGCATATTTTTACCCATAAAAAATATTCTTATTTTTTTGAAACCGAAGGCGAAGATAATTGGATGGGTCGCTATTTTTTCACCGGCGGTCAAATGCCGGCTCACCGCCTTTTCTATCAATTTCAAAATCATCTTCAAATCGAAAAAGACTGGACTTGGAATGGGTCCCATTACGGTAAAACATCAGAAGCCTGGTTGACGAATATGGATTCTCATCAAAATGAAATCATGAAAATTTTTGAACCGGTTTATGGATCCCAAGCTCAGATTTGGTTTCAACGTTGGCGCGTATTTTTTATGTCCTGTGCTGAATTGTTTAATTACGCTCAGGGGAATGAATGGGGCGTGTCTCATTATCTTTTCACAAAAAAAGCAGGAGTTTAATATGAAACATGGCAGTTTGGTTATTTTTTTCTCTTTGATTTTAATTTCGATTATCGCTGTGACCTCTTATGCAAGTTTAGAGCAAAACGTCATGCAAGGATTCGAATATCTTTTTGCTAGCCGCTGGGGTATCGCAACTTTATTTGACACCTACTTCGGATTTTTAACCATTTATATTTGGATTGCTTACAAAGAAGTGACTTGGAGTAAACGCCTTTTGTGGTTGGTTCTAGTGTTAACGATGGGAAGTATTGCTTTTTCTATTTATATTTTGAATCAACTCAGACTTTTAAAGGATGGACCGATTGAAAATCTTTTGGTGCGAACGCAAAAATGAAACAAAAAGCCCAAGAATTTTTCCAAAGAAAACTGACCGCACCGATCAAAAGGCAAATCCAGCAAGGCGCAACCCCACACGGTATGGCATTAACGGTGGCTTGCGGTATAGCGATAGCGATTTTTCCCCTGCTTGGTAGCACCATGCTGTTGTGCTTGATCGCTGGAATCGTTTTAAAATTAAATCAACCCGTCTTGCATGCCGTAAATTATATTCTTTATCCACTTCAACTTATTTTAATTCCAGTTTTTTTGAAATTGGGGGCCCGACTTACAGATTCAACTCCGATTACATTTGATCCGTTGTTGATCATTCATGAGTTCAGTACGGATCTCGGCTCATTTTTTACTAAATACGGAACCGCCGGACTCCACGGCGTTTTGGTGTGGCTGATTGCGGCCCCTCCGATCGTGGGGATTTCTTATCAAATTCTGATTCGCATTTTTAAGAAATGGAAAAAACCTGCATGATTAAATTGATTATTATTTCTTTTATATTGAATTGTTTAATTATGGTGGGAACCTGGGTTTTTTCTCGAAATAAAAATAACTACAGCATTGTCGATGCGGTATGGGCTTTTTCTTTTTTTGTGACCGGTGGATTTTACGCTTTTCTAGGTGATGGTTTGCTGGAACGCCGGTTGCTGATGTTGTTGTGCATCGGGATCTGGAGTCTTCGACTGGGGCTTTTTTTAGCTCGAAGAATAGCATCGCATCACCCGATCGAGGACAGCCGCTACGTGGAGCTTCGTAAAGGTTACGGAGATCATGTGGAACGCGGATTCTTCTGGTTTTTTCAGTACCAGGCCTACAGCGTAGTTTTATTATCAGCCCCTTTTTTACTGATGGCCCTGAATACCGATCCACACATTCAATTTTTAGAGTACACCGGAATAGCTTTATTTTTTCTTTGCCTATTAGGCGAATCTGTTTCAGATCACCAAGCACAAGTATTTAAAAAAAATCCGGCCAATAAATCAAAAGTTTGTAATGTGGGACTTTGGCATTATTCCCGTCACCCGAATTATTTTTTCGAAAGTGGTATTTGGTTTTCCTTTTTTATTATGGCTTACAGCTCTCCGTACGGAATCTACAGCTTGTATGCGCCGCTTTTGATCTTGTTTCTTTTGCTGAAAGTGACCGGCATTCCTATGGCAGAATCACAATCACTTAAAAATCGCGGCGAAGCTTACCGGGAATATCAAAAAACCACTTCCAGTTTTATTCCCTGGTTTCCCAAAAAATAAAATTTATTTTAAAACTTTTCCTTTTAACCTATTTGACAACGAGTTGTGCCATGTTTAACAATCAAAACTATCGGATTAAAAAAGACATTGTCTATAAACCATTTGATCAAAAGAGCCTCACGGTGGACGTTTACACTCCGACCAAAAAAGGGCTCAAGCCTGCAGTCATTGTGGTTCATGGTGGAGGCTGGAAGTCACGGTCGGGCGATATGTCAGGAATTTGTAAAGATCTAGCTAACGCTGGATTTATCGCGTTCAACATCACCTACCGGCTAGCTCCGAAAAATTTATTTCCAAAACCTTTGGATGACGTGAAAGATTTCGTGAAATGGGTTCACAATAACGCGATTAAATATCGAGTCGACACGAATCAAATCTCTGGCTGGGGTTATTCCGCAGGAGCTCATCTTATTTTGATGGCCGGTTTAAATCCCAAGACGGGATTAAAATCCATTGTGGCCGGCGGGACGCCTGCAGATTTAACGGTGTGGCCAAACTCTGATATGGTGACTGGATTACTCGGGATCACGTTTAAGGAAAATCCAGCATTTTGGAAAAAAGCATCTCCGGTCAATCTAGTGGAAAAGAATTCTCCTCCAGTTTTTTTATATCACGGGGTTTATGATAAACTGGTTGAAATTGATCAAATGGATAAGATGGAAGCCGCTTTAAAATCAAAGAACGTTCCGGTGGAAACTTTGCGGATTAATTTTATGGGTCATGTGGCCGTTTATTTATTTAGCCAAAAATCAGTGGATGAAGGCATTCGCTTTTTAAAACAAGAATCGTTTTGATCAACTGCGAATCGAAATTTAAAATAATTATTTTGAAGTGGATCACGCAACAAATTGTGTAATGCTGGTTTTTGACCTTGCATGATGTCTTGAATGACGGAACAGACTTGCGTTTGAAATTTCATACTGGCTTTGTCAAAAATTTCGTGCACATGGGTTGCTTTGTTAACTTGATCGCCCATTTTAGTAAAATCCAGATAGGTCGCAGCCTTTGACAAAGGCGCCGTCGGATTTAAGCCTAGCGCCGAAACTTGAGTGGGTCTCTCGTCGGTTGAGCGACTTAAAATTAAATCATCATGATTGATTGTGATAAAAACATTTTCTTTTAAAGAAATCTGCTCCATCCAAAAAAAATGATCTAAATTATCGGCATCGGGTTCGGTGAAAAGCACGTTTGCGAAAAGGGGCTGACCGGAAGTGACCCACCCATTTTGCAAAATATAATTTTGTAAAACAATCGAGCCCATGCTGTGCGCATGCAGAATTAATTTTTTGCCGGTGAGATCATAGGTCTTGATAGCGGCGATTAATCTTTTAAAGGATTCCACCGCGCTCGGAATTTTAGATAGCGGTTGAGTGCGGTCTAAAAAAACGCCTTGCGAATCCCAATTAAAAAGAAGAACGCGTACGGCGAAATCTTTTTCTAATTGAGGCACGCTAGCTCCGCCGATAAAGGGCTTACCCAAGATACTTTTAAGGGGTTCATCCCCTCGTCCATGAATGTAAATGACTACAGGTTTTTGCGATGAAAAAACCAAATCTAAAGCTTCGTGAATCTGATCAAAGCCAAACTTCGTTCCGTCTGCCGTATACAGCGGAGCCTTCGGGTCAAATTCCAGCTTCGCCTGGGCTGAAAAGCTCAGAGTGAATGCTGTAAGAACTAAAATATTTTTCACTGAAAACATCAAGAGCATGCTTGTTCCCTCCGCCCTCTCAGTCAACAACATTAGCTACTGCCTAAAATAAAAGCATAAAGCTTTTGACCTCATCCCTAATGAGTCACCGTTTTTTACTTTTCTACATAATAGCATCCTTCACGAAGAATACACGCGCTTACGCTGATGGCCCCGCAATCGCTATAGAAATAGTTTAGGGGGATTTATGAAAATAATTATTTATTGTGCGATTTTTTTGTTACCGATTTTAGGTCATAGCGAAGTTCAAAAAATTTTAGACATCACGGCGGAATCTGACGCTGATCTTTTATCTTATATATCAATCGACGTGAACGGAAACGCAGCTGTCGAAAGTTTAGTTTACCAACCGGATGCTCACGAAAAATCTTTAGAAAAATTTTCGACGCAACAGCTGATCGATGATCGCGTGACGCTGAAATCCCAAAAAGGATTCGAAGTGATCGGAATAAGCTTAAAACAAATCAATCCTACGGCCTATGCGGTGACGCTCCATTACCTGTATAAATTTAGATTGTTTAATCGTACCTATAAAGACAAACAACTGAATGTTTCATTTTCTACACCGGACAATCGTTATCTGGTTCAAGATGACGAGACGAAAAAAATGATTTCCAGACTTCACTTCGTGAGTAACTATAATGAAACTGGCAAAGAAGTCGGAATCGAAAAAATAGAAACGCTGTAGAAAAACCTTAAACAGTTTGCGCCAGCAAAAAATGAACGCCGAGCTGAGCAAAATCAATCATATCACTTAAACGTTCTAAACGATCTTTATCTATTAACGGATGCTGGTCGTTTTTAATGTTTTTTTTCAAATTCGCTACACGATGCGCCGCCGTCGTTATCAGAACTTGCTCTCGCTCAATCAAAATATTTTTAATAACACCACTGACATCCAACCGAGCTTGATAGGTCTTCGTTTTTTTATCTTTTTGATGCGAAGTGATCAAGCCCTGCTTTTCCAGCTCGATCAGCGCCGGGCTGATCAGGGCTTTTGACACCGACAGCCGCTTGGTTAAATCCGCGCCACTGAGGGATACCTTGGATAGGTACACCTGAGTCCAGATTTGTCCGTGGATGCGCCTAAAGCCCCAATAGCGTATAAAATCCCCTACGGTGTCCGCCATTAGCGCAAGCTTCTTCTCGTCTAAAGATTGTTTTTTCATATAGTTCATGGTAGTGTGAACCATATGCTTTAACAAGGAAAATGGGAAAAGTATGGGTGTCTCAAAAAAGTTCAAAGAAAAACTCGAATTATTGGAGCCCGATTTTGACCGCATGGTGCGAATGGGCTGGGAAGATCGATCCACTTTCGATGATATCAAAACCCAATTTGGCCTAACCCCCAATGAATTTGTGCGCTTTATGCGGTCTCAGTTAGACCGATCGGCTTTTGAACGATGGCGACGCCGAGTGTTCGAGCAAGGTCAGCTTAAAAATGAAAAAACCCGGGGATTTAAAACCGACCGCTTCAAATGCACCCGCCAGTCCGTAGATGGAATCACCAAAGGATGGAAATAATGAAAGAAAATAATCTTCTTAAAAACGCGGCTCTTGGCTACTCGCTCATTCGCACGCTCAATTTTAATTTACAAAGCCGCGCTTTACCAATTATTGCGCAGATTTTTTCAGATCCTAAGAAAAATAAAAAAATTGATTTATCCGAACACATGAAAATTGCGCAGCCCAAAATTGAAAAACTACTTCGTCAGGATGCAGAAAATATTGCTCATGGTGACTACCCGATCAGCGTGTTAAAACCAGAGAATCTGATATCTCATGCGGCACGGATTCCCTTTGTCTATGTTGATGCCGTCAGATCGGCCTTGCGCCGTAGAAAAAATGAATCTAAAAAATTTGATAAAACACAAACTGATTTACTTAAAGAATTACCAGCGTATTACCGCCGCAATTTTCATTTCCAAACCGACGGCTATCTTGGCGAAGCTTCAGCTCAGTTGTACGAGCACCAAGTTGAAATTTTATTTTCCGGTGCAGCTGGTGCGATGAGACGGATGATTATCCCGCAAATGAAAAAACATTTTAAGGATTCAGACGGAGAAGGTTTG
>JACMMZ010000068.1 GCA_014378775.1 Pseudobdellovibrionaceae bacterium
CAAATGAAATTGATCATCACAGTTACTTTATTAAGTTTTTTGAGTCTTTCTGCTTTTGCTGGAAACGATCTTTGCCTGATTCACCCGATCGTCGATCAAAAAGCATTTAGAAACGTAAGCAACTTTATTGATTTGCATCCGGTCAAGAGTAATATTCTAACTGCCGAACAAATCAAAGTTGGACAAAAAATCGTTACTCAAGAAAATGAATTTACCCAGATAACGTTTAGCCAGCCTTATGCAGTAAGTTTTATGATTTTTCCAAAATCAAAAATTAAAATACTGAATCATTCGTCGACTGAGTGCGGGCCTCAGATTAAACTCATTAAGGGACGAATACTTTCTGAGGGAAGCCATCCGGAAATTTCTGATTCCGCTTTTGAAAAATGTCCTTCCGAAATTACCACGCTCGCCGCCGATATTTATCCTACTGGAACCACGTATCTGGTGGAATCTGGAGCTTTGGTCGATGCTATTTCTGAATTGAATGGCGAAACTTCGGGAAGGAATAACCTCGTAGGAGTCGGGGAAACCGGCACGCTTGAAGAGAGCTCTTATGAAAGATATTCGGTCAGCAAGGGAACGATAAAAATTAAACTGAAGCGCCTTTCAAAAAACAAGCTTCGAAATCCGATAAAATATTCAAAATTTGAAGGCGAAAAAAGTAAAAAGAAGAAAAGAAATATTGCGAAAAATTCCAAGGACAAAAGAAAACCGCGATTCTTAGCTTTTAATGAAAAAGTGAAACTCAAAGCGGGCATGAGCATGAATGTAAAACGAAGAAGCTCAATGAAGAAGACCCAGACGGCCGAACTTGAAGTGGTTGACCCTTCGGGAATTTAATTTTTAAAACAAATCTGCTGATTTAATAAATTTTTCAGGAAAATAAATTTCCTGAGTTGGCTGCATTAAGCGCTGATAAAATAACATGTTACGGGCGCCAATCTTTACGTAATTTCGAGTCTCGTCATAAGGAATGTCCTCGATAAACTCAAACATGTCAGTCGAATGCGGTTGGGCTAACCATTGTTTTAATCTTCCGGGTCCGGCATTGTAAGCGATTCCCACATAGGTCAGCTGACCTTTTTGCAGTTTAATTTGATCCGCGAGTTCATATGTTCCAAGGGGAATGTTAATTTCTGGAATAAAGAGATCTTCTGTTTTATTAAATCCTACCACGTTATATTTAGTTGCAAGGTTCTTGGCTAAACTTGGAATCAATTGCATCAATCCATAGGCTGGAGCGCGGCTCAAACTGTAAGTGTATAGACTCGATTCTTGCTTGATAATGGCTAAAATTAATGAGACCGGAGTTTTGGTTTTCTGACTGATTTCAGTCGCAATTTTTAAATAGGGTGTTGGAAAGATGAGATGACTGTAACGAATAAATAGATCTTTTTTATAAGCATCATTAACGTACGAAAATGAAAAATGAAACATGTTATAATATTTTACTTTTTCGGCCAGGTAGATTCCCATATTTGCGCACTGAGCCCAGTCTTTATCTAAAGCGTAACAACTTCGGTTGAGCATACCGTACTCTTCATTTTGCACCAGTGCTTTCAAGAGACGAAGATCGTTAGAGCTTAAAAATGATAATTCAGGATCGAAGGGAAAAGTGGTAACAGGGCTATTTAAAACGTCACGAATAGGCGGTAGCGGGCGGTTTAATTCATAATGGGCTGCTAGTGCATGATAACTAAAAAAATCAGAATTTGCTGCCGCTTCCATGTATTTAATAGACTCAACAGGCCTTTTCATTTTTTTATAAAGCTTTGATAAAAAGAAAAGCGCACGAGATTTTTCGGACATATCATCGGTGCTATTGGCTAAATCAATCAATGCGACAACGGCGTCGTTTCGGTGCGGACCTTTATACAAATCCCACACCTTCAGCCATTTTTCCTTGTTGGTCACAAGCTCGGGCGGTCGAGGTATTTTAAACTTAGTATTGTAAATCGGATTAAGATCAAACACCGCACTAAATATTTTAAGTTCTTTTTCAGACAGACTTTCTAAATTAAAAGAAAAACCTGCGCACTGACGTTTTTGAGCATAGAGCGCAGCTAAGTGATTAAGGACATCACGAGGATCTAGAGCCCGCACCACAAGTTGGTCGCAAGCAGTCGCTTTCAACAACGTGCCGCTTGCGACATCTCTTTCAGTTTTAGATACGCACGAAAAAGATATTAAAAAATATAAAAAAAGAAAAACCAAGGAAAGTGTTTTTTTCATAGTAGCTCTAGTTTATATAAAGAGATGTTTTACAACCAGTTCTAACATTTGATTGCATGCGATTCTCGTCAAAGATCTGGGTGTCAGACCAAGCTCAGTAAATACTGAAGTTCATCGTAAACGGCCGACCACGTAATCGTGTTCAAACGCACATTAAGGCGTTGATCCGGAGTTAAAGAATATTTTTTGTTAGCTCTCATGGTCAGTTCGATGGCTTTTTCAGGCTTAAGCTTTGTTTTTTCGGTGAAAATCAAAGAAATCGTTTTCAATCCTGCGCTGACATCGCGAACACCCAAATTTTTACACTGGCGACGGATCAACATCAACCCCATCAGGTTCACGACTTGTTCTGGAAGTTGACCGAATTGATCACGCAGTTCGGTTTCAATCTGATCTAAATCCTCTTGAGATTTAATTTCCGATAATGCTTTGTAATAACTGAGGCGCACCCGGATATCAGAAATGTAAGCATCGGGAATAAGAGCCGGAATTTTTAAATTGATTTCAGGATCGAGTTCATAATCTGAATATTCTTCACCCTTGGCTTCGGCCAAGGCTTCATTTAGAAGATCCATATACATTTCGTACCCAACGGAATTCACGTGCCCGGATTGATCATCACCTAAAAGATTTCCGGCTCCACGCAATTCAAGATCGTACTGAGCAATCTTAATTCCCGAACCTAAGGCCGAATTATCCTGGATGATTTTTAAACGCTCAATCGCATCTTTATCTAATTTACGATCTTTCGGTGTTAATAGATAACAGTAAGCTCGTGTTTTACTCCGTCCCACTCGCCCGCGAAGTTGATAAAGTTGAGACAAGCCAAACATGTGCGCTTGATCGATAAACATGGTGTTGGCTCGCGGAACGTCCATGCCGGATTCGACGATTGCTGTACAAACCAGAACATCAATTTCATGTCCGAAGAAGGCCAACATGGCGGCTTCCAGTTCGTGTTCTTCCATTTGCCCGTGCGCAACTTTAATTCGCGCATCGGGGATGATAGCACGAATTTGATCAGCAATACCGTGGATTGATTGGACGCGGTTGTGAATGAAATAAACCTGACCACCGCGAGAAATTTCGGCCGAAATGGCTTTACGAATTTGTTCCGGGTCGAATTTAGAGACAAACGTACGAGTCGGCAAGCGATCAACCGGCGCGGTGTTGATGATCGAAAGATCACGAAGACCCGTGAAACTCATGTTCAGCGTTCTCGGGATCGGCGTGGCCGAAAGGGTCAAGGTGTCGACATTAATTTTTAATTTTTTAATTTTTTCTTTATGCAGAACCCCAAATTTTTGTTCTTCATCAATAATTAATAAACCCAGGTTACTGAATGCGATATCTTTGCTAAAAATGCGGTGTGTTCCGATCAGAATATCAACTTTACCCTCTTTAAGTTCTTTAAGGGTTTGTTTTGCATCGGCGTTTGAAACGAATCGATTCAATGATTTAATAACACAATCAAAACCACTGAAGCGTTTCTTAAAAGTTTCTAAATGCTGAAAAGTTAAAACCGTCGTCGGTGCTAAGACAGCCACTTGTTTTTTATTAGAAACCGCTTCAAAGGCAGCCCGCATGGCGACTTCGGTTTTCCCAAAACCCACATCACCACAAATTAAACGATCCATGGGTTTGTTTGATGCGAGATCTTTTTGAATTTCATTAATAGCGCGCATTTGATCCTTAGTTTCCTCGTAAGGAAAGGCGTTTTCAAACTGCGTGTAGCGGTATTCATCAAATTCAAACTTCGGACGGGTGACTTCAGCTCGTTTAGCGTAAAGTTGTAATAATTCAGAGGCAATATCACGTAAGTGATTTTTAACTTTGATCTTTACCTTTTCCCACGACTGTCCGCCTAGTTTATCTAAAACCATACTGGACGATGCGCCCGAGTATTTTTGCAATTGTCCGACGCGGTAAACTGGAAGATATAATTTATCTTTATCTTTGTAAGCGACCTGGATGTATTCCGAATCAACTCCACCGATATTCATGATTTTTAAACCTTCGTAAACGCCGACGCCGTGTTTCACATGGACGACCAAATCATTTAATTTAAGATCCCCAAAGCTGAGCCGCTTGGCCTTATCGGAGAATTCTTCATAGGATGACGAAGTTTTATTTTTTTGTTTTTTACCCAGGAAATCATCATCGCGCAGAAAGATAATTTTCTCGACTTGTAGAAATGCCGTTTCGGACAATTCGCGCATCACTAAAAAGATTTGCAAGGTGTTGTGGTGAAAATATTTATTCCAATTGTAGTCATGGGATTCAATCACTTCATAAACGAAATCTAATTGGTTAAGAATATTTTTTATTCGATCCAAATGAGTCTGATTTTTGACCGAAATCAAAATTTTATTATTTTCACTTTCCCAGGTGGACATCCGGGCATCTACAATATCAAGCCACTCTTGAGTTCCCGCTGTTTTATTTGATAAAATATTCGAAAAATCACTTAAAGCGTTGGTTGTGTACTGCAATCGCTCTTCGTTTGAATCTTCTTGATCTAAGTAAGCTAAATTAGCGAATTCAATTTTTTTAGAATCTAATGGCCAACTGACAGTGTCGTAGGAGTCATACATCAATTCAACTTGAGGATGAAACAAGCTTGTACCCGCTGATTTAGAATCATTGATCTGAGTTTGTAAATATTCATCAGCCATGCGTCCGATTTCCACGGGATCGACGAACAACACGTTTACAGAATTAGAAAAGTGTTCTGTAACATTTTGAAGTCTATCATAGCAGTAAGGAAGAACATATTCGATACCCGGAAAATATTGGCGCTGAGTGAGTGATCGAAGGCTATCTTCTTTTTCTGCAAGATCGACCGAGCGGCCCTCGAGTTGCTTACGGTATCGTTGTAAAACAGATTCAAGGTTTTCATCGGACAATTCAAATTCATAAACCGGAGCTAGATGAAAATGATCTTTTTTTTGTAAGCTCAATTGTGTTTGATGAGAAAAAGTACGGATGGATTCGATTTGATCACCGAATAATTCCAAACGAATCGGAAATTTTTCAGCCGTCGAGAAAATATCCACAATTCCCCCACGAATAGAGTATTGGCCTTTATCTTCCACGATCGGTGCAGGTTGATATCCCAGTGAATTAAAATAGCCGGCAAGCTTTGTTGGAAGTTCGGAGCCAACTTTAAATAATTGGCAGCGTTTATGAAAATGATAAAAAGGCGCTGTCTTTTGTAAAAGCCCCGAAACAGTAGCAATAAAAATGTGTTTTTCTTGTTGAAACTTTAAGCTGTCATTATAAGAAGCCCAGTACAAAAAATCGCAACGCATCCACGAAATTGAAGGAGACGGGTACAAACCTGAGTAAGGAGAAACATCGAACGAGGGAAGAATGTGAACGGCAAAATCAGGTCGAAAAAAGCGCAATTGTTTTGCTAATAGATCGGCCTGATCTAAACTGTCAACCACAACGACCTGAGATAAAGGGTTAATATTGTTATATAATGTGTTAGACAATAAGTAGGAAACAGAAATTAAAGAGTTGGTGCCTGTCACATGGACATGACTTTTCTTTTTTTCAAATGCGCGGCGAAGAATTTCGGCTAATCGGTGTGGATAATCACACCCTTCCGTGATTTGAACCAGCTGCGGTGAGGTCAACGGATCATTGGAATTTGTCGAAGTTGAACTCATGAATCGGCTTTCAAAAAGAGATTGTGTTTTTTAGTGAAAATACACAGTGCCAAAAAATTTTCTTCCCGTCACTTAATTATTGGTTTTCAGAGATTCACTTTGTATACTTTGGAAGACAAAATAATGAGACAAAACAAAGGAGGCACGATGCCTTTAGGTGGAATGATTTTCATCACAATTTTTATTGCCGTTTTCGGTACGGCTCTGATCTTTTTAGCTCGCGCCATCGGTGGCTTGGCTAAAAGAACCAGCGCGGCTAAAATGGAAATCTATGAATGTGGTATTAAAGAAACAGAAAAAAAAGATTCAAAAATTTCGGTCAACTTTTATTTAACAGCCATCCTTTTTATCCTTTTTGATATTGAAATTATTTATATGTACCCGTGGGCGCTGAACTTTAAAGATTTTTTAAAAGATGGAACAGGCGCATTGGTATTCACATCGATGATCAGCTTTATGGTTCTTTTTATCTTTGGTTTATGGTGGGCCGTGAAATCTAAAGCTTTGGAGTGGGAAAAATAATGGGAAATTCAAGTTTAGAGATCATTATCAATTTAGCCAAAACCGTCGTCGTTTTTTTAATGATGGTTCAAGCTGTTCCTATTTTAGTGTGGCTTGAGCGCCGAGGCTCCGCTTTTATTCAAAATCGTTTCGGTCCTAATCGTGTCGGACCGCTAGGACTCGTTCAGCTTTTGGCGGATGCGGCTAAATTTTTAAACAAAGAAGATTTTGTTCCAGACAAAGGGAATCGTCTTTTGTTTTATGCGGCACCTGTTTTTGCTCTCATTCCGGCCGCTGTCGCCTATATGGCGATGCCAATGTCTACGCCTTTAAAAATCGGAGATTCAACTTTTTTAATTCAAGGTTACGAAGTCAACGTGGGTATCGTTTTCATTTTGGGTATTTCGGCCATGGCCGTATACACCATGCTCATGGCGGGATTTGGTTCCAGCAGCAAATTTTCCTTAATGGGGGCCATGCGGGCGTCGGCTCAAGTTATTTCCTATGAATTAGCTTTGGGTCTGGCGATTGTCGGCGTAATTATGATGTACGGAACCTTTAATTTGACCGATATGGTTTTAGCGCAGCAAGGTGCTTTTCATTTTTCGGGATTCGGCCGAGAATTTTCGCTATCGTTTTTACCCAATTGGGGAATTTTTTATCAACCGCTCGGTGCCGTTATTTTTTTCGCGGCGGCTTTCGCCGAATCGAATCGCTTGCCGTTTGACTTAGCTGAAGGCGAAGCCGAATTAGTTGCGGGATTTCACACCGAATACGGCGGATTTAAAATGCTGATGTTTTTTATCGGCGAATACGGCCACATGATGATCGCATCAGGCTTGATGACCACATTTTATTTCGGTGGCTACGGTATTCCTGGGTGGACTATCGCTGAAGTTTATCAAACCGGAGTTTCAATTTTTGGATCCGAAACCGGCGGAAGCATTTTTAGTTCGGTAATGCATTTTCTTTCCTACAACGTTAAGTTTGCCATCTTCTTGTGGATCTTCATTCATGTTAGATGGACATTGCCGCGGTTCCGTTATGATCAACTGATGGATTTGGGTTGGAAGACCATGTTACCTTGGGCTTTGTTTAATACTATTCTTACCGCAACAGTCATCTTTCTGGCTTCGCAATACGTGATCTAATAAAACAGATAAAGGGGTCAGATATGTCGATGGATACAGTGTTGTTTTGGTTTCTCAGTTTAATCGTTATTGTTCCCGCTTTAGCGGTCGTGCTTTTATCTAATCCCGTTTACTCCGCTTTATCTTTAGTTATGACGATGGTGGGAGTGGCGGCAGTATTTGCAACATTAAATGCTTACTTCCTCGCGGGCGTACAGCTGATTGTTTACACCGGTGCAGTTATGGTTTTATTCGTGATGGTTCTTATGTTGTTTGATTTGAAACACGATTTACAAACCTTCTCTCGCGGAAAAGTTTCGGGATTTTTAAAAATCGCGGGTGTCGGAGTCATGGCGGGATTATTGGTTGGCGCGATTTCTTTGGCCACAAAAAAACCTTCACTAATCGTTGAAGGAAGTCCTTTGGCTAACGAACTAGCCGCGGCGGCTGCAAGCGGTGCTGACAATACTAAAATATTAGCTGAAAATTTATTTTTAAGAAATATGCTCGGGTTTGAAATCCTCGGAGTTTTGTTGCTGGTCATAGCAGTAGGAACCGTGGCGTTATCACGCAGTAAAGGCGGAACACATGCAAGAGATTAGTCTTTTGTTAGCGGTAGGTTTAAATCATTATCTGATCTTATCCGCAATTTTATTCACAATCGGTTTGTCGGGCGTTTTGCTCAGAAGAAATTTAATCGTAGTTATGATGTCGATCGAACTCATGCTCAATGCGGTCAATATCAGCTTTGTGGCTTTTTCGAAATACAATTATAATCCCGAAGGACAAGTTATTGTGTTTTTCGTGATGACTATTGCTGCCGCCGAGGCCGCGGTGGGATTGGCCATTATCGTTTCTATATTCAAACGCTTCAAAGAAGTTAACATTCGTTTCTTCGAACATTTAAAAGGCTAAGGAAAGAATATGAATCATCAAGCACTAATAGCCATTTTACTTTTAGCACCTCTTGTGGGTTTTTTGATAAACGGGTTTCGTTTTAGATCTCAAAATTATATTGCAGCTGGATCAATAGCTACTTCAGCATTGATAATTTCGTTTATCTGCGCGGTAATTTTATTTTTTGAACTTGTCGGAATGTCACCAGAAAGCCGAACAATTAAAGCTGAATTTTTTGACTGGATAGCTGTCGGAAATTTTAAAGTGAATGCGGGATTTGTGGTCGATCAAATCAGTTCCATTATGTTGTTAATTATTACGGGCGTCGGAACTCTGATTCACTTATTCTCGATCGGTTACATGCATCACGATAAAGGTGTTACGAAATATTTTTCTTACCTCAATTTTTTCATATTTAACATGTTGATTTTAGTTTTAGGAGATTCCTTGCTGACAATGTTTGTCGGCTGGGAAGGCGTGGGTCTTTGCTCTTACTTGCTGATCGGCTTTTGGTTTAGTGATTCGGCTAAAGCCGCGGCCGGGATGAAAGCTTTCATCACAAATCGTATCGGTGATGCCGCTTTCCTTTTAGGTTTATTTATTTTATTTATGTCTTTTGGAACCCTCAATTTCCACGAATTAAATGCTCTGGCTCCGGCCACCATGGAGGCCGGCTGGATGGGCGCCGTGACTTTAGGAACGCTGATGTTATTTATCGGAGCGACTGGTAAGTCAGCTCAGATTCCTCTGTATGTTTGGTTACCGGATGCGATGGCCGGCCCCACTCCGGTGTCTGCATTGATCCATGCGGCGACGATGGTGACGGCGGGTGTTTACATGATCATCCGTCTTAATCCTTTATTTGTATCGGCACCGAACACCATGATGGTGATTGCTATTATTGGTGCTGCCACCGCGGTGATGGCTGCAACTATTGGATTAACTCAAAACGATATTAAAAAAGTTTTAGCCTACTCAACCGTTTCCCAGTTAGGTTATATGTTTTTAGCAGTGGGTGTGGGTGCATTTGGAGCTGGCATGATGCATTTGATGACGCATGCATTTTTCAAAGCGCTGATGTTCCTCGGAGCCGGATCCGTGATTCACGGAATGGTTGATGAGCAAGATATACGTAAAATGGGCGGTTTAAAAAAATATATGAAAATAACCCATTGGACTTTTGTTATGGGTTGGCTAGCCATCATCGGATTTCCGTTGTTTTCAGGATTTTTCTCTAAGGATGAAATTTTGTGGAACGCGTATTCATCGCCTCGTGGCCACATCGGATTGTGGATCGCTGGCGTCGTGGGTGCGATGCTTACAGCGTTCTATATGACTCGCTTGATGGCGCTTACGTTCTGGGGAAAATCTCGTGTTGATCAAAGTGTTCATCCCCATGAAAGTTCTGCCAGCATGACGATTCCCCTTATTATTTTAGCCGTTCTTGCCGCCGTCAGTGGATTTGTCGGTGTCCCCCATGTCATTTCAGAATATTTAGGTCACATCCCAAATTTTTGGGAACATTGGTTAGAGCCCGTGATTCGAAAATTACCAGAAGTCGAATTACAATCAGTCACGCATAGTGTTTCTGAGGAATGGACGTTGATGGGAACGTCAGTGGTATTGGCTTTATCTTCGGCCACAGCCGCATTTATTATGTACACGAAAAAATTAGGTTCAGCAGACAAAGTGGCAAATGCAATTAAGCCCGTCTACGATTTAATTGATAACAAATATTACGTCGATGAATTTTATTTCGGAGCCATCATCAATCCTTTGATCGCTCAAAGTAAAAAACTTTGGTATTATGTGGATGTTAATTTTATTGATAAAATGACTTATGCCGTGACTGATTTTACTCAGAACACCGGTAAGCTGGTTAAAACGTTACAAAACGGAAACATGCAACAGTACGCCATGTATATCAGCCTTGGGTTGGTCGCAGTCCTGTCGTTTGTATTGATGAGGTAGTCCAATGGAAAATAATTTAGTTAGCACTTCAATTTTAAGTCTCATCATTTTTCTACCCATCGTTTTCGCCATTGTTCTAGCTTTGTGGCCGCAAAAAAATACTATTCGCGAATTGGCCTTAGGATTTTCCTTAATTCAATTAGGAGCCTCATTATTTTTGTTAAAAGATTTTGATTCATCAACGGCAGCCCTGCAGTTCGTCGAAAAATTCAACTGGATCGAGCGCTTCGGTATTTCTTATTTTGTCGGCGTCGACGGTATTTCGATCATGTTGATCATGTTAACTACGGTGTTGATGCCGATAATGATATTAGGCGCTTGGAATTCCATTGATCAAAGAGTCAAAGATTTTCATGTGGCTTTGTTTGTTCTTCAATCCGCAATGTTAGGCTCATTTTTAGCCATGGACGCGGTTTTATTTTATACTTTCTGGGAATTATCATTAGTTCCGATGTATTTTATTATTGGTATCTGGGGTGGTTCTCGTCGTATTTATGCAACAGTGAAATTTTTTATTTACACCATGTCAGGTTCCGTCTTGATGTTATTGGCGATTATTTTTATGATGCGACTAACACCTGAAGTAACCGGCGGCGCGATGAGTGCCAGTCTACTTGATTTTTATAAATTAAAAATACCTTTTGTCGGCGGAGAATTTTTCACGCCGCAAACTTTGCTGTTTTTCGCCTTCGCTTTGGCCTTTGCGATCAAAGTTCCTTTGTTCCCGCTCCACACGTGGCTACCGGATGCCCACGTTGAAGCACCAACCCCAGGCTCTGTGGTTTTAGCCGGAGTGATGTTAAAAATGGGAACCTATTGTTATTTGCGTTGGGTCATTCCACTTTTCCCCGAAGCGGCTTCGCATTATTCGTGGTTATTTATTTCTTTAGGGGTTATCGGAATTATTTACGGCGCACTGGTCGCGATGGTTCAACCTGATGTGAAAAAATTAGTAGCTTATTCTTCTGTTTCGCATATGGGTTATATTATTTTAGGTTTATTTGTACTTAATGTTTACGGAATGAACGGAGCTTTATACCAAATGCTTAATCACGGTGTATCGACCGGTGGTTTATTTTTATTAATTGGAATGATTTACGAGCGTACCCATTCACGCGAAATTTCTAAGTACGGAGGCTTAGCATCGGCCATGCCGATCTTTACCATTATTTTTATTATCGTGACCATGTCCTCCATTGCCGTACCATTAACAAATGGATTCGTCGGAGAATTCCTCATACTAATGGGTACATTCCAGTACTCACCAGGAGTTGCTGCGGTGGCTGTAACGGGTGTGGTCTTAGGTGCAGCTTACATGTTGTGGATGGTAAAAAAAGTTTTCTTCGGTCCTGCTGGTGAAATCGTCAAAGCGGCCGCTCACGACCCTGCGCACGCGCTTCACGATTTAACAACTCGTGAATTAGTGGTCATGGCGCCTATCCTTATTTTGATTTTATGGATGGGATTATTTCCTAATTCGATTATGGATTATTCAAAAGTCAGCGTCGATCATTTACTGAAGAATCAACAAAACTACTCACTCGAGGTCGAATAATATGAATAGCCCAGTTGGATTAGCCGATTTATTATTAATTTCCCCTGTTATTGTTTTATTTTTATTCAGTCTCGTTCCGTTAGTTACAAAAGTAACTAACGGCAATCAGGAACAAAATCCTAAAACCACTTTGATCACAGCTATAATGGGATTAGGTATTTCGGCCGGCTTACTGATTCTTTTCGGTGGCTCTGATCAAACCATTTTTAACAATCAATTATTGTTTGATGGGTTAACGAAATGGATGGGATTGATCGCGATTATTGCCGGAGCGGCGGGAATCGTCATGATGTCTGAGAATCCTTCAACTCATTTTGAACAATTTTCGGAAACTGTTTTCTTAGCCATGAATTCAATTTGCGGAATGCTGATTCTTATCTCTGCCGTGAATTTGATAACGGTTTTTATCGGTTTAGAATTAATGTCATTATCTTTATATCTAATGATTGCGATGTCTCAAGAGCAAAAACTTTCTAAAGAAGCGGCGATTAAGTATTTCGTTTTAGGATCTATTGCTTCGGCTATTTTTCTTTACGGCGTATCCTTTATCTTTGGAAGCGTAAACACCATCAACGTGACGGATCTCATGCAGATTGCGAGCACGGCTATAAAAACCGATAAACTTTTCTTATTCGGAATAACTTTTGTAGTAATTGGATTTTGTTTTAAAGTTTCAATCGCGCCGTTTCATGCATGGACTCCCGATGTTTATCAAGGGGCCCCAACTCCGATCACGTCTTTCATGGCGACGGCGGTTAAAGTAGCTTCATTTGCGGCTTTTTTGAGAATCGCCGCGACTCAGGTTTTCCAGGGTTCGCAAAATTTGATCGATGTCATTCAGTGGTTAGCGGTTCTGACCATGATCGTTGGTAACGTGGCTGCTTTGTTACAAAATAATTTAAAGCGAACATTGGCTTATTCATCGATTGCTCATTCAGGCTATATTTTGGCGGGCGTATTAACCGTGGGTTTAAGCGCTAATTCGGCTTACAGCGCGGCTACCGTTATTTTTTATCTACTGACGTACTCGGTCATGACACTTGGAGCTTTTGCGGTTTTAAGCATGATTGAAAAATCAGAAAATGATTTTATTTCCACCGATAGTTTAGCTGGTTTTGCAAAACGACAACCGGGATTAGCATTTTGCTTCACTATTTTTATGATTTCTATGGCGGGAATTCCGCCGGCCTTGGGATTCTTTGGTAAGTTTTATCTTTTTGGAGCTGCAGTTAACGAAGGTCTGATCTGGCTTGCATTATGGGGCGTGATCAATTCAGTTGTCGGGGTTTATTATTATCTGCGTCCGGTTGTAAATATGTACATGAAAGAAGGAGATGCTAATATTTCTAACGAAAAGCAGTACGCTTCAACGGTCCTTGTTATTGCCGCCGCGATGTTTTTGATTGTGGTGGGAATTTTCTCGGGTCCGTTATTCTCGATGATTGAAAGAAGCTTGAGTTAAATATTTAATTATCCAAGGCTCTTAAGTTGGTAACCCCTGATTTAAATCCAATCTTCACAATTTTTTCTAAGATTTTCGAATTTAAAGAAAAGTGATCCGCAAAAAACATTTCGTAATCCTGAGGCCGAGGAGCGATGTAGATATAATCAATCTCGGGTTTCAGATCTAAATCTTTTTTAACAGTCGATAGTATCCGTTCCTTTAATTTGCCTGAAAGATTTTCGTCTTCGCAAATTTCTTTTAAAGACATATAAACGTCTTTTTTTTGCTGCTGATAAAGAATATGTTTCGCTACTTTTTGTTCTAAAGCCTGGTACAAAGCTTGGTTAATGATCGCGGGCATGCCAAATTTATGTAAGGATCCAATCTCAGGCACGTAATGATAAGGCTGCATCGAATATGAGGCGATGATGAAATCAGCGCCATGATCGGCGGCCACATGCGTACTTAGCGTGTCTCGAATTTCTCCGTCATAATGATAAATAATTTTCCCATCTGGTTTTTTAATAGGATACGGGGCAAAAACTGGGGGTAAAGCAGCTGAAGCCGCCACGGCCTGAGAAATAGTGGCGTAATTAACAAATTTAATCGTGTCCGTTTTTGTACTTTCTTTAAAATTTCCAAATACGGTTTTTCGAGAGTGATTTAATTGCGTTGCGATAATAAAAAGTTCTGCTCCGAGACGATTAAAATCATTTTCTTCTAAAATATATTTTCGAAGATAGCGTTCTAGGCCATTGGTATTAAATAAGCCGTTTAATTTAAATCCCTTTTTGATCAAAGATTCTAAACCACCGGTGATGATCGATTTTTGCATCAAAGCTTCAGGAATAAAACTCAGCATTCTTTTTGTGTTCATATTAAATATATGACGATAGCCGATCGGTTTAATTTTTTCGTCATCGTGAATTTTAATTGAATTATTTAATCCAAATCCCACTTGAAAAGCGGAAATAAGGGATTCAAGACTGCGTCCCGAAGCCAGGGTTGAGCTAATGAAAGCTCCGGCGCTTGATCCAACATACAGTTCAATCAGCTTTTCCGAAGGTTTTGAGGCATTTTTTTTAAGCGTGATTATTTCTTTACTTCCCCCGGAAAACTTAAAGCCTTTTTCTTGAAGAGCCAAGCAGACTCCAATATGGTAAGCGGCGGCTTTTATTCCACCACCACTAAGAACCAAGGCAATCTTCTTTTTTTTCTGAATATCCATAGGACAAAGGTCTAGGTATTCGCAAAAAAAGGCAAGATATTCAGCCAACAGCGAAGCTTTCATCCTGAGTAGCCACTCATAAACTAGATATTTGTCGTGTTAAAGGGCATTTGACAAGGGTGACTAGGCACGCCGAAAGGCTAGCTATTCAAAAATTTTTACAGCATGTTTGACAAGGCTAAAGGCTATGATAGCGTTGAGTAGTCAGAAAGGGTGGAAATATGTGGTTATCTTTAAATGAATACTCAAATAAACATAAAGTCAGTATTTCAACTTTAAGACGCAAAATTAAATCGACCGAAATTGAATTCCGATTTGATGACGGACGATACATGATCCTGGACTCGGCCCCTCCCTCAACTGCAACGCTTGGTGAACAACATCGTCCCTCCCTTAAAAGTGACGTTTTTCACGAAACTGCGAAAGAAACTGGGGAATCAGTTATCACGGCAGCCAACAGATTGTTGGCTGATCTTAAAAAAGCCTACACCCAGGTTTTACACGATAAAGAGGCGCAAATTTCGGATTTGCGCGAAGAGATTTCCGATTTGAAAACATTAATTAAGGTTCTCGAATCCGAAAACGACCGATTACGCGGTCACTAAAATAAATTTTTACATTTTATTTGGGGTCGATTTGATGGGACCTCTGGCAAAACAATTCTGGATTGATCCGATCCTTTTTCAATTTTCTTCTTCACAATGTCCTGATGTAAACTTTTAAAAAGATCCTTCGTGTTGCGTTCTTCGATCTGTTCTTTTGTCTCGCGTGGACTCAGTCCTAAAAAAGTAAGGACTCGGGCAAACCAAGACAGCTCCGCTGTAAATAAATCACCCTTTAGGGACATTTTCTCAAAGTACTGCTGGTAAGCCACACATCGCGGATCCGATTGAATTTTTGGGTTGGACAGAACTTCAATATATTGGTTTCGAACAAACTCTGAGCTCGATAAAAGATCAAAATAATCAATCAAATCTAATAATTTGGTTTCAACCCGAGTCGTCTTTCCGGCTATGGCCGTTACACGAGATTCGCGAACTTCTGCAGGCAATAAAGAGGTGTAATCCTCAAAATTGAGCCCCGTTTCGGTCACGTAAATTTGAAATCTTGTTTTGAGTTGTTCATTAGTGAATTCTTGTTTTTTAGTTTCATTGTAAACTATTTTGAGATTCGACTTATTCAAATATTGAACGCGTGCTTCAACGAGTTTTGCGACAAGAATGAAATCTTCCATGCTTTGCTGAGCCCAAACACTACGGAGTTCCATCGGCGCATCTTTTTCTGAAAGTTTTGTTTTATTGACGTATTTCAGTCCGACAGCCTGGTAATGGTTTTGTCCTCCCCAGTCCGGATTATAAGAAGCCGTGTAAACTTCATTTTGGATTCTTTTGGCAGCTTCGGCGACCGTTTTCAAATTCCCGTCATTAAAATCTTTGACGATTTTTTTCAAAGCAGAGCGCTGCTCATTTTTCAAAACTGAAAGTGGGGGAGCATTATTAATATCAGAACCAAGGCTACCTAAGGCTAAGTCGGGCCGATTCGCATAATCCACGAAAAATTTCAGAAATTTTTCAGCACTACCATCGAACATGGAATTTATACCTAGATTAAAATGTGAAGTATTATCTTTTGGGCTAAACATTTTTACCGCTTTTCCAGCAGCAAAAACATATTCATTTACTCGCACGGCATTTTCATGAAGCTCGACCAAGGTTAAGGGCTTAAATGTTATTTCGACACAACCCGGATCGTAGCTGTATTTGATCCAAAAACCATCTTTGAATTTAAGCGTGTAATCAATATCGTATTTACCGGGATTTTCTTCGATCATACATCCTGTAGCTTGGCATTTTTTCTTGAGGTAATTAATTAATTCGACCTGAGCCGCTTTTTCCGGTGAAGTGGCCAGATGAGATGCTGAAAAATCAGCATCTGAATTTTGAATGGATTTGTTGGTCAGTTCAAATTCAGCTCCGTAAGTCGGAGGCCAAGCATAGGCCGAATGATAAGAAATTATCAAAATGACAAAAAAAATATTTTTTTTCATAAAAGCTCCTGGATCTCAAATAATAAAAAAAGGGGTACTACTTAAATGTAATTCCCCTTTTTTAGACTTATTCAAATTTCAATTAAGCAGCTGGCGAATTAGCTTGTTTCTTTTTCGCATCTTTTTTATCTGTATTTCTTGCCGTGAAGTTTCCAGATTTTTCAAAAGCGACTGCGAAGACTTCATCTAAGTTTTCAGCTAAGATAAAATTGATTTTTTCTTTAAACACTTGCGGAATGTCTTCAAGATCTTTCGCACAGGCCATCGGGATAATAATATTGGTAATTCCTAAGTTAAGGGCTGCTAAACATTTTTCACGAATTCCACCTACAGGAAGAACGCGGCCTTGTAATGTCACTTCACCGGTCATCGCAATATCACTTCTAACCGGAGTGTTCGTTAGTAAACTGACGAGCGCCGTGGTTAATGTGATGCCTGCCGATGGACCATCTTTAGGAATAGCACCAGCGGGTAAATGAACGTGAATGTCAAATTTTTCAAATGCATCAGGGTGAATTCCTAATTCATCCATGTGTGCTTTAGCATAAGACATGGCTGCATGAGCTGATTCTTTCATAACGTCGCCTAATTGGCCCGTTAACATTAATCCGCCTTTGCCTTTCATTTTTAATGCTTCAATTAATAAAACTTCTCCGCCAGCTTGGGTCCAAGCTAAACCTTGAACCACACCGATGTTAGATTCCATAAGCCTATCTTCTCGGATGAAGCGCGCTGGACCTAAAAGTTCAGACACCTTGGCTGCGGTAATTTCAACAAAGGAAGCCCCATTCATAACAACTTGCTTGGCAACTTTTCGACAAACCGAACCAATTTCTCTTTCTAAGCTACGTAAACCCGCTTCGCGAGTGTAACCTGCGATGAGAAATTTGATACCTTCATCAGTAAAGCTAATATTTTCGTTAGTGATTCCGTTCGCTTCGATTTGTCTGTCTATCAAATGCTTTTTGGTAATCAATAATTTATCGTTTTCAGTATAACCCGGGATGTAAATCATTTCCATACGGTCACGTAAGGCCGCAGGGATATTTTCAACTACGTTAGCCGTTGCGATAAATAATACTTTTGATAAATCGAAATCAACATTAAGATAGTTATCGCGAAATGATGCATTTTGTTCAGGATCCAACACCTCGAGCATAGCTGAAGCTGGATCGCCTCGGAAATCAGAAGCCATTTTATCAATTTCATCAAGCACGATAACTGGATTATTTGTTTTACATTGGCGCAAAGCTTGAATAATTTTGCCTGGCATAGCTCCAACATAAGTTCTTCTGTGACCACGAATCTCAGCTTCATCCTTAACTCCGCCAAGTGCGATACGGAAGTATTCACGACCCATTGCTTTAGCAATTGATTTGCCTAAAGAGGTTTTGCCGACTCCCGGAGGACCACTGAAACAAAGAATTGGACCCTTAATCGTGGCTTTTAATTTTCTCACCGCTAAGAATTCTAGAACACGTTCTTTAGCTTTGTTTAATTCATAATGATCATCATCTAATATCGCTTTCGAGCGAGCTAAATCATGAATATCGACTGTGCCTTTAGCCCAAGGAAGATCAACCATACAATCTAAGTATGTTCTAACCATTGTAGCTTCAGATGCATCTGGATGCATCCGCTCTAAACGTGATAATTGTTTCAAAGCTTCAAGTTTAACCGGCTCAGGCATACCGACCGTATTAATTTTTGTTCTTAATTCATCCATCTCTTCTGATTTAGAATCAGCCGAACCATTTTCACCGAGTTCACCTTTGATGGCTTTCATTTGTTCGCGCAAGAAATTTTCGCGCTGATTTTTTGAATCATCGGCACGATTTGTTCCGCGTTGACGAGCTTGAGTTTGTAAAACTTCTAATTCAGCCTGAAGAAGATTGCACACAAGGGAGAGGCGATCAAAGGCATTGGTAGTTTCTAAAACTTTTTGAGCGTCTTGAACTTTAATTCCAAGGTTACTTGCGATGAGATCTGCAACTCGACCTGGATCAGTCACATCATCTAATACTAATAAGATATCGGGTGATAAAGCTTTACCGAAAGCGATAATTTTTTCGATAGATTCTTTAGCCGTTCTTAACAAAGCATCGATTTCAGGTTGAGTGTGGGCTGTCGCCGTGTCTTCAATTTTTTCCACAGAAACTTCAAAGCTCCCGTTGGTTTTTGTGAATGATGTGATTTGAGCTTTGGCTTCGCCTTGAATCAAGATTTTAACACGTCCATCTGATAGCTTTCGCATTCTCATGATTTTTGCGACGGTACCAATTTTGTAAATTGATTCCGGCGATGGATTTTCCTCGGTAATATCTTTTTGAGAAGCTAAGAATATAAGTCTATTTTTAGCTAAGGCATCTTCAACTGATCTGATCGAGGCTTCTCGACCTACGAACAATGGAATGATCATGTAGGGAAAAACCACGATATCGCGTACGGGTAACATCGGGATAGTTTGAGGAATTTCAACTTGTTGATTATCAATTGCCATGTGTGCTCCTGTTTTCGTAACCTATTTCTCGGAACACACAGGTGAACACTCAACGATATCAACGTCTGGTTTTTACTTTTTTGTGATAATAATCGAAAAATCAAGACCGACATCCATGTCAGCAGACCAACAGATTTGCTCTATTGATCTCTCTCTCCATGAGAAGAAATAGGGTTGTTTTAAGAATATAAAAGGAGTTACTGAAGGTACAAATTGTTGCGAATCGAATTTTCAGATTCTTCCATGCAACCAATACACAGGACCGCCAAAGGTCTAGCCTTAAGGCGCTTCAATCCGATGTCATCATGACATAATTCACACATACCATATGTATTCTCGGCAAATTTCGACAAGGCTTTTTCGATTGCGTAAAGTGATTTACGTTCTCGTTCGTGCAAATGAATTGAAACATTGTTGTTTAATTCTTGCACGGTTGAATCCGCATCATCAGAGCATTTTTCAATGGTGGTCTGTGCGGCTTTAAATTCTTGATCGCGATTTAAAATTTCAGATTTTTGAAATAATAAATTTTCTTTAATTAGAGCTAATTCAATCAACATCATTGTTTGATCAACCTGTGCTGATTCGGTTGCAACAACTTCTGATTTTTTATTAACGGTTTTTTTCACTAATTTCCCCCTCACCAGAATAACCTGGTTGAAATTTTGAAAGCCGGTAAATCGTTAAGGGGGATAATTAACTTTTGCTAAACGAGTGTCATCAAAAAAACTTTTTTATTTAATTAATTAGTGTGACGAATCATATGGCACACATTTTTCTGCGATCAGCTTTTTTTAGGGTGGCTTCTCTGATTTCTGCCCCCTCTATACTGTACCGTGTCCAGGGAATCGCTTTCAAACGGACATCTTCGATCGGCTCCAAAGTTTCTTCGCAGATTCCATAGCTTCCATTTTCAATGCGCGATAATGCGTAATCAATTTCCATTAATTGGAATTTATATCTGCTTTGCGTAATTAAAAACGAATGCTCTTCTTGATGTGCTACGGATTGATCACTTTCATCACCCTTAGACTTATCCACAAGATTAAATTCTGCTTTGAGAAAGCTCATTTGATTGAGCAACATCTGCTTCATTTTTAATAGTGACAATTTATGTTGTGCCTTTGGCGTCATATAATTTCTCCGTCAAAAAGATAAGAACGTGATGTTCTTATGCTGTCTTGGAAATTATGACTTATTCAAGGGCACTAAAGGTTAGTCATTTTAAATAAAAATGTGGATAACTACTGAGGAAGAATTGAGCCGTTTTCTAGCTTTAAAACAGAAAGATCACGAACAACTTCATTTGAGTTATTCATATAGATCTCGGAAAAGGCCCCCTGCTTGCGCCCGAGTTCTTTAAGGCGGTTAGCTAGACTTGAGCGGTCGCGTGCGCCCGATGAAATCGTATCTCGTAGAATTTTAGCCGCCTCAAAAGTTTGAACTTCGATGATGGAAGGATCTTCTTTGAAAGTATTTATAAATTCAGTATTGAATGCTGATTTCCGGCGTTGTTCATCGGTAATGATCGTATCAACGAAATAAAAATGGTTCTGTTTGTTCGTATTGGTTTGATTAGCACGTCTTGCGAGATCTTCAGTATTCCACAGGTTCGTTCCTAAATAAGTCATCTGGGCCACGTCTGCAGCGCGGAAAAAGCCAATGGCTTGACCCATGGCTTTACTGCTATCAGGAATAAAGATGGCGTCAAAATCGACGATAGGCTCTAAAATATTATCGGTCGCTTCGCTTTCACGAGTTTTTTTCTTGGCCGCACCAGTTGGATTCTTCTTTTTATCTTTTTCTTTGATGGACTCTAACTTTTCTTTATATTCCTCTGCACGGCTTTCCACATAATAAGTCCCAACCATTTTTTGAATGTAAGAGGTTAAATCCACGGCCTTAGGATCATAAACCTGAGCCGCAACCACACTCCCCCCGTAGGCCAATACATGATCCCAGAACTGATTGGCGAACTCTACACCATAAGCATCGTTTGGATAAAGGATGGCGAACTTTTTGTAGCCTAAGTTTTGCGTAGCGAAGTGAACCAGTTTGCTGGTCTGCATGGCCGGAGTGACCGAATTTCTAAAAGTATAAAGAGCATCGCTTGTCAGATCTGATTTTTGGGAAAACATAAAAAGCGGAACTTGAAAAAATTCAGCTTTTTGCGAAATCACCGTGGCCTCTTTCGCGCCAAGACCACCCATGATGGCAATGACGTGGTCGTCTTGTAAAAGTTTTTCAACACCTTTTGCGGCTAATTCGGGATTACCTTGAGTGTCATAAAGGGCCAACGAATAATCAGAAGACGAATCTGTGATACCTAAACCCATACGAATTGCCGACAGGGCACGCTGACCTAAAGTTGAATTTTTTCCGGTTAAAGGCAAGATAACGCCAATTTTTTTATATTCGGTCGAAAATGATTTATCTGAAGTTAATCGCGGCTTGGGATCTGGTTTGATAATGGCCGAAACCGGCACTGGCATTGGTGCAGGCGTAGTGACTGGTTCCTGATTCGCATGAGGAAGTGTTTTGTTGAATTCGGAACTTTGATGCAACACTGGTGTTGCAGATCGCTTGGAGCCAGCGCGATTCTGGGTCTGAATCAGTGGAGTTGAAGAACAAGAAAATAAAAAACAAACGCTTATAAAACTAAAAGAGAGAAAATAATTTTTCATGTGTAAAAGCACTTTCTTTATCGAGTTTTTAATAACGACGCAAGCCGGTCGTTGTAAGATTTTACTAAGGGGGTATCTTCGTTCATCGCATGCAGGTCTTCGATTAATTGCTTTTGCTTAAGCGAAACGGTTTGCGGGATGTCGACAATAATTTTAACCAACATATCACCTTGCCCGGTTAAGCCTAATTTCGGAAAACCCTTATTTTTTAAACGCAAAACTTGTCCGGTCGAAGTTCCCGGCGGAATTTTGATTTGTGATTTTCCGGATAAAGTTGGAATTTCGGCTTCCATTCCTAAAATAGCGTCGGTGTATTTAAGGGGTAAATCCAAAATGATGTCGTAGTCTTCACGTTTAAATAAAAGATGCTGTTGCAAATTAATAATAACATAAAGATCGCCGGCCAAACCAGAAGCCGGGGAATCGCCTTCACCGGCTAGCTTTAAGCGCTGGCCTTCTTTAACCCCGGGGGGCACGGTGACGGATAATTTAGTATTTTCTTCTTTAGAACCTTTTTGCCGTGCGAAGACGATTACTTTTTCTGCTCCGGCAAAAGCTTCCTCTAAAGAAATAGTTAGCGTGTAACGAAGATCCGCCCCTTTTTGCGGAACCCGGCCACGCTGTGAGAAGCCGCCTCCACCGTTACCAAAGCCTTGAGCTCCGGCTCCTCCGAATAAATCTCCGAAAATATCAGAGAAAGATTCGGGTCCTGCCGAAGAGCGGGAATATCGTGGACCGCCTTGGCCAAAGGGATTGCCACCGCCACCAGAAGCGTTTGCGTCAGCAGATCCAAATTGATCATAGTTTTGTTTTTTTTGGGTATCACTGAGGACTTCGTAAGCTTCTGAAGCTTCTTTAAATTTGTCTTCAGCTTTTTTGTTTCCGGGATTTTTATCAGGATGATACTGCATCGCAAGCTTTCGATAAGCCTTTTTAATTTCATCTTCCGATGAAGTTCGCGAAACACCTAAAATTTGGTAAAAGTCTTTTTTACTCAAAATTTAAATCCTTAATTTATATCTTTAGGTGTAGTTGCGACGATGACTTGTCCTAAACGAATAATTTTATCATGCAATTTATAAGCTTTTTTAAACACACGCGAAATTGAACCTTCGGCAAATTTGTCGGTGACCTCGGAACTGATAGCTTCGAAATACTGAGGGTTAAAGGGCTGACCTAACCCAGGAACTTCTTGAATCCCGTGCTTGGCTAAGGCGTCTTTTAAATCTTTCGACGTCATCTCCATACCTTGTTTGAAGTTATTCACCGTATCCGGCGTAATTTTAAATTCTAATGCACGTTCGAAATTATCTGCCACTTCAAGCATATCTTTGGCCACACGCTCGGCTCCGTATTTCAGCAAGTCAGAGCGTTCTTTAAGAACATTTTTTTTGTAGTTATCAAATTCGGCCTTGAGGTAAAGAAATTCATTTTTCCACTTACCGACTTCGGCCTGTAACGTTTCAGCTTCTGAAAGTTCAGGCTGAGTCTCTGAACCGCTTGTATTTGTCTCTGGCTTATTTTGGTCTTCATTCATACTGTAAAATCCCCTAAAATATATATACTAGTGTGTGTCTTCTCGCGATTTTGTCAATGCTCAAAAAGGGCTGATTGATTCATGAAAAATCAGATTTAAGGAAGGTGAACTTCTCATATATTTGATTGCTGATAAAAACGCCTTTATCCGTTAAAGACCAGCTATTATCTAACAGTTTCATAAGCCCTTGGTCGACGAGAGGCCGAGCAATTTGCTCTATTGCGTCGAGAGCTTTGGTTCCAAATTTTGCCAGCAGTCGGGACTTAAATAAACCCTTTTCCAAGCGCAACGAGGTGTAACAAAAATCGGTTAAAGACTCATGGTATTCAAGCTTTTCTGATTCGCCAGCTTTAAGAATATTTTTTTCGTAGATATTGATATTTGAAGCATTCCAAAATCGTGTGCCCCAATCTGATTCTTTCGAGTAAGAATGAGCGCTTAATCCCAGCCCCCAATAGGGTTGATCAGTCCAATACAGCAAATTATGTCGAGACTCTTTACCGGGTTGAGCATAATTAGAGATTTCGTAGCGGTGAAAATTTTTTGCTACGAGCATTTTGTGAATCATTTCAAACATTTCAATTTGGTCTACGTCCAAAGGACGATTTTTAGACAGCGGATGACCTTCCGGTACAGTTAAGCAATAGGGCGAAACATGCGACATTCCCATGCTTGAAGCCACGCTCAAGTCGTATTCTAATTCTGCTAAAGTTTGGGTCGGTAAAGCGAAAAGAATATCGAATGAATAATTCAGTTTGTAGGACTCAAGCAAACGAAGTGTTTCTAAAGTTTGTGCGGCATTGTGTTCGCGGTGAACCATTTTAAGCAGGCGATCAGAAAACGATTG
>JACMMZ010000069.1 GCA_014378775.1 Pseudobdellovibrionaceae bacterium
AGACCAGGCCAAGCCGGCAGCGAAGGCCTAGAATCAGAAAAGGCCCGCGCTTTAGAAAATGCACAAAAATATGCGGCGCGCGCGATTGATCTCGAGCCAGCATGGCCCGAATCACAAATCACCTACGCCCGCTATATTTTTGCCAAAGACGGAAGTCAGCGTTCTGAAAAATATTATCTCGAGCTGATCAAAAGTTTTCCTTATACTGCAGACTACCGATTAGCGCTGGCTGAATTTTACGAGCAACAAGAAAAAACCGCCACCGCGCAAGAAATCTACCAGCGTGTAGTGGATGCGGATCCAAAAAATACCAAAGCCAGTTTGGGTTTAGCTCGTTGTTATAAAAGCAAAGGGGATTTCACCAATGCCATACGCTATTACATGGTAGCGGCCGCTTTAGATCCTTCTGATGTCGAGCCGATGTTTTCGGTGGCTCAGTTGCAGTTGGAGACGGGAGAGAACGAATCAAAACCCGCGCAAGCCAATAAATTATTAACCGAGGCCTTAGCCCGTTTTGAACTAGTGAAGAAGAATAATTCAAATTACCCAAAGGTTTATTATTTTACGGCTAAGGCTAAAATGGCCATGGGCCTTTATCAAGAGGCCATGCAAGATCTCGCTACCGAAAAGAAAAAAAATCCAAATTTAGCCGATCCCTACATTTTAAGCGCAGAAAATTTTAAAAAGCAGGGTGAATTTTCTCAGTGTGCAAATGACTACTCAATTGTCCTCAAACTTCGCCCGGTTTCGGAATTTTATTTTAAAGCGGCCGCATGCCATCGTTTGGCGGGATCCATCGATCAGGCAGAAGATTTAGTCATTGAAGGGCATAATAAGGAATCAGCAAACTATTCTTATTTTCGTGAAATGGGTTATATTATGGAGGCGCGGGGCGAGCGCGCGAAGGCTTTTAAGTATTTCCAAGATTATTTAGATTTAACGGCGCATAATTCCTTTGATGCCAAAGAAATTGAAAACAAGTTAAGTAGCCTAGGTAATTAGCTGGGGTAATTAGTGCTTTGAGAGCCTGCCGTTTAATGATAATTATGGTGTACCAAGGAGATCTATGGGCGTATCAGATAAAATCAAAGGTTATTCAGCCAACGTACAGCAAGGGGCTAAAAATGCGACGCACTCATTGTCTCATATTATTTTACGCCTGATCTCGGGGTTTTTTGTAGGATTTGTTTTGGCCTTGATCCTTCAAGAGCTTTTTCATCTAGGAACATTTATGTTAGTCTTCCTGACAGTTTTGTTTTTAAGTTTGATTTATACTTTACTTTCCCGACTGACCATTTTGCAAATCATTGTTTTCGATGTTATTTGTGTTTTGGCCGGAGCCTTAATGAGAATGTACATCTTGGTCGCCCCGAATTAAAAGTAAAAAATAAAAGGAAATTTTGTGATCGATATCAAATTATTAGAAAAAAAAGCAGAGACAAACGGGATTGATTACTTAGCTGATTACAAGCAAGGCTTACTGAATCGTAGTGGCGCCGATGAACACGTTAAAACATTGGAACAACTTTTAAAATTAAATATTGAACGTAAAGAAATAATCTCAATCTCTGAGACCGAAAAAGCCAAACAAAATAAATTATCAGCTGAGGTCGGAATTTTAAAGCGCGAAGGTAAAGATGCCACAAGCGTATTAGCTGAGGTCGATCAATTAAAATCTAAAGTGAAAGATCTTGAATTAAAAGCTCAAGAGGCCGATGAGCGCGTGCAAAATTTAGCTTATGTTTTACCGAATAAACCGCATAGCTCAGTTCCGGTGGGAAAAGATGAAACCGGTAATAAAATAGTTAAAACCTGGGGCGAAATTAAAAAAATGAATTTCAAACCTAAAGAGCATTTCGAATTAGGTGAAAAATTAAATATTATTGATTTTGAACGCGCCGGAAAAACCACCGGAGCCCGCTTCGCTTTTCTAAAAGGGGCGGCCGCACAAATGGAACGCGGACTCATCCAATTCATGATGGATATACATTCAACCAAACATGGTTACACTGAAATGATTCCCCCGTTTATCGTGAACAGTAAAAGCTTACTCGGTACGGGACAGTTTCCAAAATTTAAAGACGAAGTTTTTCATTTAACCGGCACCGATTATTATTTGATTCCCACCGCCGAAGTTCCGGTGACGAATTATTATAACGGTGAAACTCTGACTGAAGCTGAATTGCCGCAATCTTTTTGCGCGTATTCACCATGTTTTCGCTCTGAAGCCGGAAGCCACGGGCGCGACACCAAAGGACTTATTCGCCAGCATCAATTCGATAAAGTTGAACTGATGACGTTTTGTCACCCGTCGCAATCTTTTGAGATGCATGAGCAATTAACATCTCATGCCGAAAATATTTTGATCGCATTAGCTTTACCATTTAGGCGTTCATTATTGTGTACCGGTGATATGGGTTTTGGATCGTCAAAAACTTACGATCTTGAAGTTTGGTTACCAGGACAGAACACCTACCGTGAAATCAGTTCGTGTTCGAACTTCGAAGATTTTCAAGCACGCCGTGCAAACATTCGCTTCAAACCAAAAGACGGCGGTAAGCCGCAATTTGTTCACACTTTGAATGGCAGTGGCTTAGCTGTCGGTCGAACATTGATTGCCATTTTAGAAAATTATCAACGCGAAGATGGATCAGTCGAAATTCCGACGGCTCTTCGACCGTACATGGGAAACAAAACCGAAATTAAGTAATTAGCATTGATTTAAAGCAAGAAGTAAGGCCGCGTGAGCAATCACTGGGCCTTCGTTGTATAACGAACTGCAATATAAGGGTAAACGCTTGATCCCCCTCATGAAATTGCATAAAACAGACGACGGAAAGCTGGTAGAGCGGTTGAATACACCAGTCTTGAAAACTGGCAGCCCTTCGCGGGGCTCGAGGGTTCGAATCCCTCGCTTTCCGCCATTTAGGTTTCACCTTTATGGGATTTGAATTCTAGTCGCTCAGAATTCAATTTTTCTTTTTTTACAAAAAATTATTACTTTTAAGATCGTTTCAATCGAAGCCGGATCGGGCCTCTGAAGTCTTCAGGATCGACGACTTTATTTCCTTGCGTGATTTCAATTTGGCCGTCGTGAGCCAGCAGGCGGGCGCTTCGGCGGACATACTCCATCATTTCTTTATTTTGTTTTTGTTCTGGCGGCAGGATATCGCTGGGACAAATTGAAGATTTAACTTTTTGATCGTTAAGTCGCTTTAAAATATCGGCTTTAAAATCAAAACTGTTCTTTTTTGATTTACAGCTTTGACTGCAGTATTTAACTTGATCCCAGTCTTTTTCCCATTTTTTTCGGTATTCGATGGTGCGTCCGCAGCTTTGACAAATTTTACTTTCTTTATTCATAAGGTACTCCGAGTATCCAGCCCTCTTTTTTTGCAATCGCAGGACTTTTTTGGAAAATCTGTTTTTGATATTTCAACGCGCCTAACGCTAAAATAAAACTATCTGCTTGATCTACATTTTCAAAATTGAGCGTCGGAAGCTTCTTCTTCAGTTCGATTAAGCTCCGATTTTTAATTTTAAGTAACTTTTTCCAATTATAACTGGGGTATCCTTCGGCCATGACAAATTGTTTTTTTGTGAGCTCAAAAGGCCAAAGATCGAAGTCGTTTAAATTGAGCGCTAATTCCTTGATGGACCTGAAACTGCCGCAGCCAATGTTTTTTTGAAATGGAGTTAAATTAAAGACACTGTTTGCCTTAGTGATTTGATCGACTTTTCGTTTTACAATTTCATCACTTTTTAGAAATGAATTAAAGAATTGGTAGGCCGTCAAGGCCCCGAAGGGTTTTTCGTTAAACTGAAAATGCACCGCTTTTTCAAAAATTTTTTTATAATGGACATTTAATTCAAGAGGTAAGCCAAAAGCTGTATCAATACAAATAAGCACGGGTTGATTTTTGAAGTCCTTTATATGAATTTTTATGAGATCTTTGATGGCCGACGTGTTGAGATGTTCTAAATGCAAACCTGGATAAACTTGAAGATCGTGGCCTTCATCGAAATTTTGTGCATCAATAAGTGTGCAATTCAATTTTTTCGGCTTTCCTTTTTGATCGGTGGCACCAGTTTGATCAATACCTAAAAAGATTTTAAACGGGGTCATGGAAAATCCTTAAGAAGCGGAGATTCGCTTGTTTTGGTGATTCAATTTGAATATAGTTCATACAAGTATAAACCATTTTAAAGTCGAAGGAAAGTAATTATGCGATCAGCCTACTGGATTAAAAATGACATTCGTATCAATGACAATACGGCTTTAAAAAATTTTTGTGATCAATCCCGCGAAGGCCTTATTTTTTGGTGTGTCGATAAAAATTACCATCGGTTAAGTCAATTTAAGCAACAAGCCGTGATGGAAGCTTTGGGTAATTTGAATGAAAAACTAAAAGCCTATGAACAGAAAGTTATTTTATTTAGTAAGCCTTTAATTCAAATTTTACCGACCCTGATCGACGAATTAAAAATTGAAAAGCTTTTTTACACTTCAGAATATGCCTATCACGAAAAACTAGAAGAGCAAAAAATTAATGAGATCACGAAAGAAAAAAATGTGCAAATCGAAACTTTTGATCAAGCCACTTTGGTTGCTGAAAAAAATCTTCCGTTTACTTTGGACCACATGCCTTTAGTTTTTACTGATTTCAGAAAAAAAATTGAATCCGCTTTGATCATCGAAAAACCTGTTCCAAAGCCAGATCGCTTTCCAGCCCAGATTGAATTAACTCAAAATTTGCAATCACTTGTTGATTCAGTTGCGGTGGGATCAAGTCAAGATTCTTCAGAGAACCACTTATTGGAAAGAATGAATCACTATTTTTGGGAAACAGAATCGGTCTTATCTTATAAGGATACTCGAAATGGTTTATTGGACATCAACGATTCGACTCGATTTTCAAGGGGTCTGAATTTAGGGAGCTTGTCGGCGCGAACGGTTTACGCTGAACTCAAAAAATTTGAAGCGACTGTGAAGGCGAATGAATCGACTTACTGGGTGGTGTTTGAACTTTTATGGCGGGATTACTTTAAGTTTTTTTCACTAAAGTATGGGAACAAAATTTTTCTGCGGGACGGACTTAAAGCAACTGGAGCAAGAAAATATAAATTTTCTGGCCAAGACAAAGCGAAATTTTTGCAGTGGTGCGAAGGAAAAACAGAAAGCCGATTTATCAATGCAAATATGAATGAACTGAATGAAACCGGTTGGATGTCTAATCGTGGTCGTCAAAATGTAGCCAGCTATCTTATTCATGATTTGAAGTGCCCGTGGACCTGGGGTGCTGCGTACTTTGAGAAAAAGCTGGTCGATTATGATGTGGATTTAAATTGGGGAAATTGGCTTTATTTATCAGGACAGGGATCAGATCCCCGATCCCGCGTCTTCAACATCGAACGCCAAGCCGGCATGTACGATCCGGATCAACTTTATCAAAAAAAATGGACTGTGTGATTACGGGTAATATGACTGAATGCTGCTGACGATTCTGCTGCACATGATGGCGTAGCCCGCATTATTTGGGTGAACGTGATCCGACATCAATTGTGGATTTTCCCACAAACCGTTCATACCATCGACGACAATAACCCCTTTGTTTAAAGCCATCTGTGTGATTTCAGGCAAACGAATGGGATACGGAGCTGGAGGATTTAATCCTAAATAAGCCACTACGGCTCCGGTTTTTAAAAAAGCATCAAACATCAAATTCATTTCATCCAAAGTTTTTTGTTTCGGGTAGGATCCCGGTTTTTTATCATCTTGCAGAGTATCGTTTCCACCGGAACTAATAAAAACTAATTTCGAATTATATTTTAAAATTTTACGTGCGGCTTTTAAAATTTGTTCGCTGGTTAGACCAGGAATAGCAATGTTAATTATTTTATCGTGATCAAAATTTTGCGATAGGCACCCTGCGGGTTTTACTTTGCTGTCGGTTGCTTTGAATCCCGCCGCCAAACTGTCTCCGACAACGGCGATATGACCGACTCCGGGATGTTCATTGACAATTGATCCTGAAATTTCTTCCGTCAAAGCCGAAACTGGAAGCATGAATAAAACTGCAGCCATGAAACTGAATAAAATATTTTTCAAGATAAACTCCTTGTTTATTCCTCAATGTTAATGGAGTTTGAGCGAAAGAGTCGATCATTGACGAGTAGCGTGAGAGATTATACGTTCAATCTCATGGATTATAACTTATTAGCCACCTTTGCTCTTTTAGTCGGTTTGGAACTTGTACTGGGAATTGATAATATTTTACTGATTTCCATCGTGACTGACCGGGTAGCACCTGAATCAAGAAAGAAAGTTCGAAATATTGGTTTGTCTTTAGCACTTGCGGCCCGGTTAATTTTATTAATGGGTGCGAGCTATCTGGTGCAACTCAGCGAGCCCGTCATAGGAAATTTTAGCTACAAAGACTTGGTCCTCATCGCGGGCGGCGCATTTCTTTTGTATAAAGCCGTTAAAGAAATTCATCATGTCGTTGAAACTCGCGAAGGAGGATCTGAACACAAATCTCAGGTGATGAGTTTTGGCGCAGCCATCGCTCAGATTCTGATGCTTGATATTGTCTTTTCGATTGATTCAGTGATCACCGCGGTTGGTTTAACCAATCATCTGATGGTTATTTATTCTTCAGTGGTGGTTTCTTTTGTGCTGGTACTTATTTTTGCGGGAGCCATTGCTTCATTTGTGCAAAAACACGCAACTTTAAAAATATTAGCTTTATCGTTTTTAATCACTATCGGTGTGACCTTAGGCATCGAAGGTATGGGTGGTCACGTTCCAAAAGCTTACATTTATTTACCGATGGGATTTGCCTTAGCGGTAGAGCTTCTGCAAATGCGATTTATGCACAATCAACATAAGAGTAAAAAATAATCCGCTAACTTCAGGGACATCATTTCGATGCGCCGCGTATTTGTCTGAATCCTACGCCAAAGTCTTAAAGCGGACTACACTCAAACACGGTGTTCTGATACTCTTTTCGAATGTTAAAAAAGATATTTATCGGAATTTTAGTATTGTGTGTTCTTACCGGTGCGGGCCTTTATTTAGTTTATAAAAAAATCCAGAGTTCACTGCCTGAAGTCATGAAGATTGAAGATTACAAACCGCTTTTGGTTTCTCAGGTTTATGATCGCAGCGGAAAAAAAGTAGGCGAATTTTTTCGAGAACGTCGCGTTTTGATCCCTTACAAAGAAATTCCTGATCATGTGATCAAAGCTTTTATCGCCGCCGAAGATGATCAGTTCTTTCAGCATAAAGGAATTAATCTTCAGGCGCTGTTCCGCGCCGCCATCGCCAACATGCGGGCCGGCCGAAATGTACAAGGCGGATCGACCATCACTCAGCAAGTGGCAAAAACTTTATTGTTAACCAATGAGAAAACTTTTGGCCGAAAAATTAGGGATATTCTTTTAGCTTTGCAAATGGAAAAAGATTTAACCAAGGAAGATATCCTTTATCTTTATTTGAATCAGATCTATTTCGGTCAAAGTGCTTACGGCATCGAAATGGCCGCCCAAACTTATTTCAAAAAACCAGCAAAAAAATTAACCATTGCCGAAGCCGCCATGTTAGCCGGTCTTCCTAAGGCTCCGTCGGAGTATTCACCGGTAAAAAATCCACTTCGTGCGAAAGAACGTCAGTCTTACGTTTTACATCGAATGTCAGAAAACAAATTTATTTCCGAAAAGGAAGCTAATGATTTCAAAGCCGCTCCGATTAAAGTTTATTTAAAAGAGCAGTACGAAGAAAAAGCTCCGTTCTACATGGAGACCATTCGCCAGTTATTAGTTGAACAGCTGGGTGAAGATGTGATTTTAAATCAGGGGGTCAAAGTCGTGGCTTCCTTAGATTTGGACAATCAAATTGCCGCCAACGTTGCCATGGTTAAGGGTTTGAAGGAACTTGATAAACGGCAAGGGTTCCGAGGGGTTTCGAAAAATTTAACCGACCCCAAGGAAATAGAAGAATTTTTGATCAAAGAAAAAAAATCGATCATTTCCGAGCTTTCTCCAGAGCGGGTTATTTTACCAAATGGAACATTTGAAGAAATCACCTTGCAAAATTTCAAAGGCAAAGCTGTGGTAACGGCAGGAAAAACAGCGAAGCTTCCGAATTATTTAGAAGTCGGTAAAACTTATGAAGCGGTAGTTGATCAGGTCAACGACGTAGAAAATTACGTGACCGTGAAGTTACCAGAAATCACCGGGTACATTCCGTTTGAAACTATGACCTGGGCCCGAAAATTAAATCCCGACGTTAAATCTGAGTCGGCGCAAATTAAAAAACCATCAGCGGCTTTAGTCAAAGGGGATGTGATTTTAGTTAAGATTGTATCTGAAAATGTTGTTGTGCCAGGAAGCTCAAAAAATAAAAAAAGTATGAAGCCTATAGAAAAAGCAGGGAACACATCTTCATTTGTTGCGGTGGAATTAGATCAAGAGCCCGTCGTAGAAGGGTCATTACTTTCGATTGATCAACAGACTGAAGATATTATTGCCATGGTCGGTGGATATAGTTTCGCGAAAAATGAATACAACCGTGCACTTCAAGCTACTCGACAAACAGGGTCTTCATTTAAAGCCCTCGTCTATGCGGCAGCACTAGATAAAGGATATGATCCGTCGACTCGCATTATTGATGCGCCTTTAGTTTATAAAGAGGGTGCCGACGATGAAGGCCAAGGTGATGAAAAAACGTGGAAACCTTCAAACCATGGGAAAGAATTCAACGGTGAAATCACTATGCGAAATGCCTTGGTGAAATCATTAAATATCCCTTCGGTTAAAATCGTTGAGGATATCGGAGTACCTTACGCGACTCTGTTCGCCCAGCGCCTGGGGATTTTTTCAAAATTAAATCCGGATTTTACTCTGGTCTTAGGATCGAGTTCGATTACTTTATATGAAATGACCAAAGTATTTTCTCAGTTTGGACGAAACGGTCTTCGAACACGTCCGATGCTAGTGAAAAGTGTAACCGATCGAAGTGGAAAAATTTTGTTAGAGAAACTATCTTTAGATATTAAATACACCAAAGAAATGGAAGCAAAAAATACTGAATTTGAAGAGAACCGCAAAAAGTATTTAGAATTGCATGCCAATCAAGTTGATACAGAAAATGAAGCAGCGGACGAAAATCATTTTTATTTTAATAATCCTGATCAGTTGATCAAACCAGAAGTAGCTTATGTTATCACAGATATGCTTACGGGAACTGTGACGGATCCACAGGGAACCGGTGGACGTGCCGCAAGCCTTGGTCGAGAGATCGCCGGTAAAACGGGGACCACGAATGGCTATGTTGATGCATGGTTCATGGGTTACACACCGAATGTGGCGACCGGCGTGTGGGTCGGATTTGACAAGGAAAAATCTTTAGGGCGTGGTGAAGTCGGAGGTCGTGCGGCTTTGCCGATTTGGCTGGATTACATGAAACCCGTGCACGAAAAATTACCGGTGATTTCGTTTCAAGCACCGCCCAATGTGATCAAAGTAAAAATTGATGCGCAAAGCGGAAAATTAGCTAATTCAGCTTCCTCGAGAATTATTGAACAAGCTTACGTCGAAGGAACTGAGCCAACGGCAGCGTCGACAAAAACAGAAGAAACCGTAGATCATTTAAAACAAGATCTTGGCGAATAAAGGTCATAATGAAATCGATTCATGTCTGGGGCATTAAACAAAATAATTTAAAAAACATCGAAGTGAAAATTCCACTTGGTGAAATCACGGTGATCTGTGGTCCGTCAGGTTCTGGAAAAAGTTCGTTGGCTTTTGAAACATTATTTGCTGAAGGCCAGCGCCGTTTTATTGAAAGCATGTCTAATTACGCACGTCAGTTTTTAAATAAAGCTCCTAAGCCTGATATCGAAGGAATTAATAATATTCCACCGGCGATTTCAATTGAGCAAAAAAATACTATTAAATCTAGTCGCTCAACCGTTGGCACGACGACCGAGCTGATTGATTATCTGCGCCTACTTTATGAAAAAATAGCTACGCCCTACTGCCCAGAACATCACACACCAATGACCCGTCAATCGACCACGGAAGCCACTGACCTTATCTTAGAAAAGTTCAAAGATAAACGGGGTTATATTTTAGTTGAAATTCCAAAAGAGGGCCGAGTCGTCGACGGCAAAAAACTGCATGCGCTTTTATTACAAGATGGTTATTTACGAGCTGCTACTTTATCCTCAAAGTTAGCGGTTGAAATAATTGAAATTTCGGAACCTGCTCAGATTAAAAAAGGATTACCAAAAGATTCATTTTATATCGTGATTGATCGCTTACAATTCTCCGGGGATGAAAAGGGTCGCTTAACTGATTCATTAACTCAAGCTTATGATACCAGTATTAAGTATATTATCGGACAAAATGCGCGACGTGCTTTGATCATCACCTCAGATGGTGAGCAACTTAAATTATGTGAAGAAATTTCCTGTGCGATTTGTGGGAAAGTCTCGCCGCAGATAACATCAAAACTTTTTGCTTTTAATTCTCCCATCGGCGCTTGTCCAAAATGTAAAGGGTTCGGAAATATTTTAGAGCTGGATGAAAATAAAGTTATACCTAATTCGAATCTTTCGATTTCCGAAGGGGCCATCAATCCCTTCACTATGCCGAGTGCTGAACAAGATAAAAAAGCTTTATTTGCTTACTGCAAAAAACAAAAAATCAGCCTGCAAGCTTCTTGGAAAGATTTACCCAAGGTCCAGCGAGATCTTTTGTGGAATGGATCCAAAGAATTTTTCGGGGTTAAAGGATTGTTCGAATATTTAGAGCAAATGAAATACAAAATGCACGTCCGCGTTTTCATTTCACGGTACCGCTCGGGAAGTCTTTGTCCGGAATGCCACGGATCCCGATTACGTAAAGAAGTTCAAAATATTTTGATTGATAAAAAACCCATTACTTATTTAAGTGCTCTGACCATTGATAAGCTTCAAGAATTTTTCGAAAATGTAAAGTTGACCGCCTACCAAGAAGAAGTGGCCGGCGAAGTTTTAAAACAAGTTAAATCACGCTTAAATTTTTTGATGCGAGTTGGAGTTTCTTATTTAACCTTAGACCGCGAAACGCGAACGTTATCCGGTGGCGAATACCAGCGTTTGATTTTGGCCAATCAATTAGGAATGGGATTATCGCAAACTTTGTATGTGCTTGATGAGCCTACCGTAGGATTACATCCGCGTGATAATGATCGCTTAATATCGATTTTAAAAGATCTTAAAAATTTAGGAAATACTTTAGTCATCGTTGAACATGATCATGACGTGATTAAAAATGCTGAAAATATAATTGAAATGGGTCCCGGATCGGGATATCTGGGCGGGGAAGTCGTTTTTGCGGGAAAAGCGGATGAATTTTTTAAATCGAAGAATTCAAATACAGCTCAGTATATTATGACGTCGTCTCATAAATTTATTCAGCCAAAGCCCGTAGATATCACAAAATTTAAATACAAAATTGAACTGACGGGTTGTGAAGGTAATAACCTTAAAAAAATTGATGTGGCCATTCCGTTGAATCGACTCGTGGTTGTCACCGGAGTCAGTGGATCGGGAAAATCGACTCTGATTACCAAGACTCTTTATCCGGCCTTAGCCAAGAAATTAGAAATTGATTTCTTGCCTATTCAAAAATTCTCTAAAATTTACGGAGATGAATCGATTAAAAATGTTTTATTAGTGGATCAATCGGCCATCGGCAAATCGGCCCGGAGTTCTCCGATCACTTATCTAAAAGCTTTTGATAATATTCGAAATCTCATGGCCAGTGTGCCTGAAGCCAAACAACGCGGATACACCCCTGGAACTTTCAGTCTGAATGTGGATGGGGGTCGTTGTCCATCGTGCCGTGGAACTGGTTTTGAAGAAATCGACATGCAATTTATGGATAACGTTATTATCCCTTGTGATGTGTGTGATTCAAAAAAGTACCGTCAGGAAATTTTAGAAATTATGTTAAACGGAAAAAACGTGCACCAGATTCTTTCGATGACGGTGGCAGAAGCCATGAATTTTTTTGTGGCTCATCCAAATATCAGAAAACCTCTTTCTGTTTTAAAAGAGGTTGGTTTAGATTATTTAACCCTGGGTCAACCGGCCAGCACCTTATCTGGCGGCGAATCACAGCGACTCAAAATTGCTAAAGAACTTTCGCAGGTTTCACAAAAATCGACTTTGTATATTTTAGATGAACCAACCACGGGACTTCATTTCAAAGAGATCGAACTTTTGATGAATGTTTTGCATAAATTAATAGAAGCCGGCGGATCGGTGGTGGTGGTTGAACATAATATGGATGTTATTAAAAATGCGGACTACGTGATTGATATGGGGCCCGATGCGGGTGCAGCCGGGGGCGAAGTCGTTTTTGCCGGATCGCCGATGGAAATGATCAAAGCCAAAAAAAGCCTGACCGGGCAGTATTTAAAAAGATATTTAGGGGTTAATTAATGTTATCGCCGGAACTTAAATTTATTCTCAAAAATTTACTTAAACAGAAAAAGAAACTTATTTTAGTGGGCTTCACCGGAATAGTCGGAGCAGCTTGTAAGGGATACCTTCCGTTATTCATCGAGAAAATGATGGAGTCCAGCGGATCACAGGATAAATTAATGTCGATTGCTTGGATCGGCGTGGCGGTAGCGGGAACCATAGCGATCAGCCGTTACTTTCATATTTTCACCATGAACGTTGTTTCTGAAAGAGTTTCACAGGATCTTCGCGAACAGCTTCAGTTTAAATTCTTAAATCTTGATCTGAAATTCCATAATAACTACATCACCGGTTCCGGTGGATTATTAAGTCGAACATTTAATGATGTTCGTATTATCCATGATGGCTTAAGATTATTTGCCGATTTATTTAGTGCTCCGCTGACTTTTATCTTTTTGATTTTTGCTTTATTTCAACTTGATACGCAGCTAACACTTTATATTTTATTAGTGGCGCCGCTTTTAGCTTTTGTCTTAGGTCGGCTTTCCCGAAGTATTCGTAAGTATTCACTCTTGGGAATTCAGCAATTAGAACGTATCACTTCGACCATTAAGGAATCCTTAGACGGAGTGAGGACGATTCAGTCTTTTTCTTTACAAAATATTTTGAGCGGAAAATTACAAGCTGAAGGCTCTGAATACATTCACATGCGTACAAAAACTCACAGCCGCATTGAATTTATGGGGCCGTTTACAGAGTTTTTAGCTACGCTGATAGTTTTAGGGATATTTTTCTATTTCTCAACCAAGATTGCTTCAGGGAAAGCCACGACCGGAAACTTGATGGGTTTTATTACGGCCATGCTTCAGATTAATGAGCCCATTAAAAAATTTCAAGAAGCTTACGTGCGGATGCAGGAGACGAAAGTTTCAGCCGTGCGGATTCGAAGTATGATCGAAGAAAAAAGCATCATTGAAGAAAATGCCCAGGCCGAAATGTTCCCCGCCCAGTGGTCGAAAATCAGTTATAAAAATATTTCCTTCTCGTACGCATCGGATCAGGTATTACTGCAAAATTTCAATTTAGATATCTACAAAGGCCAATCGGTGGCCTTTGTAGGGGAAAGCGGCAGCGGAAAATCCACCGTGGCCAATTTGCTGGCCCGCTTTTATGACCCTCAGTCCGGTGAAATTACGGTTGATGGAAAAAATATTAATACTTTAACTTTGGCTTCTTTACGACAAAATATATCGTTGGTCTCACAAGATGTATTTTTATTTTCGGATACTATTGAAAAAAATATTCAAGCGGCCCAGACAGAATATGATCCAAGTCGCATTGTAAAGTGCGCCATGGCCGCTTCGGCACATCAATTTATCCAAAGAATGCCGATGGGATATCAAACCAATGTGGGTGAGCGTGGAAATCTATTATCGGGCGGGGAAAAGCAACGCGTGGCCATTGCACGGGCTTTTTACAAGGACAGTCCCATCCTTATTTTAGATGAAGCCACGAGTGCCTTAGATTCTGTCAGTGA
>JACMMZ010000070.1 GCA_014378775.1 Pseudobdellovibrionaceae bacterium
GCCGTTTTAACCGCCCAGATCGCTCAAGCGCGCATTACTGACGGAAAAGTCACGCACACGGTTGCAAAAGATCAAATTACCATTACAGTAGAAAAAGGTTTTCACATCAACGAGAAAGCTCCGATGACGTTTAAGTTTTATGTGTGTGATGATAAAAACACGGCCTGCGAAGAGCACGAGATCAAGCCAGCCGCGAAAAAGTAAGGGTTTATGAAAAAAATATTTTTATTCATTATTGTATTTCTCAATCTGGGCTTAGCCCGAGCCGATAAGATTAATGATCTGTATGTTGAAATTATGCCTGAAGAGCTTCGCCTGAATCAGCCGGCAGAAACCTATAAATCCTTTAAAGTTCACCTTCTAGACACGCAGAAAAAATTCCCTCCGTTTAAAGATATCCTGTTGCAAAATATCGCCCCCTTTTTCGGGACTAAAGCCGTTGTGGGTAAAATAACTTACGTCAACATTTTCCCCAAAACTTATAAGTACGATATCGTTTATGAGAATGGAGAGTTCGTTCTTAAAGTTCGAATTCATCTAAAAGAATCAACTGCCAGTGATATTTTTTATTTTACTGAAATGGTGAAACAAGCCGAACAGCAGTGGAACAATGCTCGCATCGGAATGGATTTTTCCTATCGATTTCAATTCGATATTGAACCGGAAGTTGAAAGATCCCATTACAGCGTTAATATTTTAGATTCTACCCGAGGGCCCTATGATACGAACTGGAGCCGAAATTGGAACAGCCATTCCATCGCACATGAAATTGGTCACATGATGGGTATAGGCGACGAATACCAGACCCTGACCAGCAAATCAGATTGTTTACCGACGTCGATCATGTGTCATTCTGCTGGTAATCTAATGAAACATCATTACTACTTTATTTTACGTCGTCTTTTATTTTAAATGAAACTTCCGATAAGTCCTTCGGTTAAGAAAATTACGATTGTAGGAAATATTGCTGCGGGAAAAACGAAACTTTCTCTTCAGCTATCAAAGCGCTTAAACATCCCCGTCACCCATGTTGATGCGATTCAGTTTGATTCCCAACTTAATATTGTTAATCTGGAGCATACTAGAAATACGCTGAAACAGGCCGAGCAGCAAGAAGCCTGGATTATCGATGGCCAGGGGCCGTTAGAGATGTTTGAAAATCGATTTAAACTTGCGGATCAAATTATTTTTATCGATCTACCCGTTTATATGAATTTTATTCTTTTAACCTATCGACTTTTAAAAAGTATTTTTAGTCCTCGAAAAGAACTGCCTCCCGGCAGTCGAGAGCTAAGCTGGAATCATATTAAAAAGCAGTACCGCACGACGTGGATTATTCACAAAAAAATGCGGCCGGAATTAATCCGTATGCTGCGCCGAAAAGAATTTTGTGAAAAGGTGATGACACTCACAAAGCTTGGCGCATATTAAAGTTGCGATTATAGTAAAAAAAGTTTAACACTAATTCATATGAGTCTGACAAAACGTTTACGATTTCATTTTTACAATATGTTTGATTTGGCTTCGCTTGAAGATAAGGCTATAAGTCATCAGGCCAATTATACCGATCTTCCAATTGTATCTTTAACAACCGTGCCAAAACGGATTCAATATTTGAAACCTACTCTTGTAAGTCTGCTGAAACAATCAATTCCCCCAAAAGAAATCCAAATTAATTTGGGGGAAGATTTTTTCACCGGCACTGAGATTCCGGAATTTCTTAAAAATTTAAAAATGGTAAAAATTCAGTGGATCGAAAAAGACCTAGGACCTGCGACAAAATATATTCCGACATTAGAGCGCTATAAAAATACTAACCAGCTGGTTGTGATTGTAGATGACGATATGTATTATTCTGATCGACTCATCAAAGATTTGATCACTGCAGAAAAAAAGTCCGATGGAAAAAAAGTATTTTGTGTGAATGGATTTAAAGTGCCGTCAGACTTTCAATCGGCTTCCCGTCCGTCGGACAAGGCGATTAAATCAGGTCAGCAAAAAGTTGCTGTCGTTGAAGGTTGTGGCGGATATACGCTTCGACCGGGGCTTGTTCCGGTCGACCAGCTGATTGATTTGTCGCAGGCTCCAAGGCGTTCCCACTATGACGATGATATTTGGCTGAGCGGGCATTTAAGTCGTGCAAAAATTGAAAAAATTCAGATTGTCTCCGGAAAAAGAAAGTCTTTGGTTAATACGATTGAATCCGCTATTTCAGGTGATCGAGCTCAGCTTCAAACCGATTTAATGGAGCACTTCAAATCGGATTGGAATTCAGACGAAATTCAGCAATTAAAATAAAGTTTATTTTCGATCTGCTATGGCGTTCATATCGGTTTGTACTAAAAACCATAGCGCCGGATAAAAAACTAAGCCCAACATAAAAAGGACCCATTTGTTTAATTTTTCGGTGCAAACTTTTTCGTAAACGATGGAATATCGATATAAAGAATAAATAGCGCCAAAGGGAACCAAGAACAACACGGTCCACAAAACGGGGGCGGCTTCGGAATCTTGAGTTATGAATTTAAGTTCTTTGGCCGTTTGATAAAACCAGTAAATACCATAAATTCCTAGCGTTAGGATCATTAGAATAATCTGAGCTATCATGTTTCTTCTTTTAACCATACATCCGCCTTGATAACCCTAGTATAGTTTAAAATTATTTCTCAGCAAGCTTTAAAAGCTCGATTTTAAGTGTCTTGAGCTTAGTTTGAAAATAAATTTTTTGCTCTTCGGTGATGGTTAACCACAGTGCCGACTGAAGCTCAATCAAATTTTTTTCGAATATTAAAAGTTCATCAGCGTACTTGGACAGTCTTGTTGACGGATCGCTTGAATAATATTTTAAAACATAGTCGTTTAAATTTTCACGATTTAAAATAGGCCACCCAAAACGAGTCATGAATTCTTTTCTTGCTGTCGCCTGACTTTGAAAATAAGACCAATTATTTTCGATAAAAATACCGTAAATCTTTTTTTGCTCTTCAGTTGTATCATCGAAAAAATAATTCATAAGTTTCGAAAAGCCATCGACTCTTTTTTTCACGAAAGGTTTTTTTCCTTTGAGAAATCGGTCATTTTCCTCGAATATTTTTTCAGAAAACAAATTTAATTTTTCAATTTCAGCTTTGTTCACATTTAAAATTAATTCTTCGAAAGAAGGCTTAAACAAATAGACCAAAATTTTTTGCTTTTCACGGATAACTAACGATAAATCTTGAAAATCTTTTGATATCAGTGATCGTTTTTTTGAAAGTGAAATTAAAACATCAAGCAGTTCATTGATATTCTGGACGATGACCTTTTTGTTTATTTTCAAATCAGATTCAATTTGATGACGAATTTTTTTGTAGCGCTCTGATTTAAAATCGAAAGCGTCATCTGCTTGGTCTGCAATAATTTTTGGAGCAAACTTATAAATTAATTCAACCCGAGAGCAAGAAAAAATAAATAAACAAGCAAAGTATAAAAAATATTTCATCTGGATTTTATTTTCACGTAATTATATAATTGGGTAAACTTAAATCAGCGTGTTAAATCTAAGCTTCAATTCCGCAGCACTTTTTATATTTTTTTCCACTGCCGCAAGCACAGGGATCGTTTCGACCAATTTTTGGTTGAGCCCGAACCACCGTTTGCGGCTTTTCGTGATGATGACTATGCTCTTCTCCTTCTTTATGAGTGTGCGCATCGCCCTCGACAAAGTACCAGCGTCCGTCTTTAGAATCTTTTCTGAACTGAGAAACTTCATGATGGTCTAGAGTTTCCGACCCGTCGGAGTAGGTAGCGATAAATTCTACAGTTCCGGTTGAATCTTGAGCCATCCCTTTTTCCGTAGAGACAATCTGAAGCTTTTTCCATTGCGCTTGTTTGGCCCATTTTTTTGTGGCTCCGGCATCAAAATCAGATCGAGATTCTAATGCTAAAGTTTTTTCGAGGTAATCAATTTGAGCCGTTACGTAAGCGACGTAACGAGACCTCATCAATTTTTCTGCAGTGTCTGGTACAGCATGACCATTGAGGTAAGGTTCGCAGCATTTTTCAAAGTCGTTATTGGATCCACAAGCACATTTCATCAGAAATCCTTTTTCGGTTGGTGATTTCGAAAACATAGCACATAAACTTCATCATTTCATAGATGTCGACGGCAATTGTAAGCAAAAAACTGGACTACATCACGGCTGCGTAACCTTGGGTGAATCACTAAAAAGATTTTACTGCAGTCCACTCACCGAATTCGATCTTGTAAGGCCCGGGGATTTTGTCGTTGATTTGCAATCCTAACTCCTCAATCTCTGCGGAATTTAAAGCTGGAAGCGATAAGTCGGTTCGACCACGATAAACTGGAATAAAATCTTTGATTTTTAATTTGAGCTCCGTAGTTTCAGTCTTCACTGTTTTAAATCTCATTTGGTAACTGTAATCTTGACCACTATTTTTTGCCGCACGATCTTTAATGAGAGCTTTGTATTCGCGCCCGTCACCTTGGACTTTTATGTGTATTTCGTCGAACTTGGACAAATCAAGTTTTACGGCAGTACGGTAAGATGCAAACCCAGCACCTTCATTTAATTTAAGTTCACCATAAAAAGCAGTCGATACTTTTTCGCTGTTAATCGCAAAAAATGCAGAGGAGCCCTTGTCTGCGAAGCGCAGTTGATCTGTTAGAGGATACCAAACTGAGCCTGGTGCAAAATCTTTGAATTGGACGATCGTTTGTTTGTTTTGAGAATTTGCCACAAGACTAAAAACTATTTTCCTGAAACAATTTGGCAAAGTGGAATTTTGCGTTGCAAGCCCGAAGTTTGAATTGTCGATATCAATTTGCACGTGTCAAAACCCTGTGTAACTAAAGCTTGATTGGCTTCGATGATTTTTTCATTGGTCATCCCTGGGGTGCGGCTTAAAATCCAGGCGTAATCTCTGTTCGGTGCTCCCACAATTGCATATGAATAATTCTCACCGATTGCCAAAATCCAATAGTCCCCGCCAAGCAAAAATTGCCATCCCAGAAAATGCACAAAGGTAACTTTTAATTTAGAGTTTGAATTCTTATCAATAACTTTAGCCCGGCCGTTTGCAACGCTCGGAGCTCCTGTGGCTGTATCACAGGTGTTAACCACAGAAATCAGATCATCTTCAGCGGTAGCATATACTGCGGTCGTGTTGCCGACGCATTGCTTTTGGAAACTTTGTGGAATGGCGGCGATTTCATACCATTTGCCGAGATACTTCTGAAGATCAACTGAATCGACGGTTTTGACAGGAGGCTGTGGTATATCAACGGAGGCTTGATTTTGGATTGTAATTAAAAATCCGAATATTAAGATTATTTGCTTCATTTAATTTCTCCTGCGTGACTTCTTTGTTTTTAGCTTTCAATTTACAAGCAAACCTAGTGCCGCCACTCTTACCGCCACAATTGATTTAAATCTTCCCCTGGGTAATTTGACCCACACCCACGTCATTTAACTCTTTTTTAAGACCCCACAATTTATTGAGAAGTCTTGGAGCATGCGATCCGATATAGGCCATTAAAAGAAATTTGATTACTCTTCCCGAGAACATGATAACGGCTAATAAAAAAAGCGGCTTCTCTGTTAAGCTTGCTATAATAACTATCGGTTGCTGCATTAAAGGAGTCAACGCGATAACAAAAACAAGAATCATACCGTATTTGTCAAAAAAATCTTTGGTCCAAACCCAGGACTTGGTTTCATTTACGCCGGGGTATATTTCAAGAATCCATTCGAGGCCTCGAGTTTCCACGAAGACCGCCAAAATGATTGCGCCAAGGGTTGATCCAATTGCGACACTGATACCAAGAGTAACCCACCGCCTTGGTGTGAGCATGGAACTAGAAATCAAAATACCATCATTAGGAATGATTATTAGAAAGTTATCTAGTGCTGCAAGTAACCCAATGAAGGGCGGGTACCAAATGCGGTCTACGAATTTTTGTAAAATCTGGATAGATTTTTTTATTCTATTTTGTATGAGCTGAATCAATCAAAAATATCCGAAAGAAATGATTTTTTACGCTTAGAGTAATGTTCTTTTCGGTAATCATCCCTCGAGTCTTTATAATCCCTCGAGTCTTCGGTTCGGACAGGCTGATTACTTTGAGTTGAAGTCGATTTTTCAATCAGCTTATCCAGCTCGCCGCGGTCAAGCCATACTCCCCGGCATTCAGGACAGTAATCGATTTCGATTCCTTGCCGGTCTGTCATGACTAATTTAACTTCTGCACAGGTTGGACATTTCATTTTTTCCTCCGATAATTTTTTTAGGACAGTAATAGAGACGTCGCTTTGTTAAACAGCTGCACGTAGCTTTTCAATTCGATCATTCAAATCAGGATGAGTAGAGAACAACTTTAGCAATCCGCCGGCTTTACCTGAAATTTTTAATGTTGAAATTGCAGGTTGCTCTTTAGCTTGCGGAATTTGGTAGTTTGCTTTTAATCGCTCTAAAGCTGCAATCATGCTTTGAGTACTTGAAAGCGAAGCTCCGCCGCGGTCAGCGCGGTATTCTCTTCTTCTTGAGAAAGCTGACACCACGATCATTCCGAGAATGCCCAACACAATTTCACAAGCGATAACGATTCCAAACTGCACAATGTTCCGTTTATCTTCTGAAACAAATTGGCTTGCAAAAAATCCGATAACTCGAGCTAGGAACATTACAAAGGCATTTACAACACCTTGAACCAGAGTCATCGTAACCATATCGCCGTTTGCGATATGCGCCACTTCGTGAGCCAAAACTCCATCCAGCTCTTTTTCATTCATGTTTTTTAATAAGCCGGTTGAAACTGCAACCAACGAGCGATTCTTCGTTGGTCCCGTAGCAAAAGCGTTTAAATCATCAGCTTCGTAGTATCCTACTTCGGGCATCTTTTGAATTCCTGCTATTCTTGCAAATCCGTGAACTTTCTGTACCAGAAATCTTAATTCCGCATCTTTTGTTTCAGGATCAATGATCTTTACCCCCATCATCCATTTTGCCATAACTCGTGAAAGCGCTAACGAAATGAAAGCCCCACCGAAGCCCCAGATAACACAAAAAATCATGAGAGACTGATAATTAATACCCTTAGCGTCTAGATACGGCTGAACACCAAATAGCGACATAACTATCGAAAGCGTTGATATGATCAGAATGTTCGTTGCAACAAAAATAAAAATCCGTTTGGTAATTTTCATCTTAAACCTCATTTTTTAAATTAACTTTTCAGATCTCGTTTTTGCTTCCTGCGGTCGATAACGATCGAAGCCAAGATCGACGATCCAATAAGTCCGGCAATTATAATTAACGACCAACTAATTGGAAACTTCCCGCCAAAAGCCTGATTCAACCACACCATTTTAAGCCCTACGAAAATTAACACAGAAGCTAAGCCGTATTTAATGAAGGCAAATTTATCCATTACTCCAGACAACATGAAATACATCGAACGAAGACCTAAGATTGCAAAAATATTCGACGTGAATACAATCAGGGGTTCTTTGGTCAAAGCAAAAATCGCCGGCACGGAATCGACCGCAAAGATAATATCACTCAGCTCTAGAAAAATTAAAGACAGGAAAAGCGGAGTGACGTACGTAAGGCCATTTTTTTTAATAAAAAAGTTTTGTCCTTCAATGTGCGGGTGGACTCGAAAAACTTTTTTTAACTGCTTTACGATGAAGTTGCTTTCTAAATTCTGAGGCTTTGTTCCCGCAAAAAACATCTTAGTCCCGGTCAAAATCAAAAGAGCTCCGAAGAAAATGACAACCCAGTGATATTGCATAAGAACAGAACCCATGGCGATAAAAATTCCTCGAAAAATCAGAGCCCCGATTATGCCCCAAAATAGAACGCGGTGTTGATATATTTTTGGAATTCCGAAGTAAGCAAACACCACTGCAAAAATAAAGATGTTGTCGATAGCCAATGACTTCTCGACCACAAATCCGGTTAAAAATTCTAAAGCACTTGTTTTAGCCTGAGCGTCAGGATCGAAACCGGGAATGGATGTGTAACGTTCATGAGTTGAAAAGCGATACTTCGCATACAGAAAAAATAAGTAATTAAATACCAGCGCTAAGCTGATCCAAACCGTGGTCCAAATCGAAGCTTCTTTAAAACTGACCTCGTGGGCTTTTTTATGAAACACTCCTAAATCAAGCGCAAGCATGCTTAGGACAAACGCTGTGAATCCTGCATAAAGCCACCAGTAATCATAAAACGGAAATAGTACCATTCAAAAAACTCCTTATCTTCATATCATTAATATCGCCAAAATTTTTATATCTATCAAATCGATAATACTATTGAATAGTATCGCTAATAACGATAATCTGCTTTTTCTGGAGGAATTATGAATCAATGGATTAATTACCATCATCTTTTTTATTTTAAAACTATAGCTGAAGAAGGAACGGTTTCAAAAGCCGCCGAAAAACTGAGACTCGGTCAACCCACATTATCGGCTCAATTAAAACAATTTGAAGAAACACTTGGCGTACAACTTTTCGAAAGACGACACAAACGACTCACGCTGACTGAGCAGGGAAAAGTCGCTTTGGATTATTCAAAAAGTATTTTTCGCATGGGATCTGAAATGTATGAAGTGCTACATGACAGGCTCAAGCCACTTAAACCGTCACTGCATCTTGGGGCGCTCGATAGCGTTCCAAAACAAATTGTATTACAGCTGGTGAAGCACGCGTTTCGTATTTCACCCTGCCAAATTACTTTATCTGAAGGAAAGTCAGATGAACTCATCCGAGAGCTCGCATCCCACCGCATGGATTTGATGGTCACAAATTTTTTACCTACGGGAAACGACGCTAAGGGTTTACATCCGAAATCGATCACAAAAAAAAATGTGTCTTTTTACGCCGCGCCGAAATTTAAATCTTTAAGAAAAGGTTTTCCGAAATCTATCTCTGGAGCGCCAATGATTTTACCAACCTATGATAGTCGTCTAAGACAAGATCTGGACCATTGGGCGAAGTTGAATAAAATTGAACTTAATATAATTATAGAAAGCCAAGACATCTCCGTAAAAAAACTGATGGCTATAAATGAGATGGGTCTTATTCCTACGGCAACCCACACCGTGACCGGACAAATCCTTCGAGGAGAGCTCGTCAAGATCGGTCAGCTTCAAGGCGTCTACGAAGAACTTTTTCTAGTCAGCGCACAAAGAAAAATCGAAAATCAAATCGCCTCGAAACTAAAAGATTCATTTGTTGTATAGTTATTAGCGATAACACTTAGTCTATTTATCTATTTTAATAAATCTAAATTTTTCCGTAAAGTAAGGAATCAGCAATAAACACATGACGTTTTTACTGTATTTTTTATAAACGAGGTTCGGATGAAGCGACTTATTATTTTTGAAATACTAAGAAAACTAAAATCAAAGCCTGAACTTATGCGCAAAGCAAAAATTCTGGTCTTGGTCGGCTTAGTGGGTTTTGTATTCGTAGGGGGACTTGCGATCTGGGCTGGTATCGCAGCGTTTCAATATGCCGTCACGACGGCAAATCAGGCCATGACATCACCGAGCATTCAAAGTCATGTGCAAAACGCTAAGGTTGAATTCAAGCAAATTCAGCTGAACCCCCTTAATTGTTGGAACAAAGCCCAAAGCCTGATGGCGGTTCAGCCGTGGCTTGAACAACCGGCTTTGAATCATTTACGAAATCTAAAAATAGCTTGTCTAAATGCTGTGCCACCAACATGCAAGGGCAATGAATGCACGCAGATGAAAAAAATTATGAACACCTCCAAAGGAGAAACGATATGATTCAAGTTAAATTTAAAAACCTAGATAAATCTGAAATGGCGCGCGAGGCTGCGCAAGAAAAAATCGAAACCTTAGTTATTAAATTTCCAGACTTAAATAAAAGTAAAATTCAGATCACACTTGAGATGGAAAACTCTCCGCTTCAGGCGGGCCCTGACGTATTCAAGGTCAAGCTTCACGTGGCGGGCGGAAGGTACGACGGCATCACCGTTGAAAAAGCGGAACCAAGCCTTTATGTCGCTTTAGCAGAAGTCTTTGATCACATGCTTGAAATTCTGAATCGCTTTGGCGACCGGGTGCGAGTAAAAGAAAGAAGCCGAGCCCGTCGATTAATAAAAGAGCTGGAATCTTAAACTGATTTTAAAGAGTCAAAGATGGGTCAATTGCGTTTGGTGGATTTAGTAATAGTAATAAATCGCTGCGCCGGCTGCATCGTCATTGACCTTTAGACCTTGGCCGACCAAATATAAATTCAGTTATTTTATAATTTGAATCAGCTTTCGATAAGCCGATAATTGATCACCATCGATGCGAACGGCAATTCCGTGATTTATGATTTGATCGGTAAATGTTCCATCAGCATGTCGAATCACCGCTTGTATCGAATATTGAAACTGAAGCGTTGTAAAAATGGTCTTATGTTTCAGAGCCATATAGAAAAGCTGGCGGCCTTTTTTACTTAGTATCATCGAACAAGCCTGCTCTTGAC
>JACMMZ010000071.1 GCA_014378775.1 Pseudobdellovibrionaceae bacterium
AAGAAGTTGAGGCTCATGGCGGATTGGGTGAAATATTTTGGTTGGATGTTTTGTTCGGCTAATTTTTTTTGGCATAAGTTCAGGACTTCATTCAGGCTTGAACCTGTGCAGGTTAGACTGACCGAGCACAGATTTGGGTTTTCGATTTTGAGATTTTCGTTTTTTTCGCAGAGGTCTCTAATCATGGTCATGATTTCTTGCGGGGCCGTTACGAATAATAATATTTCGTTTTTGTTGGCGTTAATTCCGAATAAAATTTGGGGGGTGCCAATTTGATTTCTTTTGAAGTCTTCGTTTAATAATTCGATGGCTTCGGATTGGGTTTTGTTTTTGATTGAGATCGCAAAAACGCTTTGATGGGAATTGACGGCGATCGGTTTTGTGGATTCAAACATAATGTCCTCTTGGATGATAGTGCCTTGGGTTTTGTCTTCTGTATTTTCGGTGGCGGGGCCGACGTATAATTTAACTTTGTTCATGTAAGCTAATTCGACTGAACGGTAATGAAGAACTTTGGCGCCCCAGTAAGTCATTTCTAATAAAATGGGGTAACTTAACTTGTGCAGAGGCTTGGCGTCTTTGACCAATTTGGGATCGGCCGAGAAAATACCGGGGACATCTTTTAAAATTTCGCAGCGATCGGCCTTTAAAAAAGAGGCCATCGCCACGGCGGTAGTATCGGTTCCGCCGCGACCTAATGTGGTAATTTCTTTTGTTGTGGGGCTGACGCCTTGAAAGCCTGCGATGATAACGATTTTATTTTCTTGAAGCGCCTCGGTTACGCGGTGGGCTTTTACATCGCGGATCATGGCATTCACGTGAACATCATCGGTAAAAATTCCGGCTTGGCTTCCGGTTAAGCTGATAGCTTGGTGATTCAAATCATTTAAGGCCATGCTCATCAATGACATACTGATACGCTCTCCCACAGAAAGCAGCATATCTAATTCACGTAGTAAGGGATTTTTTGAAACTTTTTGAGAAAGATCTAAAAGTTGATTGGTGGTTTGTCCCATAGCACTGACGACGGCCACAACTTGATGACCCTTATTCTTGGTTTTCGCAATACGAAAAGCGGCGGCTTTGATTTTTTCCGGAGATTCTAAAGTAGCTCCGCCGTATTTTTGAATGATTAACATTTTTTTAGTCTAGCAAAAACTTTTTGTCATGAACACGAAAATAATCTTTAGCTAACAGCGACGAACCCGCGGGCACTCTGATGGTGAAACCAGGCACCGTGCGCGGAATGTATCCAGCGGTCAATTGCGCATTGAGATCTCGCAGGGATTTGCGGGTTACATTCAAATGATCAGCTAACAAATCAATATCTACACCGGATGGAGCCAGCACCACTTCGGTGTTAAGCGGGCTGGCGTGTTCTAAATCGCGAAATCCGTAAAGATTAGGAGCTTTAGCAATCATCATGGCCGCTAAGATTTTAGGTACATAATCCTGAGTTTCCTGTGGCAGGGCATTGCGATTAACAAGTTCCCAATAATCTGAAGTTCCGTATTTTTTGATTCGGCGACGTAATCCGCCTTCACCCATATTATAGCTGGCCGCCACTAAATACCACGAGCCAAATTCAGCATGAAGATCAGTTAAATATTTGACCGCTGCCTGAGTGCTTTTGCTGAGATCGCGTCTCTCGTCTAACCAATGAGTTTGTCTAAGCCCATAGGTTTTCCCCGTCGAGCCAATAAACTGCCACGGCCCCACGGCCTGAGAGCTACTAACGGCCGTGGCCGAGAAACCACTTTCAATCATCACCATGTAGGCTAAGTCGGTCGGTAAGCCCGCCGCTTTAAGTTGGCCTTGAATAGTGGGCATATATTTATTTGATTTTTCTAGCCAATCACGAAAAAAGTTTTTTCCGCGGCTCTGAAAAAAAGTAATCCATTGGCTGACCTTTGGATTATACGTCACGGGTAAATCAAAAATAAAATGATCGGTTTTACCGTTTTGTTTTTTCTCTAATAGTTGCAGTTTTTGTTTCAAAGAGAGTTGTGCTATCGGAACTTCTTTTTTAACTTCTATCGACCGATTCGGAAGCTTGAATTTATCCAGGATCGCGCTTTGGGAAACACACGGCAGTCCAAAAATAAAAGTCAGTCCTGTAAAAAAAGAAAATAGCGTCGATTTCATTCAAACTTAATTATTGCAGAAAAGCGCCGGTAATCAAAGTCAGCATTGGGGTTAAACATCACGAAAGTCGGGTATCTATTTTTGACATGAACAAACTTGCCTGAGCCAAAATCCTGACAGGTCTAGTCTGTATTTTTCCGACTAAAATATTTCAGAATAAACATAACCGATCTTAAGGCACGACTTTCAAGATCTCTAGACCCGTTTTTAAATGGCACCTTGGTTGCTTTATTCTATTAGTTGGAGTCTCTCGATGGAGACTAAAAGTTTTAAACGAAGGAGTCTCAGTTATGAGTTTTAAAGGAATCTATGCAGCGTTGAGCGGATCGATGGCACAGGCTTTAAAAATTGATACCATCGCCAATAATATTGCGAATGTGAATACAACCGCCTTCAAAAAAGATCAACAGACCTTTGGCGAGTACTTAACCGCTTTTGAAAAAAACCCGGAAGTAATTCAAGTTCCTAAAATCCCGGCTTCGATTGAAAGCTTTTACGATAATAACGGAACAGATAAAAGTTTCGTCGATTCAACCGGAACGCACACGAATTTTGAACAGGGAAGCCTTAAGCACACGGCTGGAAAATTAGATGTGGCTTTAGATGGTGACGGATTTTTTGAAATTGCCACAGCTCAAGGAGTTAAATTAACTCGTGCCGGAAATTTTACCATTGATAACGAAGGCCGATTAGTCACCAAAGATGGACACACCGTTGTGGTTAATTCGGATGACCAAGAAACATCGCCGCAAGACGGAGAAGCCAAAAGAAATGCGGTGGCGCAATTTTCGGGATCAGCCAATGCGTACATTTCAGAAAATGGTGAAGTTTATGATGGGAATAAGAAACTGGGAAAATTATCCATCATCAAAGTCAATAACCCTGAATCATTACAAAAAGTTGGCAGCAGTTTTTATGAATACAAATCAAATATGACACCAGATGTGATCAGTATGAAAAATCCTTCACTCAAGCAAGGATATCTGGAAACCAGTAACGTGAATATCGTAGCTGAAATGACAGACATGATCATGGCCCAAAGAGTTTTTGAAGGAACCCAAAAAGCCATCCAAGCCTACGATCAAATGGAAGATAAGGCGATTAATCAAGTGGGTAGCACCAAAGGTTAGTTAGTTTTGAGACAAGAAAAGTAAATTGAATTTTTATAATTTTTAAGGAGTTGAAATGATAAAAAGTTTAAACACAGCCGCCACGGGAATGATCGCACAACAGAGCAATATGGATACGATCGCCAATAATATTGCCAACGTCAGTACCAATGGATTTAAAAAAGGTCGCGCTGAATTTGAAGATCTTATTTATCATAATTTAAAAGAACCCGGTCAGGCCAGCGGAGAGCAATCGGTATCCCCCACCGGTGTACAAACAGGACTTGGTGTTCGTACGGCATCGGTTCAAAAAGACTTTACACAAGGTCAAGTTCAGATCACTAAGAACCCCTTGGATATAAATATTGAAGGTCCCGGCTTTTTTCAGGTTAGAACACCAGATGGAGAAATAGCTTATACACGCGATGGAGCGTTCAAAAAAGATGCTTCCGGAAAAGTCGTGGATAAAAATGGAAATATTTTAGTCCCTGAAATCACCGTTCCGGAAGATGCCTTAACACTTGAGATCTCTCCGGCAGGCCAAATCAGCTGCGTGACTCGCGCCAATGAAGCTTCAACCCCCATCGGTCAATTAGACATCGCTAATTTTATTAATCCGGCCGGTCTCAAAAGCATGGGGCGTAATCTCTATTCTCCGACGGCCGCCAGCGGACAGGCTAATACTTACCGCCCCGGTACTGTAGGCACAGGGTTTCTTTCTCAAGGCGAACTGGAAACCAGTAACGTTAACATCGTTGATGAAATGGTCAATATGATCACCGCGCAGCGCGCTTATGAAACAAATTCAAAAGTCATTCAAACCGCCGATCAAATGCTGCAAACAGCAGTGAGTGTAAAATAATGAAAATTCTTAGCTCTATTTTTATTTCTCTTGTCATCTTTCTGGTGGCTTTCAAAGTTTCAGCTAAACAAGGCGAAATTATTATTTCTTCCGCTACGGAAATTTCCCCGCGTGATATCATTACGGCTTATGATATTGTCGAAACGAATAATATTTCTCGCGAAACCTTGGAACGACTCAAAAACATAGTGGTCGCGACGAGCAAATCAGCGAGAATCACCAAAGATGATCTGATTAAAAAATTGCGCATGGTCAACTCTTATTTCATGTTTCCGTCCGAAGTAAAACTACTTCGTTCCAAACAGTATATTTCCCGCATGGAAGTAGAACGTAAAATCAAAAACCATCTTTTGGCTAATTGTAAAAAATGTGATTTTAAAATCAATATTAATTCGGTACCAAAAATTGTGACTTCGGACTGGGAAATGGATCTGAATATTGATTTGAATAAAAAAACCATCATGGTGCCAGTTTATTCGATCTCTCAACCGGATAAAAAAGGTTGGATTACAGCTGAAGTTAAAAAATACGTCAATGTGGCTTTATTAAATCGAGATCTTAAATTTGGCGAACCGATTACTGAAGCGATGATCACGTCAGATATTCGCTACGTACCAGCGGGATCCGATGTCGTGTTAACCAAAGAGGCTCTCATTGGCATGCAAGCTACAAAATATATCCCGGCCGGTGAACTGATTAGCTATCGTGATTTGAAACGAGAAACAGTTCTGAAAAAGGGTCAGATTGTTAAGGCTGTTTTTGGAAAAGAAGCCTTCGAAGTTTCGATTTCGGCTTTAGCCGAAGAATCGGGTGCTATTGGGGATGTGATTAAATTTAAAAATATCGACTCGCAAAAAATGTTTTCGGCTAAAATTGAAGACAGAGGCGTAGTCCGGATTGAGTAGAAATAAGTTATTTTAATTAAAGATTAAATAAATTTAAAGGATTTGAATTTATGAAAAAAATGTTTTTATCACTCTCGACAGTTATTTTAACGCTGGCTTTTTACGGTTGCGCCACGATGGAAGAAATTCCAGTGGTGGAAAAAAAGCCGGATGCAACTGATCCAGAGCCTTTGGTTAAATATTCAACCGAGCCCAATTATTCTCCGGTGGCCGACCGAGATTACCGCCAGATGACCCGACAAAAAATGGAAGATGAATCAGCCTTAAATGCGGGTGCAGGTTCGCTGTGGGTGATGGAAGGCCAAACCAGTTATTTATTCGCACAAAATAAGCAACGGCGCCCCGGTGATCCAACACGAATAAAAATTGAAGGTGCCGCTTTAAAACAGCTTGAAACTAAAGTCTCAACAATTTCAGAGTTATTAAATCAACTCGAAGAGCAACGAAAGCAAGCGGAATTCGATCAAAAGAAATTAGATGAAGACAAAAAAATGGACGAGGCCAAAAAGCTGCGCTTAGCAGAAATCGAAAAAGAAAAAGATAATATTCTAACTAACGGATTAGCGGGTAATAACGCGACGGCTGAAGGTATTCAAAAGTTAGCCGAAGAAAACGTAAACAAACGTATGCCGGCGGCGATCCCTGATCCTAAACTTAAAAAAGAAGAAAAAGTAGTCTCGGCTAACTTGAAAAAAGAAGAAAAGCCCGATTTAAAAGATGTTGAATTCATCGCCTCAAGAATTGTCGAAAAAACGCCTGAAGGTATGTATAAAATTTCGGGCCAACAAATGATGATGATTCAAAAACGTCCATACAAAGTCATCGCAACCGGCATGGTTCGTCCGGAAGACTTTGACGATCAAAGTATTAGTTCAGGTAAAATTTTCGAACCGCAATACGACATTATTCATATTAAAAAAACTGAGAAACAATAATTGGAGCACTTATGATGAAATTATTTTTTACCACGTTATTGTTTATAACAGCTCTCACGGCAAATGCGGCTCGATTAAAAGATATCGCCAGTCTTCGTGGAGTACGTGAAAACCAGCTGATCGGATACGGTTTAGTTATCGGGCTTAAAGGTACCGGAGATACGCAAACCGATTACACCAATAAATCTTTTGGCCGTTTTATTGAAAAATTAGGAGTTAAAATAACTCCGGATCAAGTGGCCGGGAAAAATGTGGCCGCAGTGATTATTACAGCTAAATTACCTCCGTTTGCAAAAGCCGGTAATCCCTTAGATATTACCGTAAGTTCCATTGGCGATGCTTCGTCATTGATCGGCGGGACATTAATTCAATCCCCACTTCGTGCTGGAAACGATCAAATTTATGCCGTCGCTCAAGGTTCAGTTTCGGTTCTGGGCGATGGAAAAGAATTACATTCAACCGTAGGGCGTATTCCTAACGGAGCCATGATCGAGCGCGATATCGATGCAGATTTCTCGGCCCGAAAGATGTACCGCATGACTTTACACAATCCTGATTTTACCACAGCATCCCGAACCGTACTGACCATCAACAAAGAACTGGGCGGACAATATGCTTCGGCTAAAGATGGGGGAACTGTTGATATCATTACACCGGCTGCCTACGAGACCAAAGGTGTTGAGCTGATGGCAACGATTGAAAATATCGATGTGAATCCCGATCAAAAAGCGCGCGTCGTGATCAATGAAAGAACCGGAACGATTGTCATCGGGGAAAAAGTTCGTATTTCAAAAGTGGGAATCAGTCATGGAAATATCAGTTTGAAAATTTTAGATGAAAAAACTAAAAAAGAAAAATCTGTTGATGATAAAACAACAATTTTCGATGGCGGAACCAGCGTCGGTGATTTGGTTCAGGCCTTAAATAAATTAGGTGTACCACCGAAGGATTTGATTTCAATTCTTCACTCGATAAAAGCGGCCGGCGCGCTTCAGGGCGATTTGGAAACAATGTAGAGGTTGATGTGACAGATGTTTCAAAACTGGGAAAGTTAAATCCCACATTTAATTTAGAAAAAAAAGGCGAAGTTAGCAAAGAAAAACTGCGCGAAGTAGCCGACATGTACGAAAAGCATTTCTTAAAAGAAATGATGAAGCAAATGAAATCGACCGTGTCTGAAGGTTCGGGAATGTTTAAAAAAAATAATGCCGAAAAAATATTTCAAGAGCAATTAGATGATGAGCATGCCGGTCAGTGGAACAAGCAAGGTAGTTTTGGTTTATCAAATTTGATCTATGATCAATTGATGGATCGTTACGGATCCCAATTCGGTTTAAAAGAAAATTTAGAAAAACCCTCTGGTCCAATTGAGCTGGATCAAAAAAAACATGATATCAAAAACTTAAATTCGACCGACGAATTTTCTTTAAAAATAGAGTCCAAAGAACCAGCGGGAGCTTCGATTGAAAATCAAGCGGTTAAAAATCCTTGGGCCGGAACTTTGCAATCTAAAGAATTAATTAATGATGACCACACGTTGTATAAGATTAAACACGACAATGGGCTGGAAAGTCTCATTACGATACAGGGCGGGGCTAGTGAAAAATCCCGTTTTTTGTCGAGCGGTGACTATTTGCAGGCGGGTGATGAAATCGGTTTGGCCAGAAAAACCAGTCCTTTGTTCTGGACGGTCAGGTCAAATTTAAACGAGGGCTAGAATAATTTTGGTGCTGGTGTATGAATATGATACACTATTTATGATACAGAGGACTCTCACAGGAGGTTTTTAAATGAAAATTACACACAATAAAGTCGGACAGAATTTAAATTTATCTGATTCGCTTCGGACTGATAAATCAAAAGAAAAATCATCTATTGAAGCCTTAGGCGCTGATAAAAAAACGTCTGAAGCTAAAGATGTTAAAGATTTGGTTTCATCTGGAAAATTTGATGCAGTGAAATTAGATTTATCGGAACGCGCGCAAGACGTGCGTAAAGCCAGAGAATTAGCGCAAGCGGCTCCGGATGTAGATTTGGATAAAGTCGATAAATTTAGAAAACTCATCGACGATGGAAAATACAAAGTTGATGCAAAAGCCGTTGCTGACCGTATGGTCAACGATGGTTTGTTGAATTTAGGACAAACTAATAACGATTAATATTTTAGAATTGAGGCCATGATGGTTTCAGATCTAAACAGTTCTGGTAAATGACAATAAAGAAACTCAAGGAAGAGGATCTTATGATGACCGAAAAACTTATTTCAAACTTAGAAGAATTGACTAAAAATTATCGCCAGCTATTGGATTTAGTCCGAAAAGAAAAGCAAATCTTAATTGATGCAAATGTTGATTTGATCAATGCCAGTAACCTTCAAAAAGAAATCTTAATTGATAAAATTCAAGAACTCGATGCTCATCGTTCAACATATGCAGTTGAAGTAGCGGAAAAATTAAATATTCCGAAAGCCGATGCTCGATTATTAAATATCGCAAATCACTTAGGTGGATCAAATGGTGATAAATTGCGTTCTCAGCATGCCGCTTTAGAAATGCTTTTAAAACGAACTTCGGAACTCAATAAAGAAAATGCAACTTATGCCGATGCGGCAGTGCAAACGGTTGGTAAAGCACTCGACGGAATCCGAGAAACTTTGATGGGTCAAAAAACGTATCAAAACAAAGGAAAATATCAGACCGGAGCGGACAAGTCGGGTCATTTAGTAAGTAAGGAAGCGTAGTTCTCGATGGCTAAAATACACGGATTGATGGACATTGGTAGGCGAGGTATGGCGGTAAGCCAAGCTGCATTGCAGACGGCTTCGCACAATATTACCAATAAATCGACCGAAGGTTACACTCGTCAAAGAGTCGAAACCGCAGCCACTCAACCAATGGATGAAGGACGATACCGACTCGGAACTGGGGTTGAGATCAGTGGAATTACTCGCGTTAATAATCCTTGGTTAGAAAGACAATTACAACGTGAAGGCGGCCAGCTGGCATTTCTTGAAGGCCAAACTCAAGCATTGGGTCGATTAGAAAATGCACTGAACGAACAAAGTGTTAAAGGTTTGAATGCTTCGATCAGTGAATTCTTCGGAGCCTTTCGTGAATTAGCGAATAATCCGGAAAGTGCTTTACCACGAACACTGGTGCGGGAAGCAGCCACCACACTGATTCAAAATTTTAAAGATGCTAAACGTCAGTTTATGGATGTCAGTACAGATATTAATAAATCAATTCAAAGTGCCGTCGGAGACTCGACTGAAATGGCTCGAGAAATTGCAGATTTAAACAGTCGCATTCACGACGTCGAAATTGCAGAGCATGGTCCGGCCAACGATGAACGAGATCGCCGGGATCTTCTTATTAAAAAATTAGCCGAAAAAATGGATATTTCTTTTTCGGAAGATCCAAAATCTGGCATGGTCAATATCACAGCGGGAAATACCGCCATCCTTGTTGCGGGTACCAGCTATAATAAAATTAACACTTACTCGGACGAACAAGGCAACACCGTTATTTACAATGAACTCAGTAAAGGTGGCAGCGCTATCAATATTACGGATCAGTTCCGTAAAGGATCAGTGGGTGGATCCATTGCTATGCGAGAGGGCCAACTTGGAAAAATTATCGGCGAATTAGATGATCTAGCTTATAATATTGCAGCCAATGTGAATCAAGTGCACGCAGAAGGTTACGATCGTTATAATCAAACCGGTATAAATTTTTTTGATCTCCCTCAAGATGGCAGTTTCGGCATCGAGGGCTTTAAATTAAATAGTGCCATTCAAGAAGACGTTGGAAAAATTGCGGCGGCTTCTCGCCCGGGAGCTCCGGGAGATAATACCGTAGCCAACGTCATTCAAGAATTGCAATTTCGTCCTTTGATGGAGGGTGGAAAATATAGTTTTGATGATTTTTACAATTCTAAAGTCGGTGAAATCGGGATTCTTTCTCAACGAGCTACGGGCGCTTTGGAATCTCAACAAAATACTTTTGATCAGTTAAAAAATGTTCGTGAGAGCGTCAGCGGCGTCAGCTTAGATGAAGAAGCGGCGAAAATGATTGAATACCAAAAAAGTTATGAAGCCTCCGCGCGCATGATTAAAATTGCTGATGAAATGTTTGATACGATTTTAAACCTTAAACGATGATAGGAGTTGATTTGTGCGCATATCCGATAAAATGAACCAAAATCAATTCCTCAGTAACGTTCAAAAAAATCGAACTGAACTCAGCAGTCTTCAAAATCAAGCTGCGACAATGAAACGTATTAATAAGCCATCCGACGATCCGATCGGCGCGGCCAAGGCTTTAGAGAACCGAACTGAAAATAAAAATTTAGAACAATTCGATCGGAATATCTTATTTGCAAAATCATTTTTAGAAAATTCAGAAGCCACTTTGTCTCAGTTAACGGAAGCTGTTGTCAGAGCTAAAGAATTAGCCATGCAAGGAGCCAGCGATACCAATGGTGGAATTCCTCGCCAAATGATTTCGGAAGAAATTTCTCAGATTTATAATTCCGTAGTCGAAATGTCTAATCGTCGCTTCGGAGAACGTTATATTTTTGGTGGGTATCAAACCACCGCACCGCCCTTTACCAAATCAGGTGAGTACCGTGGGGATAACGGACAAATTCAAATTCAAAATCACAAGGGTCAATTTTTACCTATGAACTTAAATGGTTCACAAATTTTCTTAGGTGAGAATTTAGGTTATGAAGGTTCCGTGAAAAGGCAGTGGGATGTACCGAAGACGATTGAAGAGTTGCGAGATTACAAAATCACGGAAGTCCAAAAAGTAATTGATGAAGATGTGACTCGTGAGGATTTACTCGAATTGCGCGGTCCCGCCAGTGTTGGACGTGTTCAAAGACTTACTGAAACCGATCCCGTGAACGGAAAAGCCGGTGCAAATATATTTTCTCTGATGACCACGCTGGAAGCAGCTTTAAGAACCAATGATAAAATTTCCATTCAAAATGTTTTAGAGCCGCTGGATCAAGCCCTGAACCAAATTAACTTAGCGCGAGCCGAAGTCGGCGGGCGACTCAATCAAATGAATGCAACAAGTGACGGCATTCAAAAAACCATCGTCGATAACAAGTCCCAAAATTCGCTTATAGAGGATGCAGACTTATTTAAGGTTATGACAGATTTAAACAGATCGGACACGGCTCTGAAAGCCACGCTGGAAACCTCGAACAAGATCATGAACCAAAGCCTTCTTGACTTTTTACGGTAGACCCCTTAACTATCCCGTTCGACCGTAATGGGGATAAAGTATTGTAGACAGAAGGAGTTCGTCACATGCTCGTACTTACAAGGAAGTTAGGTGAAAGCATCGCCATCGATGATCATATCAAGATCAGGGTCGTGCAAATCAAGGGTAAGCAAGTCCGCCTAGGAATAGAAGCGCCCAAAGACACTAAAATTCACCGTGAAGAAGTTTACATGGCCATTCAAGATCAAAATCAGCAATCCGTTCAAGTCAGTTCAGACAAAGTTAAAAATATCTCGAAGCTTTTAAAGCCTGAGTAAGTCGTCGAGCGTTATTTACACAAAAAAATTGATGTCCGCTGGATTTAAGTCCAGACTTTGCTTAACCGGTTCAACAGAATTTGTGTCTTAATTATCAGCAGTTAAAATGAAAATTACTGTTATGTTAATATAAGACCTAGTGTATACTTTTATGAGCATATAAACGAAGGGTGATAGAGTGATAATTAAGACTACTCGATTTGGAGACGTTACGATTCAAAACGAAGATCTTCTCACATTTCCAGAGGGTCTTTTGGGATTTCAAGATCTGCGTCAGTTCGTTTTACTCGATGATCCTAATGATGATATCTTTGCTTGGTTGCAAAGCTGTGAACTTTCATCAATTGCTTTTCCGATAATTGAACCCGAAATTTTTGGTCAGCACTACACGGCTTCGTTAACAAAAAGCGAAACTGAATCGTTAAAGTTAATCGCCAACCAAAAGCCAACTTACATGAATATTATCACTATTCCTGATGATCCGACTCAAATGACCGCTAATTTGAAAGCTCCGATTGTTATTAATCAGACTGAAAAAATTGCTCGTCAGTGCGTACTTCAAGACAACAGTTTAGCGATTCGCGAACCGATATTTGTAAAATTACAAAGTCGCGTGGTTCAAAATCCAGAAACATCGATCAAGTCATTATCTAAGAACTTAGATTTTGCGGTTAAGATTGATCACTCTGTGTCGAAAGTTTCTGAAAAATCTTCGATTGATCAAGAGCTTTAATCTGTGACATCCTTACTGGATGTCATTTTTCGCACGTCTATTTTTCACCCAAGCCTCTCATTTAATTAAGCTCAGTCAAACTGAGCCCATTGAGTCTCGCCATCAAATCGAAATGCCTCCGGAAATTAGCGCCTATTCAAGCAATTGGAACGAAGAGTTGATCGATTGGAGTAACAGCAAATCGATCTACAAAACTTTATTTAAAGCGTCTCGTCCTCTCGTTTTGAAAATTATTCTTTTGCAAATTGTGGCCAGTAGCTTCGCGTTTATGACGCCGGTTTTTATCAACCAGTTTATCACAAAACTACAGCTTTTGAATTCCGGTGAAATGTTATGGAATCAAAATAATTTAACGACGATGGTGCTATTATCGATAGGCCTTGGCCTGTGCGGAGGCGGACACGGATTGACGATCCAACATTATTTTTATCGAACTCTCAATTTTTATCAAATCACCACTAATATTGTTAATAAAAAAATCTATCTACACTCTTTAAAAATTTCGAACGCGACCAAACAAAAAAATCAGATTGGAGAAATCGTTAACTTGATGGGCTCCGATGCCGAATCTTTGGGGGATTCAGTTCAGGTCACGGTCGATCTATCGAATTCAATTCTTTTATTGGTGGGATCATCCATTATGCTTTTTTATTATATCGGATGGTCCGCGCTGGTAGCCATTATCGTGATGGCGCTGCTTATTCCGATGACGCAAAGACTAGTTAAAAAATTTACTTATTTAGAAGATGAACAAATGAAGTTTCGAGATCAACGCATGTCCATCATGGCGCAAATTTTAAATGCGATCCGAGTGGTTAAATATTTTTCCTGGGAGAAAAGTATTTTTAACGAAGTGTCTCAAGTCCGAAATAATGAAATCACTTCGCGGGTCAAACTTTATAAGTCAGAAATTTTTTCCGGACTTATTTACACTTCAATTTCTACAGTGGTGCTATTTACGGCTTTGTTGACCCATTATCTTCGCGGGAATGAAATTAATTTGGCTATTGTTCTGACTTGCGTGGCGATTTTTTCGACCATGGAAGATCAGTTCGGTGGATTGTCTCGGTATATCAGTCGATTCACCAGTATATTTGTCGGCGGAGCTCGGATATCGAATTTCTTAAAATCTGAAACCATCGAAGGTTTCAAACACGAGGTTGTTTTAGAAACCAACACCGATCTTATTTTTGATCACGTCAATTTTTCTTACGGTGAAGGTTTAAGAAATGTTTTTACTGATTTATCTTTCAGATTGAAACACGGAGAAGCTCTGGCAGTCATTGGTCCGGTGGGATCCGGAAAGTCGACTTTGCTGCAATTAATTTTGAATGAAATGGAGTTGAAGTCGGGGAAAATTTCGATTCCTCATCTTGCACAAATAGCCTATCAGTCGCAGGAACCCTTTATTTTAAATGGGACTTTGAAAGAAAATATCATTTTTGGCAACGAGAATAAGGCGGTTGAATTAAATCACGCTATCTTCTTAGCCAGCATGGCTTCAGATATACGGTTGTTTCCGAACGGATTACAGACTGAAATCGGAGAAAAAGGGGTCAATTTATCGGGTGGTCAAAAGCAGCGCGTTTGCTTGGCAAGATGTGTGCTGGCGCATCCCGATCTGATTTTACTCGATGATCCTTTGTCTGCGGTCGACATTCATACCGAAGCCAGTTTGTGTTCGCAACTGATCTTCGGTGAATGGAAAAATAAAACGCGGATTGTAACGACTCATCGAATTTCGCAGCTCAAAAATTTCGATCGTATACTTTTCTTGAAAGAGAATGGGTACGTGACGGGGACCTATGATGAACTTTTTCAGTCATCCACCGAATTTAGAAATTTTATCGAAATCGAAACTCGTAATCAAAGTTCAGAAAAAGAAATTGTTTTGTCAAAATCAATTGATGTGACTGATCAGGTGGTATCGGATAATTCACGAATTACGGTGGACGAAGATCGGGTGATCGGTTCTGTGGATAAAGCGGTGTATAAGTCTTACGTTTTGGCTTTAGGCGGGGAAGGTCAGCACCGCGTTTGGATTGTCTTCTTTGTTTTTTTAACGGCAATTTTAGGGGTGCTCGCACCGCTCGCGCAAAAAACCTGGATCACTAAATACAGCAGCACCGTCGATGCACCGTCGTTGATTTTCGGCTACGGAGCATTAGGTTTAGTGACCATGGTAATTTATTATTTGACGAATCTGTTTTGGATGAAGCGGGGAATAATAGCGGGACGACTTTTCCATGATAATGCACTTAATGCCATTTTAAAAACAGAGATTCGTTTCTTCGACAGCACGCCGGTGGGTCGAATCTTACAACGCTTTTCACGTGATGTCGAATCCGTCGACGTTCACATCCAATGGACATTTGAACAAACCATTAATTCTATTTTGCAAGTTAGCTTAGCTTTTCTTTTGATTGTGATCACTTTACCGATCACTCTTATTTTTCTCATGCCGATTCTGGTTTATTATTATTTTTTACAAAGTGCCTATCGTCGCGTTGCTCGAGAAGTCAAACGCCTGGATTCTTTAGCTCGATCGCCGCGCTACGCTCACTTTAAAGAAACTTTGCAGGGTTTAGTTGTCATTCGAGCCTTTAAAAAACAAGATTATTTTGATCAAGAATTTTTACAAAAACTGCAAAAGTCCACGCAGGCTTATTATACTCATTTAATGGTGAATCGATGGTTTTCAACGCGTTTACCTATTATCGGATCCTTTATTTCAACCATCACCGTGTTAGCCATTGTGTATTCCAGCTTTCATCATTTGATCTCGGCGGGAGTTGCCGGCTTGATCACGCTGTATGCGCTTCAGTTTTGGCGCTATCTTAATTGGGGCATCCGTATTTTTTCGGATCTTGAGTCTCGTATGACATCGGTTGAACGACTGAGTTTTTACTCCGATTTACTTGCTGAAAAGGAATTTACAGAAAGTCAGATTACTCCCAGTACAGGAAATCTCGAATTTAAGAATGTTCAACTGAGATATGCCAAGCACCTTCCCTATGTTTTAAATAACGTTAGCTTTGATATCAAGAGCGGATCAAAAATTGGCGTGGTCGGCCGCACGGGATCTGGAAAATCAACTTTATTCCAGGCGGTTTATCGCTTCGTGCACTTCGATCGTGGAGATATCTTGCTGGATGGCCGATCCATCCGCGATTACACAATTTATAATTTACGAAAATCATTAGCCGTCATTCCCCAAGATCCCTCATTATTTATGGGAACGTTACGATCAAATCTGGATCGCTACGCGGAAAAATCGGATGTCGAAATTAATGCGATTCTTAGAAAAGTCGGGCTTTACGATTTTGTCCAAAGATTAACTGGAAAGTTAGACCATCACATCAACGAAGGGGGCGCTAATTTATCCCAGGGCCAGCGTCAGTTGATTTGTTTAGCGCGAGCCTTACTGATGAAGGTCAGAGTTATTTTCTTGGACGAGGCAACGGCTAGTGTCGATGTCGAAACTGATGCCCTCGTTCAAAAAGTGATTCGCGAATCTTTAGATGGAATTACCCTGGTCACCATCGCGCACCGGTTATCAACGCTTCAGGGATATGATAAGATTATCGAATTGGATCAAGGGCGCGTGGTTTAATCCATTATTAACTTAAGCGCTGATTTTCGTATCTTCTGTTCTTTGTCCGGAAAATAACCAGTTTCTTTTCGTCTTTGTCTTAATAAATTAAGATCTAAATTACTGTAAATGATCGATGCTTCATTTAAATTTCCTTCGATCGGTGCGGTCGGAAAACCAACATCTTGCGGTGTAATGATCGAAGCTTTTCCGAAATGAATTTGGGTCGAAGTAGGATCTGCAACGGTCCCGGTCTTAACCACAAAAGCATAGTGTTCGATGGCTCTACTTTTTGCGGTCCAGTCCACGCGGTTTAAACCAGATTCGGTTGATGTCCAAGATGGAACAAGGATGACTTCAGGTTGAGCTTTAGACAACATTTTAGAAACGATGGGGAACTCGCAATCAAAACACGTGGTGATGGCCGTTTTGCCCCAAGGCGTGTTAAAAGTTTTGAATTCCGTTCCAGCCTCCCAATTCCATTTTTTTTCGTCGGGAGTTAAAAAGACTTTGTCTTGCAGTACCGTCGTACCGTCGGCGAGAGCAAGAATCGCCGTATTAAAAATTTGTCCGTCGACAGCTCGGGGACTGGTGCCACCCAGTACCGAAATTTTGTAACTTTGAGCTTGGACTTTCAACCATTCGATATACAGCGGAGTGAAATTCAAAGCGATGGCTTGCAGTTGTTCGGCATCGGTGTTTTTATCCCAGTCGACAAGTTCGGTCGTGATCAATTCGGGAAAAACCACAACTTGTGCTCCGTTGTCATGAGCTTCTTTAATAAAAATCTGCACTTTATTCAAAAAACTTTGGGCCGTTTGTTTTTCACCTAATGGAAATTGCACGGCGGCGACTCGTAAAGACGCCATTGGTTCGGCCAGGGTTGATTTTATTTTGACATCAAATAACTGACGACAAGTTGGAGCCGACCAAACTGTAAAAAATGTAAATTGGATGAAAATGAAAATAAAAAGTCGCATCTAATGAGGCATTTCAAAGTTAAGAACGGGATTTTCAGGAATAGGAGCTTTGTGATCCGCCGTCATGATGAACACGACAGGTACGTAAGCTGCTTTTGTTGGTCCCATTAAAGTATGAATAACGTAGCCCGGACTGGCCATCTCTCCGATATCGTTGGCCTCTTTTTGACCTATAAGATTGGAAAGTTGCTGATGCCCCGGGACTTTCCATACATTTTTTAAATTTTCGTTTTTTGGGCCGATTTGATATTCTTTTAAGGGCTGAGAGCGTGGTAACTCGCCGGCGCCGTAATCGACTTTTCCGGGAAAACTGTACTCGTTAACTAGCTTATCGCCAATGGGAATATTTCCTAGCCAATGAGTACAGCATTCGTATCCACCACGGGCGCAATAATTTTCCAAGTACCAGGGTTTCTTTAAGGGATTGTTTCCGTACCAATCTTTATAATTAGGATTCGTGGTTAACTCCATGTACCGCGTGAGGCGCTGAGCTTCCGTTGTCTTGACGAGAAGAAGAGGAAACGGCGTACCGATTCCAGTTGCGCGAATATCTGATTTTGTTCCACCATAACTGTAAAAACTTCCGTTATGAATCACATTTGCGTGTCCCACAACCGTCATAAAATGATTGTTCGAAAGAACGATAGATTTGAATTGATCAAAACTTTCAGCGCTAACGGTAACCACAAGTTTAGCAGGACCCAGTTCGGGTTTTCCGTGAACTGCCGGAAATTGCATGATTTTAGTTTGTGCCTGCGTCAAGGCAAGGTACTGCCCGATCAAAGATGTTTCAGTAGGCTTCAAAGCATTATTGCCATAAAACATTTGGTGAACTTCGGTTACAGATAAATCGCCGAGGATCTTTCGCCAGTTAATTTTTTCAATTGAACTTAAAGCTTTAATTCGCTCGTGAATAATATCAACAGTGTAATGTCTGCTTGTTAAAACTTCAGTCAAAGCCTGTTTAAAATTAACTAGTGATAAGTCAGGCACCTTACTCAATTTTTGTGTGATCTCGGTCAAAACCTGGCCATACAAAGGTAAATCTGAATCTCGTAATAGCTCAAGAGCCTCCGGATAAGACATGGTGTGAGCAGAGTTTTTTGGATTCGTAAAAAACTTTTTTAACAGATCTAATTGGGTTATTTCTTTTTCCGAAACTTCATTCGGTTGATATTTTTCCCATGAAATGACATCGTTATTCTTCTTAAAAATATCTTTGAGTTTGGTCACTTGATCCGTTAACTTACCGACAACGGTCTTTTCGGTATTCTTAGTGAACAAATCAACGCATAAAGGCGCCGCGTGAACCGACAATGAATTAAAACCAATCGATGTCGCAACCAAATAAAGTTTAAAATTTAAATTCATGTTGATTATTCCTTTGTATATAAAGCTCAAAGTTGCAAAAGAGATTCCGGTTCAGTACGCTTTAATTGAGACTGAGACAGTTTCATTGTATAATTTTTTTACACAATAACTTTTTAAGATAGACATCTCATTATGAGACGAAAGGGTTGATCAATTAAATGGATAAAAAAATCGAACATAAGATAAAGAACGTTTTTACATCTTCGGTTTCCAACGAAAATAAAGATACCGGTTGCACCTTAATCTATTTCCCTGAAGGAGGTATTGGTTGCGTTGATGTTCGAGGTGGTTCAGCAGCCACTCGTGAAGATCACTCTATCAGTTCCATGAACGTAAGTGGTTGGGTAGATGCCATCGTTTTTGCCGGAGGCTCGACTTACGGTTTAGAATCTGCCAGCGGGGTGATGCAAAAGATTTTTGAGAAGCGAAAATTTTCGACGCTATTTAATGATATTCCCAGTGTTCCGGCCGCCTGTGTGTACGATTTCAGAAATCGATCTACTGCGTGCTATCCAAATATAGAAATGGGCCGAAAAGCGTTTGATTTTTTACAAGCGGATTATGTAGAGGTCGGTGAAGTTGGAGCAGGAACAAATGTCTACGTTGGTAAAATTTTGAAAGATTGTGTACCAGAAAAATCTGGTTTAGGTGCGCACTATATGGAGTTCAATGGATGTTCTATATTAGCAATAACAACTGTAAATGCTTTCGGAAATGTCATCGATTTCTCGGGCCAAATTATTAAAGGAAGCCTGGATCAGCAAGGACAGCGCAAATCGATTTCTCATGCACAGAGCAATACGAATCCCCAGAGTGGAAATACAACTATTTCCTGCTTGGTGACGAATGCAAAAATGACGCGCACCGAGCTGAATCGGCTAGCCATTATGGTTCATACTTCCATGGCACGAGTCATCGAACCTTTTCACACTCCATTCGACGGTGATGTGCTTTATGCGGTTGTTCCAAACGGCGAACAAAAAGAAATAGCGGACTTTATTGGTTTTTCTTCGGCATGCAGTTTGTCGATGCAAAAAGCCGTTTTGTCGGTGGTTTAAAAAAGAGTCTTCTATGACCTTGATCGACACATTGTAAAAAGTTTGGTCACTTTAAGTGGCCCAGCTAACTTAAAATGTACCGGGAGCGGATCCATGATTGCACTACAACTCACAAAAAGGGACTTCACATATGCAATATATCGGTAATAAATTTTTTAATGTCGTATTAACTTTGTCCGTAGTCTTAACTTCGAGAGCAAGTTTCGGATCAGCGCCGAAATGTCATGATTTGTTTGAACGTACTCAAAAATCAGCTCTGGCCGAAAATTTTGATAAGACGAAAAAGCTCTATGCGAAAGGTATAAACTCCGTTAAAGATCCTAATGGTCATTTTCAAATATCATACGAATCAGAATATCTATTTTCTGAATCCGCCGTTTTGTTGAGAGATTATGCGCCCGAAGAAAAAGTTTTACCCAAAGCCAAGTGGTTAGCCTTAAGTGATCAACAACGAATTGACTGGATTAAGCAAAAATTTGGGAATAAGCCTGAACACGCCACTGCTGCGGGTTTACGAAGAATCGTTGATGTCGATTTTTTGCCGGAAGAATTAATTGTGGATTCCACCGGAAATCTTGAAATTGTGATCAATCCGCCGGTTGATACCTACGCCCAGTGGGAAACAATTGTTGACTACATCGTTGGGAAATACGGAGCCGGTTCCCAGCAAGCGATGATATCAAAACCACGAGAAGCTTCATTTAATAATCTCGACAAAAAAAGTGGGCTGGAGAAACAACATTTAGGTTGGCTGCATTACACAAACTTATTCGACATGTTTGAAAAGTTAGACAACGGATATCAAAAATTTTCAAAAGATCAAACTAAACCCAGCGCACAGTTCTTTGACCACCCATTTCTAGGACCCATGAGTAAAATCAAAAGAGATCAATTGGAAACTTATCTTTTTTCAAATGCTAAGCTCAAAAAGTATGATGATGCCTCTAAACTATTTGTCCGTAAAAGTGATGCATCCTTTAAGTACACTGGCGGACCTTCTTACCGACCAGATATTGCGGGTCCAGTAAGATGGGCCTGGGAAATTAGAAATGCTCATAAAGATTTGGCAGGCCTTAAAGCTAAAGTTATCCGCGATTTGAACGCGCACACAGAAGGCCTTAATTCTTACGAAAGGTTTTCCGGAATTGATGCTTTTGATACGGTGGCAGAATTCAGTAAGTTTTCTGATGAATCACAAACGGCATTAAAGGAAATTTTTCCATCAAAAGCAGATCCGCGTTTTGAATATAACGAATCTGAAATAACCTCTTTGGAAACGTATCGCAATTTCTCGATGCCGATGATGAATCTTAATTCTTTGGTTGAAGCCTTTTCGCCAAATGCATCTAAGGCCGCGTTGAAAAAAATATTTGCGGCACGATCAAATTACATCCTGAATGTGGAAGCCATTGCTAAAAGCTTAAAGCAAAATAAAATTACAAAAGATTTTGCAAAAGCGCAAGTTATGGGAGCACTATGTACATGGGCTCATGAATCGGGGCTTTTTGAATTATTTAAAAACCAGGCCAAAGAACTCGGACATGATAAAGAAAATAAAAATGTCTTTCAGAGAGCTGGATAATGTAAAGGATGTATGATGCAAATTTTAAATTTTAAGCCGATTGCTTTTATGATGTTGATTTTGAGTTTTCAAGCTTCGGTTTGGGCGCAATCTTCGACACCGTTAGTTCCCATAATCGAAGTGTTTAGTCCCCTGGCACCAGCTGATCCGAGCCAGTTTATGAAGATCGCCGTTATTCAATCGAATCCTTCGATAGAAGCCCCTGTTGGTGCGCCCAAAGCTGATATTGTTGCCTACATGGCATCGAACCGAGATGCGATGAAAATAAAAATTGAGGAGGCCCGCACGCAGGGTGCCCAGTTTATTGTACTCAGTGAATTTGCGGTAGTGGGATATCCGGATATTCCTGAACTTCCTTCAGAGGAAGATGAATTTAGAACTCGTGAAGATATTAAGGAATTTGTTGATACCATTCCAGGAGTCTCCACAGCTTATTTTTCAGCGGTGGCCCAAGCTAACAAAGTATGGATTCAGTTCGGCATGGCCGAACATGAATCAGTCACCGACAAATATTTTAATGCCGTTGTGGTGATTAACGACCTTGGTGAAATTGTATCTTCTTATCGAAAAAATACTTTATATCAGATGGAACATAACTTCTTATCCCCTGGCCAAGATCCGGTTATTATTGATTCACCGATGGGAAAAATTGGATTGGTCATTTGTGCCGACATTTACAACGACCAGCTTCTGAATAAGTACAAAACATTAGGCGCGCAGATCTTAAGTTTAAGTACGAGTTGGGCTTCGATGAATTCGGGTATGGGTAATTTTAGCCGCGCGGCCAAAGCGTATTCAATGTACGTATTAGCTGCTAATCAAAATTATTTTCCAGATTCGGGCGTGATTAATCCTGACGGAACGACTCAATCCCACATTCGTCAATCTCGAGATTCAATTGCTTACGGTTACATACCTTTATTGAAAAGAAACGAATCATTACGTCCTATTCATAAATAGCCCAAAGCTGACTGAACATATCAATAAAAATATCTCATTTTGATTCATCACCCTGTTACTTTTCTAACAGGGTGTAAACGAATCTAGGCTCATTCTGTCATCTGTTTTGAACTGAAACATCCTAATCAGACTGAATAGCTTTAAAAATTCCGAATGTGCCCGATCTTTGCATCTCTTAAAGTAACGAGGTGCTTATGAAGTTACAATTTTTACGTCTTACTTTAGTTTTAATTGCAGCCCAATCCACTGCTTTTGCGCAAAAAGATAATAAAATTGTTTCAGCGAATCCTAACGATATCATCGCCCCCGTTGTTATGAAAACCTCAAATCCAGATGAAGTTAACGTAGGCGCTTTTTCATTTACTCCCAATGACCAATTTGATCCGAAAGCTATTTCTAAATTAAGAGCTGAACTCTTAAAAATGGAAAAAGAAGCGTTGGCTTCATCTAAAAATAATCCGAATAATAACTTTAATTTCGTGAACGTCGGAACGTCAACGGGTCAAATGTTAGATTTGTTAGCGCTCCAAAATCTAGAGTCTTCAATCCAAAATAAGCGTTTAGAAATATTAAATCAGACGCGTTTAGAATCAATCAAAAAGCAAAATGAAATCTACAAAACAGCTCAAACTCAAGAGGCTAAGATTAAAGCGGAAATCGCTTTGATGGAATTAAAATTAGACATTAATTTTTTACGAGAAGTTGTAGCGGCTCGTAAAAACGGAACACGGATGTCTGATGAAGCTCTTTTAGTTTACACCAACGCCGTTAAAAAATTAAGTCTTGAGGCGAAATCAACTTACATCAAGGCTTTAAGTGATAAGTCTGGTAAACAGTTAGAAAATTTCAATCCGATTAAGTTCAAACTGTATTTAAGCATGTTAGAAAAAATTGATAATTTTCAAGCATTACGCCAGGAAGAAAATGCTCGCGAAATTCAAGATCAAAGTCGCAACAAAACAAATAAAGAAGTTTTCGTTTCAACCACAAAAAGATTTGCTCCCGAAACTTTTGCATTTTTCGTGGCTTCTGGCGCTGTAACATTCAATGCCATGTGGATCAAATCTCACGGAGATCCGATGGAGATGGAAAGACATATTATGTCTTTAAAAGATCCTATTGCTCATATTTCATTTTATGCATTTATGCAGGCGAATGGTCTTTTTACAAATTTTCATACATCAAAAGCAAGTTTTCAAGCCCTGGATGCTTCTACAAAAAGACAAATGATGGTGAAACTTTCCTATGCAGGGATGGCCGTTGGATCTTTCGCTTCAAGCATCGTTTCTGATTTAGGCAGCGCAATTGTTACCTGCAGTGACAAATGGATGCAGGGTAAAAAAGATGACGTGTCGTTACAGTCGTGTGACCAAGCCATGAAGCAATGGACGCTACGTAAAAAAACTAATCAATACTTCCCACAAATTATTGCGCTTTTTGCTTCGCAGGCTGCAACGGAAATGGTTGAAAATAATGCCTTCCGTGCCTTCGAACGTATGGGTGTTAAATCTTTTTCAGAAAAATATTTAACTCGTAAAGCGATGACGAGTTTAGCTTACCGGATTTCTGCTGCTGATGTGGTTATGACCTGTATTCCGTACGCCGGCGAAGCTAAATGGATCAGCAAAGGTTTAAAATTTGTCGGAACAGTTACAAAGCTAAGTGCTTTCGTTGCGGTTGATCATGTGTTATCGAGCTACGTTAACCGTCCAATCAGTAATATCCTTAAACCCGCTTTTTTCACCGGTAAAAATACGCCGAATCTGAATGCAGCGTGGTTAACGGCTGATCAAATTAATTGGGATGAGACTCAGGCCCAATCGACTTCGCGTCCGGAAACGATCGATGAAAAGGTCACTTCAAACTTTATGGTTTTACCTTCGCCTGCGGGAATTAATGTAATTCCGTTTAAGCAACCTGGCGTATCTATAAAAAATTCTTTTCCGGAAGATATCGAAAGCTACACGGAAGAAATGCAAGCGTGGAGAAGTCATTTGAATGAAAGTGCTGACGCCGACTTAGCTGGTTGGGAAGAAATGACTAAAAAACTTCTTAATCAGGTCGACTTCTCGTTTCAGTTTTACAAAAAATTCACGAACGAACTGTTTACCAGCCTGAATACTCAAAGTGAAGTATCGAAAGGCCAACTTAATGCTAGCGCTTTGGCTAACATTTCAAACTATCCTTTAAACCGAAGCCTCCCATTTTACGGTGTAAGTCCAGGGCCATTATCTAAAGAGTCCTCTGCTAAATTTAACGATTACTATTTGTCCAGCCCGGATGAAGTTGAAAAATTACAAAGAGCAACTATTTTAAATACCGCCATTAAATTTATCAATTTGAAAATAGTTTTCACAAATACGAACGAGAACAAAATTTATTCAGATATCTTATCAAAATTAAATTCTGGAAAGACACTCGTAATGGCTCAAGGGCTTTCAGTTTTACGTAAAGCTTACAACGATGTTCAATCGGCAAATGCGCCGACGTATTCTAGTGCATCGACAATGGCGCCCATCAGTGCGAGCTCAGGAACGCGTTTTGATGTCGCTTTCCAAAAGACCATCAAAAATTTGTTCTTAGAAATCGGTAATCCGATGCCAATTCTTGATCCTTTAGCCAGTTTTTCGCAATCAGTTGCAGGTCACAGTGTTTTCAAAGGAATGGATGAATTAGCCGGTTTTAGCAACTGGTCTATTCGAAAAAAGTATCAATTCAATAAAGTGACCGATTTGATGATGTTTAAAATGATCTGCGGAGACCAAAAAAGTGCTTTAGATCAAGTTCAACTTGCTGGCGTCAATTTTTTAACTCCAGAATTTAAGCCACCAACTTTATTAAAATCGAACTCGGATCGTAAAGATTTTTGCAACACGATTAAGAACAGTTCAAATCTTTATTACAATAAGATTGGCAATGAATCGTTAAGTTCATACTTTCTTAAAAATTTAAACGTGGCTGCGATCGGTGATTACACGAAAGCGCAAGATCCTGAGACGTTTGAAAAATGGTGGATCACTAACGCTAAAAAACCAATTGAGCAAGAATTCAAAGGTTATGATCGTCTCTATCGTCAAGCTTACGAAAAGGCTTACGATAATTTTATCGGCGATGGAACTTGGTACGAAAATTTGGTGGATAATTTAAATACTAGCAATGAATATTTACCTAACACCATTCAAAATTCTTTAAAAACGGAAAGCAATGTGTATCTTCAATTGATAAATCGCGCTTTGATTCAAAAAGACGTGCAAGTACGTGCAGAGAATCCGAAACGAGGTTTCAAAGTCGGATCGATTATGATGTTCTCGAATGTGCCGGCACAGTTGGAAAAGAATCCAAAAACGGATTATCTTTTACAAGCCAACGCGAAAATTAAAAAAGTGGAATTTGACTCAATTTACAGCGCGTATCGACCTGAAGTCTCAAAGCTGTATTCGCTGTTAAACAATTATTTAAGCTTCGTTGAAAATTATCGTAAAGCAGCACCAGAATATAATAATTTTTCTAAAGACAACACGCAATTAGCCATGAACAAGCCGATGTTAGCTTTAAAAATTGAACAAAAAGAACAAAACATGAAGAGCATTAAAAACAATGAAGTGGATAAAA
>JACMMZ010000072.1 GCA_014378775.1 Pseudobdellovibrionaceae bacterium
CAAACGAGTGGAGAATTGGTCACAAACCTTTTGCGCTTTGGAAAAAATAAAAAAGAGCCCCTAAACCAATTAATCCCAAACCCGCCCCCCACAAACCCATCACGGCTCCGCCGTCTAACGCCACCAGTAAAGCATTACCTTTTGTGGAAGTTGCGGCGGCTTGAGTTGTTCGGACATTGGCAAAAGTTGCGGCCTTCATGCCGACAAAACCTGCGAATAAAGATAAAAAAGCACCTAAAGTAAACCAAATCGCCGAGCTCATTCCGAGAGCGTAAAATAAAGCGGCGGCCACAACGATACAATAAACCGCTAATACTTTATATTCACGAACCAAGAAAGCCATCGAGCCTTCACGAATATATCCCGCGATACGGTTCATCGTTTCATTTCCAGATGGTTGAGCTTTGACTCTGAAATATAAAATCACCGCGATGATTAAACCAATGACTCCCGCAATAATCGGCGAAATCAAAAAGTATGGTGCCATGTCCATGTGTTCTCCCTGTTGTTTTTTGAACTTAAAGTATTGACCTGAACCTTAATAAAATTAGGCCCTTAGGTCAACAAACGAAACTATCCATTTTTAACTTTGGCTAGCCACTCGTCAGGAACAGTTTCCACCGGCAAAGACGCCGCGATTTTTCGTTCATCTTCTGCTAACAAAGTCGACAAATAGCGTTCGGTGTAACTGGCAATAATCACCACAATTTTTTTATTTTTATTCTCTGGCCGGCTTGCGACTTTTAAAGCGGCAAAGACTGCCGCTCCGGAAGAAATCCCCACGGGAACGCCTTCTTTTTTAATGATTTCTTTCGAAGTTCGAATTGATTCTTCACTGCTAACTTGAATCACTTCATCAATTATTTTGGTATTTAAAATCGCGGGAATAAACCCCGCACCGATGCCTTGAATTTTATGCGGTCCCGGTTTTCCTCCCGAGATCACCGGGGATTCAGTCGGTTCCACCGCGATGATTTTGATCAGTGGATTTTTTTGTTTTAAAACTTCACCAATGCCGGTAATGGTGCCGCCCGTTCCCACCCCGGCAATCACGATATCAACTTGTCCGTCGGTATCATTCCAAATTTCTAAAGCGGTGGTTTTCCGGTGAATGTCGACATTATTTTCGTTTAAAAATTGTGAGGGATTAAATGTATTTTGTGCGGTGGATAAAATTTCCAGCGTTTTTCCAATAGCACCCTTCATGCCTAAAGCTGCCGGAGTTAAAATCACTTTGGCCCCGAGCAGTAATAATAAAGTGCGACGTTCCTGCGACATGGTTTCCGGCATAACTAAGGTCAAATCATAACCTTTCGCCGCACACACAAAGGCTAAAGAAACTCCGGTATTGCCTGAGGTGGGTTCAATGACGCTCATGCCTTTTTTAAGTTTCCCGGTAGCTTCCGCCACTTCGATCATATTTTTGGCGATCCGATCTTTGACTGATCCCAAAGGATTAAAAAATTCAAGCTTCATCAAAATTTCGTTTGCTGAACTATTCATTTTATTTAATTTAACTAAGGGGGTATTTCCGATGGTCTGCATAATGTCATTGTGTATTTTCATTTCTTTTGTATCCTTTTTATTTTAATAAATCTTCAATCCAATTTTTATAGGTCCGATCGAATTCAAACGGAGCTAATTTTAAATCAAACGGTGCTTCAACATTTTGACAGGCTTTTATGTCATCCGGGGTGTAATGAGTTTGATTTTTGTACATGAAAACATAAAGGTGAAGAATCTGACAGTTTTTTTTGAAGATTTTTGTTTGATTTGCGGCGGAATCGTAAACTGAAACGGAAGTTTTGCTTTCATTTTGGATGATAAGCTCGGGTTCTAAATCGTGCTCCGCAATGAGGCTGGATAAAAGCTTAAGATAATCGGCAGCATAATAATTAAACCGCATATCCTCTTTAAGATTCTTTTTCAGATCAGCGTACTGATGAGCTTGAAGTAAATTGTAATTTTTACGGACGCAGCCTCGAAGATAGGCGGGATTCATTCGACAAGCCCGCGCAGTTTTTCCTAAATCATCGGGGAAATTTGATTCCAGATACACGGATGTGACAAAAATCAGAGAAAAATAAAATAGGCCAGATCCCAACAAAAGACATATGCTCTTGCTCGTTTTTAACCAAGATATATTTTTTTGCGGTAAAGACTGCGCAAAAAGATAAATATACAACGCTAATAAAATAATCGTGGCCGGATTTTCAAAAGGAAACTGAAAAAGAATTTGCGGTAGAATCACCAGGCCCGCACCCTTCAGCAAAAAATATTCTCCTTTTGCTATCCGGCGCGCTATCAAAGCTAAAGAAAATAAAGCCATAACAAAACCCAGCCAGCCGAACTGCACGCCCCATTTTAAAATCTCGGAATGGGGTTGATCCGGATATTCAGATTCTGAAGGACCCGCCGGATAATTTAATCGGTAAGGCACAATCTGAGTGGGAAATTGAAACCCATTTCCTAAGGGTCGATCTAAGATAAGATCGCGGGTTGATCGGTAAAAATTGAGACGCTCTGTTGTTGAGGCACTTTTCTGAGCAAGATAATCAGAACTTAATCGATCGATGTAAATCCCCGCCGTTAATAATAGAACCAATCCAGCTAATACTAAAATTCGACTGCGATGCTTCAAATGATTTTGATAAAACCAAAATCCCCACCACAAACCCAGGCCCAAACAGGCTGACCGGGATTTTGTCGCCAAAATTATAATATTCATCAAAATAAAAATCACGATTTTCAGACTCGAGGCGATTGCACTTTTTTGCCTAATCCAAAAATAAATGAGCGGTAAGCTTAAAAGGTAAAATTCTGCCAACATATTGACATTTCCAAAAGGATGAATCAAGGCCCCGGGCAGATCGCGGCTAGTCAAAATCAGCAACACACCGAAAAATCCTAGAATCCACCATTCGTGCCTTTTGAAAAAATCCCCAAGATCGAATTTGATGGCGGCTAAAAATAAAACAATTCCCACTAACGAAAAAAACTTTGGTAATTGATACAGGCTTAATGGAAAACCAAAACCAAGCGCGTAAATAATTTGTAAAATAATAAAAAATAATCCCAGCCCGAACCATCCCCCCGATGGAAGGCTAATCTTTTTATTTTTTTGAAACGCCAGAGCAAAAAAACTCAAGGAGCCAAGAATATAAAGAAAAAAAGATTTGGCTGTGAAATAATTGGCATTTAATTGTGTGCTCCACGCCAAGGGAATCAAAAATAGGATCACACAAATGAGTTTTGCCATTGGTGTGATCATGCCATATTCTCAGTTGTCTGCAACCGCGAATCATGTCATGGTCATTTTCATGCTGAATTTAAAAACGTTTAAACAATCCCCCCTTGATCTTAAGCCCGCGCTTTTAAGCGCGTTGGCTCAGGTCAAAAAAAACAAATCGATCGGTTACTTAACCTTACCTTTTAAAGACGCAGCCTGGGCTGAATCAAAGACATTAGGTCAAAGTATTCGAAAAAACTATGATCATCTGGTGGTGGTGGGTATCGGCGGAAGCTCGATGGGATCTCGGTGTTTGGCCGAATTTGCCAATTCACCTGACATTTCATTTCTGGACAATATTGACAGCTTAGAGACCGAAAGTGTTATTTCAAAAGTTTTAAAATTGGGAAAAGTCGCCTATTTATTTGTTTCTAAATCGGGAACCACTATCGAAATTTTATGGACGCTGGATCTTATCTTTCAAAAGCATGAAGATCTTAAAAAATCATTTTGGGAACACACTTTTTTTATCACCGAACTAACTGGCAACACTCTTCATGGTTTAGCTCAAAAGCATATGCGACCTTGTCTGGAAATTCCGCTCGATGTGGGTGGAAGATTTTCCGTTTTAACACCGGTCGGTTTGCTGGTCGCTAGTTTTTTGGAAATTGATCTCGATCTGATTCAACAAGGGGCCCAAAATGCCTTACTCGATGAGAAACACATCGTTCATTTGAGCGAACAGTTCCTGGCTTCGATGGATCGCCAAGAAAATATCACGGTGTTTTGGTTTTATTCATCTCGACTTCGTTGGTTTGGTTTCTGGCTTCAACAGTTATGGGCCGAATCCTTGGGAAAAACCACCGACCGCGCTCAAGGTAAAGCTTACCCGTTTAGCACACCTTTAAGTTGCATCGGGGCCAGTGATCAGCATTCGGTCTTGCAACAAATTATGGACGGCCCAAAGGACAAGTTTGTTTCCATTTTTCGATTTAAAGATATCGAAGGCTCTGAAATTATTCGTCATCCGATGTTCCCTCAAACTCAAAACATGAAGGGACTTCAATTCGGAAGCTTGATCAAAGCAGAAACTTTAGCCACGCAAAAATCTTTAGATACTCAAGGAGTATCCACGGCCTTAATCGAATTTGATGAATTGTCCCCGAAAACATTGGGTTATCTTTTTATGCTTTTTCAACTTATTGTCAGCACCATGGCTGAGTTTAAAAACATCAATGCTTACGATCAACCAGCAGTTGAACACGGCAAAAAATTAATCCGAGATTATTTAAACGCCTAATCCATCAGTCGGTGTTAAAACGCACGCGACACTGCTTCAAAAATTCAGTGCGTGTTTCGGGCGATTTTTTAAAATCTCCGCGAAGATCCGATGTGGTGGTGGTACTATGCGTATCTTGTACACCCCGCGATATAACACAATAATGTTTAGCATTAATATGAACCGCAATGTCTTTCGTTCCTAAAATAAATTCTAAACAATCCGCCACTTGCTTGGTCAAACGTTCTTGCACCTGAGGGCGCCGAGCAAAAAATTTCACGATGCGGTTTAACTTAGATAATCCAATGACTTTTTTGTTTGGGATGTAAGCTACTGTGGCAAAACCGTGAATGGGTTGAAAATGATGTTCGCAGGTTGAAAGGACTTCAATATCTTGAACGCACACCATTTGATCGTAATTCATCGAGTTATCGATCACGGTAATTTTAGGAAAATTCTTTTCTTCTAAGCCGCCGAAAACTTCGTTCACGTACATTTTAGCTATGCGCCGAGGCGTGTCGGCTAAGCTGTCATCAGTCAAATCCAAACCTAAAGTTGTCATAATTTCGGCAAAACTTATTTTTATTTTAGCAATTTTCTCGTCGGCGGTAAGACTGTTTTTGACGGTTGGAGAAGACCGCACATGGGCCAGAATTTCCCCGTTAGAGTGTGTCGTGGTATTATTTTTTAGGGGACTTTGAGTCGATTTGGTTTTCTTACTTTTTTTGGACATAACACATGCTTACACACTCAAAAACTATTTTGAAAGTATTTTCCTTTAATTCTATGAGATGATAGGATGATCCTATGAAAAGCTTAAGTTTAGAACAATTAGAGCATTTGGATCAAAACGGATGGATCTGTATGCAAATTCCTGATTTGTGGCTTAAACTTTTTAATCTCGCACGCACTTTGTTTCATGAGAATCAATTTGAACCGGCTCGAATCAAATCCTTTGCAAGGCCTGACCCCACACCGATTATTCGCAATGATTTGATCCATTGGCTCACCGGCGACACCACCTTGGATGCAGAGATTATATTTAATCAACACATCAACATGACAATGAATCAGCTCAAGGATTACTTTCGCATCGGTCTCGATCATTTCGAAGCTCATTACGCTCATTATGGGCCAGGAAAATTTTATCAACGCCACTCTGATCAGAAGAAAGAGGACAATAAAAGACAATTTTCTTTTGTTTATTATCTTAATCCTGAATGGAAGCCGGAATTCGGTGGAGAGCTCGTGGCTTACCGCGCGGAAACCAACGAGAAAAAATTGAGTGTTCTTCCTGATGGTGGAACATTTATCCTTTTTAAAAGTGATATTGAACACGAAGTTTGTCCAAGTAAAGTGGAACGTTTTTCTATTTCCGGCTGGATGCGCACGCGATGAATAAATTTCCTTACCAACTTATCCGAACAGTTTTTTTAAATCGTCCCGGTTACAAAGCCTTCATAATTGCTCTGGCCATCGTCGCGGGTCTTTGTGGATTGTTCACGCCCTATTACCAACGCTTTTTTCTAGAAAGTCATCAAGTGACGGATTTGATAAAAGCCGCTATTCTCATGCTGATATCGCTAATGGCCTATCAACTGACAATGTATTTCAGCCAAAAAGAAGCGGTCCTGGCTCAAAAAAGTCTGGCCACTCAGCTTTACCAGCATATTTTGCACTTGAGTTCTTTTTCTAAAATGTCAAAAGCCACGGGCGAACTGGTCAGTCAATACACCACCGATATTCCCAGCGCCACCATGTGGTTAGAACAAACTCTTCCCTATTTTTTAACCACGGCACTTCCTTTGATTTTTACGCCGATTTTTTTAAAAATAACCTACGGCGTAAATATCGGGTATTCATTTTTTTGTATTTTTATTTTAGTGATTTTGAATCTTTTGATGGCGCGCCGCCAGTCCGTTTATTTTTACCATTTTAAAAAATTAGCGGCTGAACGGATGACTTTAGTTAACGAGTGGATTCAGAACATTAAAAGCCTGCGGACGCTGGGCTGGATTGTCCCTTTTGAGAAAAATATTTTCGTCAAAAGAGTACTGGAAACGGACAACCGCGTGGCCATGGTCACAAATGGCCAAACCATGAATTCATTTTCATCGAGCATCACGTTCTGGCTTAATGTTCTGATTATTTTTTACTTTATGAGCTCATCGATTGAGGGCCTTAAAAAAGAGGACATCTTAGTTTTGATTTGGGTGGTCGGGGTTTTCTTGTCCCGGCCACTTCGCCAGTTACCGTGGTTACTCACGATGTTTTTTGATGCGTTGACTTCGATCAAGCGCATGAATCAAATCCTGTCGATTAAAAATCAAGACCCTGTGTATCCTCAAAATTCACCTGCAAATACAGATTACGTTCTCAATATTCAGAATTTAAATCTCGATTTGCAAGTCGGAAATCAAAAAAAACATCTTTTAAATAAAATTAATTTATCTCTCAAGCCATCTGAAATTGTTGCCCTGATAGGACCCGTGGGATCCGGAAAGTCATTATTACTGAAATCAATTATACAAGAAACCCCATTTACCGCAGATCATTTTTCAGCCGGCCCTGCGGTGTACTTGCCGCAAGATCCCTTTATTTTCAGTTCTTGTATCCATAACAATCTGACTTTTACCTACAATGAAACCTATGATGCAGCCAAATGCATGGCCGCCTTACGCTTAGCCCATTTTGACGAAACTCAAAAGACTGGTTCTGAACTTTTAGAAACGCTTATCGGCGAGCGTGGAGTCAATTTATCCGGTGGTCAAAAACAACGTCTGCATTTGGCCAGGCTTTTTTACAATCCAAAAGATTTATTTTTACTGGATGATCCGTTCAGTGCGGTGGATATTAAAACGGAACAGGCTATCATTGAAAGTATTCAAATGCTTCAGACCCAGAGATACGCTTTTTTGATCACTACCCAAAGACACAGTTTTTTAAAATACGCCGACCGGATTATTTACTTAGATCAAGGGTCGATTGTGTTTGACGGTACCTACCCGCAATTTCTAGAAAAATCGGATCAATTCAATGCCAAGTAATACCGTTTACAACACCCTTTACCAGGCTTTCCGAAAGTATATGGTCGCTATCGTATTTTTATTGGCTTTGGGATTTTGCGGACGATTTCTCCTATTGTATAATTCAAAGATCATAGCCCAGACTTTAGATTCAAGCCCGGGGATTACGCATGAACTGCTGCAATCACTTTTGATCAAGCTAATGCTGGTTTTATCTTTGTCTTTTGTTATGGCCACAACTTTTCGAATTGCGATTTCTCGGTTAGCCTCTTATGCCGTTTCTAAAATTTATGACGAAACCACGCTCCGGGTCTCGCGGTATCCATTGGCTTTTTTCGATCGGCAACC
>JACMMZ010000073.1 GCA_014378775.1 Pseudobdellovibrionaceae bacterium
AGCGAGATCATCAATTCCCGAGAAGCTTCGATTAAAAATTTGATCGTTTCAGCTCTCGTAAAAGCTCAATCAGAAAACTAATATCCGCGTCGAATTATCTTTTCTTCGCAAAGAATTCAGTAACCTGGTCCGCAACCCCGTTCTAAGATGGACTGGCCTGAAAAAAAATTCGCCTTTTTCCAAAGCCGAATCAGATGATCTCTCCATAAATCGTGTTGGAGTTTCAAGTGCTGAACCTCGGCTTGATCCGCGCCCAGCACGTAATCTTTTTCGTTCGACATTTAATTACTTACTATTTTGAGTGACCTTCGGTAAATCCTTAACTTTTCCTTCTTCAAGTAAAATAAGGTCTTGTAATACATTCGTAGCTTCTTGAATATCGGCACGCTTTAAATACTCTTTTTCTTTGGTCGATTTATCAGCGTACTTTGTCTTCTTAACTTTTTTCTCTTTTTCGCCTTTTTCCTTTAAAATATCTGACACGCGAATAATTTTTCCTAATTTTTTTGTCTTTTCTAATTCATCACTGATTTTTTTGAATTCTTCGTTTTTAGATACGCGTTCTTCCGAACGAGTTTTAATCGTCTTTATCCAATCCGATTTAAGTTGTAACCACTTATCTTCACCGCTTTCAACGTAAGCTTCTTTTGATAAAAATGATTCGATTTTTTTCGGTGGTAAAGAATAGTCCATGCTTTTTTCACCAATTTCGTCGAGCTCATAGGGACTTGGAATATGCACGTCAGCTTCCACCCCACGGTGCTGGGTCGAGTAACCGCCCGGAGTAAAGAACATTCCAATCGTAATTTTCAATGCGCCTAGTTCCCCAGGAATCGGCATTACAGTTTGTATACTGCCTTTACCGTAAGTGTGATCCGATCCAACGATGACAGCCCGGTTATAATCTTTCATGGCGCCCGATAAAATTTCTGAAGCCGAAGCGCTCACGCGTGAAGTTAAAATAACCAAAGGTCCGTTCCAATCAACCATTTTATCATCGTCAGCTAACGCCGATTCTGATTTTTTCATGGCCGATTGCTTTACAATATTTCCCGTTTTGATGAACAAACCACCGATTTTAACAGCATCATCTAAGGATCCGCCACCATTGGATGAAAGATCAATGACGATACCGTTTACTTTTTTAGCTCTGGCCTCTGCGATAATTTTCTTTAAATCAGCCGCCGAAGATCGTCCTCCACGGTTGGAATCAGCGTAAAATGAAGGGAAATTGATGATGCCAACTTTTTTCTTTTCGCCGTTGATGACCTTATCCTCATAGTAAATCGTGATAGCGTTATCATCTAACGAAATTTTCTCACGAGTTAATTCCACATCGAATTTTTTGTTGGCCCCGGCTTCTTTGCGTAGTACGGAAAGTTTAACTTTAGTTCCCTTAGGCCCACGAATCAACTTAACCACATCCTTAAGATCCATATCGATGACGTTTTCCATTTTTCCGTCTTTTTTACTGACAGCGACAATTTTATCTTTGGGCTCAAGCACGCCTGATTTAGCGGCTGCTCCTCCGGTGACTAAAGATTCTATGGTGGTGAAGCCATCGTCCTGAGATAATGTCGCTCCGATTCCTTCTAAAGTCAGCTTCATGTCGATATTAAAATCCTCGTAGTAATCTTTCGAGAAAAATGTTGAATGCGGATCAAGCGAAAGAGCAAAGGCATTCAAATATCCGGCAATCAAATCATCGGGCTTAGTTTCTTTTAATCGTTTGAAATTTCTTTCGTAATTCTTAATCACCCGGCCTTTGGCTTCGTCTAATTTCATCTCTGTGGCGATGTAATTAGCGACTTGGAACTGAAGGTATTTATCCAAGAATTCATTGGCTTCTTTTTCTGACTTCGGAAAAGTCTTTTTATCGGGATCATAAGCGAATTCTGTTTCTTTGTTAAATTTAAAATCTTTACCCAGAGCTTTCTTCACATATTCTGTACGCTCACCTACTCTTTTGATCAATAATTCCTGGGACTCAGTGGCAAATTTACAATCTTTTTTCGCGACTAATTCAAAAACGTTTTTCATTTTGGATTTAATTCCATCTACGTCTGAATCTAATAAATAAATTTTAGCTGGATCTAAATGTTTTAAGAATTGCTCCGTCACGCGCTTTTGCAGTTCGGCATCTTTTTCTTTGTAGATGAGATGATTCGATAAGAACGCAGATTGAATGGGATCAACCCAATTGCAATCCAACGATTTATTAAAATCGAACATTTGTGCCTGGACCGCTTCAAATTGAAAACAACCAACCACAACAATTACCGCCAACATATTTTGCATTTTCATACAGGAATTCCTTTTTTTTAATTCAATAACTTCCACCACTATAAATGAGGTGTGGTTTAATGAGGAGTTAATTTTTTAGCAAAAAATGGCGGTCTGGTTTCACTACAATGTGTGTTAGGCCTTTTGTCGAGTTAACTGACTGAATAAGTCCAGCTGAACCGATCCATCATGGAGGTAAGGCGTTTTCAATCCCTGTTGACTGATTTCGTGTTTCGTAAAACTACCATTGTGCGTTTCAATCATAAAAAAAGACATCTCTGGGTACTTACCCTTCAGCCGGGTCATTTCTTCGACAATAAGCTGAATATTTTTTGGATCGTCATCGCTCATGCCAAATCGATGATGAGGACTGTATCCATACACTTCGATGGCTTTTTCCACTGAAGCTCGAATCGCATGCTGTTTGAGCTCCGCCGTCGATTGCTTAAAATCGTGATCGCCAACGGAAATTCGGGTTTGCTTGTTACTGACCGCAAAAATGCTGAGGTAATTGGGTTCAGCCGGAAGCCACCCCGCCTTGACGAGCTCGTAAATTCCGGCGCGAATAGTTTCAGCCGAATGCCCCCGAGCAGTGATAACAGAAATAGGTCTTTGATTAAAAACAGCGTGATAAAAACAGTCCCAGGAAGGACCTTTCCAAAGCGAATCCAGATTTTTGAGTGCCAGCAAAATGTCTTCAACAAAAGTTTGTTTTTTACCATTTTGACGTTCGATTTCAGATAAATCGATGTGGCGAAAACACCGAAATGTTCCATCGATGTCATCAAAACCAATTTCGTATTCAGAATAAATACCTTCTTTACCAATTGATGAATGATGTATGGCCCATTCCGCACTAGATAAATGAAGTTCTTCCTTGGTTTTTTTATGAAATAAAACAAGCGGAGTCGTTAAAAAAGCAATGTTGTCAT
>JACMMZ010000074.1 GCA_014378775.1 Pseudobdellovibrionaceae bacterium
AAGTTGAACTTCGCCCATTCCCTCCGGCGTCATCTTAACTGAAACCTCACCACCGCCTTGAGTAACCAAATACTGCGCCTGATTTAAAATTTCTTTTAAATTTGCAGCGTCCGCATCTGCGGTCCGATCAGGTTTATTCATCTGAGCTTCAGCAACCGGTAAAAATTCTTGCTTAACATGGCTTTGATGATGAGCAACCGTTCCTAACTGAACCGCTTCATGATCTTCGTGGCCAAGGTCATCCTGGCCTTGGTCCGCTGATTGAAATGAAGTCGAAGACTCACTGGACGTGTCTACGGGAAGAGTTGAAATTCCATCCATGGAATTTTTTGTTTCAACTTTGGCCGTGTCTTCTGTTTTCTTCATCATTTCTAATTTTTGAAACATTTGTTCGCGATTGAGAGTTTCTAAAACTTTACTATCGGGAACGATATCGGAACTTTCAACTGCTAACTGCGCCGTTGGGTTAACCTGTTCGGCAGCTTCAATCGGATTGAGAAATGCTGCGATGGTTTCTGTCTGACCCTTCGGATCAACCTGCGGAGCCTGCGCCAGTTGTGCAACTAGCGCATCGACAGCCTCGTCAGGTAGAGTCTCGGGTAAAGGTAGCTGTCCATCAAAGAGTTCAGCTATCGCTTCGTCTGAAATTGGGTTCTTTCCAGCTAAAGCCACAGTTTCATCTGCAACGGGTTTTGCTTCTACGGCCGATGTTAAATTAGTTTTTTCAAGATTATCCGGATTAACTTCTGAATCCGGGGCTTTATTTGCACTCTCGATTGAGGCCATGCTACCTAAAACCATCTCTTCGTTGACTAATTTTTGCTTTCTCTTTTTATCGACTCCTTCATTTTCTTTTTCGTTATCATCTTTTTTCGTTTTCTCTGATTTGCTCTCCAGCTTGCGATCTGTTTCATGCACTTTCTTTTTTGTTCCCCCAAGTGCTTGATCGGATCCTTCTTTTTTGTCCGGTTTTTTAGCTTGCCGGCTCGACTGGTTTAAAATGCTTTCAAACTCGGATTTTTTATCCTTTGAATTCTCGGCTTTTTTCTCAGGAAAACTACTCAGTTCATTCCGTGGGGGGATGACACCTATAGTTTTATCTATCACTTTCCTCCTTGTTTATGGTTTGTCGTTGAGCTCTGGAGTTTCTGTGGCGGTTTGGGCTGGAACTCTATATCCAGCATAACGCTCGCTAAACTTTTGAGCCTTTTCAATTTTAACTAAATTTAAAATATCCGCTGCATTTTTCTTTTTCATGCGTCCCAATATTTCAATCACTAAGTCTTCATCCATGGTTTCAAATACTTTCGCCGCTTGAATGGGCTTCATGTTTGAATACACTTGAACCAGATTATCTACTTTTTGGCTGTCAGTGGCGATCCGCTCTTTCAGCATCCCGGCAATTTTTTCGCGTGATTCTTCAAGCTGTTTGAGCTTGGCCTCGATATCTAATTTTTGTTTTACAATTTCCGAAGCTTTTTTATTTAATTCTTCCTCGCGCGCGTCTAATTCTTTCTTACGTTCCGCTAATTTAAATAAGTAATCAGCACTGTCTTCTTTATTTTCGCTGATCGTGGCTACCGGCGCTTCGACCGGAGCGGTTGGCGTAACTTCGGCTGCTGCACTTGCTGTTTCAGCCTGGGCTGCGCCTAATCCGATTTCAATTTTGCTCACGTAAGATTCAATATCATCAAATTTTTCAATCAACAAGAAAACCACAAGAATACAGGCGGCAAAAGAAAAAATCGGAGTAATCGGAAAAGATTTTTTATTTTTGTTTTTTTCGGCGCGCTTTTTTAAAACCATATGGGCGTACTTCGAAGGCTTAGACTTCAATTCAGGCGAAGCTGAATTTTCTTTAGCTTTAACAAAAAACTGATCGTAACCTGATTGCATTTAGCTATTTCCATTCATCGGTTTATTTCTCATAGATACTATTTCATCCAATTCTTTTTGCTCAGTTGCCAGGGCTTCTTTAATAAAAGCTTCTTTTTTCTTTTCTTTGAGCTTCTCTACCATTCTAGCTTCTGTTAAGGCTTTCAGCAAAATTTGCCGCAAGAACTCGACTTCTTTTTCTAATTCTATTAGACGTTTGTTTTGGCTAGCTATCCTGAGGTCGTGTCCAGTTAAAAATAAATTCATTTGTTCCACGTCGTTTTGCCAGGACCGAGATTCGGCCACCTGCTTATATCGGTTGGCGATGACATTGTTTTTAAGCTGAATCATTTCATCTAACTTTTCAGTTTCAATATTGTATTGATTTTGCTTTTCAGCAAAATTACGACGATCCAAATTCACTTGGATATGACGTTGATTGAGAAGCTTTTCTAATGAGAATTTAAATTTCACAAACTATCCCAAAATATTGGCTAAGTGTTTGGTGGCTAAATTTATATTAGAAAGATCTTGCGTACTTTGTTTTAAAAATTCGTTAATCGGCTCAATCAATTTAATCGAGCGATCAATCTTGGGATTGGCTCCGCTTTTATAAGCCCCAATATTAATTAGATCTTCAGCTTCCTTGTAGGTGGATAAAATTTCCCGCATTTTCAAGTTTAACTTTTTTTGTTCATCGGTAGCTACTGAACTCATGACTCGACTAGCACTTTGCAGAACGTCGATGGCGGGATAATGCCCTTTATGAGCTAATGCCCGAGATAAAACAATGTGCCCGTCGACAATCGATCGTACGGTATCTCCGATAGGATCATTCATATCGTCGCCTTCGACTAGAGTGGTATAAAATCCTGTGATTGATCCGCCATTTTCAAAATTTCCAGCACGCTCTAATAATTTAGGTAAAGTTGAAAATACGCTCGGTGTATACCCACGAGATGTTGGGGGTTCGCCAATTGACAAGCCGATTTCCCGTAGAGCCATTGCAAAACGAGTAACGGAGTCCATGACTAATAAAACTTTTTTTCCCTGTCCTGAAAAATATTCCGCAATCGAAGTGGCCACATAAGCCCCGCGCATACGTAATAAAGGACTTTGATCACTGGTGACACAAACCACCACTGATTTTTTCATTCCCTCGACACCCATTTCATTTTCAATAAATTCGCGAACTTCCCGCCCGCGTTCTCCGATTAAAGCAATCACATTAACATCGGCGTCTGTTTGCTGCGCCATCATCCCCATAAGAACGGATTTTCCCACGCCCGATCCGGCCATAATGGCCACCCGCTGTCCACAACCAGCAGTGATCGCTGAATTGATGGCGCGAACTCCGACATCGAGCGGTTTGCGAATGGGAACTCGATGAAGTGGATTGACGACTTCGGCGTACAACGGCATTTCAGAATAAGTTTCTAATGGAGCTCCGCCATCTAACGGTTGACCGAGTCCATCAATGGCTCGACCTAATAAATCATTGCTCACTTTTACTGTGGCCACCGATTTATGCAGCGTAATGCGTGCTCCTAATGAAACTCCGCGCATATCGTTAAGGGCCATCATCAAAACTTGTTTGTCTTTGAAACCCACTACTTCAGCTAATAATTCTTTTCCTGATTGGCCGGAATGAATCGCGCAAATACTTCCTACACAAGCCCCGGGTAAATAACCTCTGATGATTAACCCAGTGACTTCTATAACTTTTCCGCTGTCCTCGGTGATATGAGTTTTTTCTACCAGGCTGAGGTATTTGTCTAAATTTAAATTCACGTTACCCTGCTATTTTTTTAATTTTAGGTAGCGCCTGTGACAGCTCGGTCCAAATTTTATCGACCCGTGTTTGCACTTGAGCATCAATGATGCCGTAATTGGTTTCAACGATACATCCACCACTCATGACATTTTGCGATGGCTCTAACCGTACGTTTTTGAGGAAATCAAAATCTCGATTGGATAATTTTTTAAGATTATCGATGAAGTCAATTTGCTCTGGTGAAACCAAGACGGTAACTTCATCATCAGCTTGAGCTATTTCGATTGATTCTTTGATGACCGGCAAAACCAGACCGGGATTTTCTGCAATATGTCCATAGGCGATTTTTTCCGCAATACGAAAAATCGTGGTCACAATATGCGCTTCATTTTGGTGAACTAAATCCGTTTTGATGGAGTGAATTGAATTCACCAGAATTTGAAAATCATCCATAGTTTGGTTGATATCTTTAATTTTTTGATCCACGGCCGATTTGAAACCGTCTTTTAAGCCAATTTGATAAGCCTCATCGTAGGCCTGAGTTTTCAGTTCATTCATTTTTTCATCGACTCTTCGATCCATAACGTCTTGTTCATTCTTTTTTTCAATGGCGTCGATACCTGAAACTTTTTTACCAACGTCGCTCATGACGAAATCAGAACCTGATTTTTTCTCAGCTAGGTGCATGGCATTGGCTTCACTTCGATTCAACGAGAATAGACGAGGTTTGAACTCTTTCACCAACTCTTCGCCTTTTGCCTCATCACTGCGATTATTGTGATCGTGTATACTAGACCATTGCATCTTCAGACCCGCCTCTTGTGATCATTAATTTACCTTCAGCCTCGAGCCGGCGAGCCGCGTTGACAAGTTCTTGCTGCGCCCCTTCAACATCCGATAATCGAGCTGGGCCCATGTTGGCTAAATCTTCTTTCAACATCTCTGCCGCACGAGTCGATAAATTTTTAAAGATTTTAAAACGAATTTCCTCACTGGCCGTTTTTAGAGCCAACAACAATCGATCGTTGGTTACTTCTTTAAGTAAAACTTGAATTCCACGGTCATCAATTTTCGCAATATCCTCAAAAACAAACATCAGCTTACGAATAGCTTCGGCTAGCAGCGGATCTTTTTCTTCTAAGCGCGCCATAATTGATTGTTCGGTGTTTTTATCCATCACGTTCAGCATTTCCGCCACCGGCTGCACTCCACCCAGAACTGAATGTTCAACTGAGTGCGTATTTGATAACTGGTTTTTTAGAACTTTATCGATCTCGGTAATAAGCTCGGGATCAATGTTGTCTAAGTTGGCCATTCTCATCACGACTTCGGCTTGCAAACTTTCCGGTAACTTTCTTAAGACATCACCTTTTTTCTCAGATTCTAAATGTGCTAAAATAACCGCTACCGTTTGCGGATGTTCGTGCACTAAAAAGGTCGAAAGAGCTTTCGCGTCGACCATTTCTAAAGATTCTAAAGTACGGCCACCAGAAGATGAATTGATATTTAACCCGCCCATGATGCCACGGGCACGTTCTTCGCCTAAAGCATTCACGATCGATTCTTTGCTGGCTGTCGTTTCAGAAAAAATAAAATCTTCTGATTCATTTAAGGTTTCATAGAACTCTTCAAGCACACGTTTAGTCACTTGAACGGGTACAATTTTAAATTTAGACATCAAATGAATTAATTTACGAATATCGCCGTCATCCATTTTATTAAGTAAAATCTTGATCGCTTCGCGTCCAAGATAATTTACCAAAATAGCGGCTTTATCTATTCCACGCAGCGTTTCGTAATCAATATTTTGATACTTGCTATTTCTCATCCATTATTCCTTTTTCGAAACCCATTCGTTAATCGCGCTTGAAGCTTTTTCTTCATCTAGTGCCATTAACGAAATGATTCTATCTTTTAACAATTCGCTCTCCGCTTTTTCAGGATCGATGGATTCTTGCAGCATAGGCAGCATATTACTCAGACCAGGAATACTGCTATCAATGGATTGGAGTTCTTCAAGTTCTTCAATTGTACGCGGCAACATTTCTTCGACTGAATCTGATACTGAATCGGTAATCCACTGCATGAAAGGTCGAACCACCATAAAGAATAAAAGGACTAGCGAGAAACCGAGTAGACCCCATTTAAATAATGATTGAACCAGCTTTTTCTTTTCCAAATTGGTCAGCAATTTTTCGCTCTCGGTGAAATCTTCAGCTTGAAACTGAATCGATTCAATTTTGACTGAATCTCCGCGCGCTGCCACAAAGCCGATCGCACTTTTAACTAAAGATTCGTATTTTGCCATCTCTTCGGCTGACCGCGGCTGCCATTTTGTTTCAGATTTTCCATCTTTATCGGTTTTGGTTGTGGTGAAACCATCGACCAGAACTGCCACACTGATTTTTTCTAAACCGCCGGCACCTTCTTTGATATTACGAACCGTTTTAGCCACATCATACTGAATGGTCTTAGTTTCTTTGTTCACATCTTGTTTAAATCCAGTTTGGCCCGCGCTGTCTTCCGCCCCGGGAAGATTAGAACGGGATCCTGGCGCTCCAGCAGGATTCGTACGCGCACCGACCGCTGATTCTTCGTTAGTAGTAATACTGCGAGTCGCTGTTTTATCTGGATCAACAATTTCTTCAATGGCACTGACAATTTTATGATTAATGGTGGCATCGACCCGTGTGACAATCTTGGTACTTCCGACAACTTTCGATAAAATAGAATCAATGCGACCCTCTAGATCTTTTTCAATTTGCGCTTTCAATTCTAGTATTTCACTCGTAGCACCAATTCCACCGTCAGATTTTTTAGATAATAATTTTCCGCGGTCATCAATAACCGTTACTTTTTCGGCATCTAAGCCTTCAACGGCATTGGCTACTAAAAATTTTATTCCTTTAACTTGATCACTGGTCAATTCTTTTCCAGGATTTAATACGACGATGACTGAAGCCGTCGGCGCAATGGTTTCCTCCATCACAGCTTTTTTCTGCGGTAAAGCCAAGATTACTTTAGATTGCTTCACGGCCGTCAAAGTGTTGATGGCTCTCATCAATTCACCTTGCAAGGCTCGCTGGTAATTCACTTTTTGGGCGTAAGAATTTATTCCAAAATCTTGTTTGTCGAATAATTCAAGTCCAATGCTACCCATGTTGGAATTACCGAGCTCGGCCATGAGTTGCATTTGCGTTGAGTGTAAAAATTCATTGGGAACCAAAATAGTTTTAGAATCATCTTTTAATTGGAAGGGAACATTTTTCGCCTGTAATTTAGCTACGATATTTGGAACTTGTTCAGCCGGGATATTCGTTAAAAGAACCGAATAGTCTTTGCCGGAAGCCATGAAAACCACAAAACCCATTGCTACGATAATAATTAGAAATGAAACGGTTAAGGCTAACCGCTTGGTCGGCCCAATTGATTTATGAAATTCTTTAAATTGTCCGATCAAACTACTAAACAAATTCCCCACATCACACCTGCATTTTCATAATATCTTGGTACGCATCAATAATTTTATTTCGAACTTGCACCATCGCGCGCAAAGCGATCTCAGCTTTTTCGGTCGTGAGCATGACGCCCGCAATGTCATCGGTTTTACCGGTTGCTAAAGCTTCAATTTTTAAATCTGATTCTTTTTGTAATTCATTAACGTTTCCGATGGCTTCTTTTAAAGTGTCGGCAAAAGATTTTTGTCCTTCACTCGAAGGTAAAACCTGAAAATTTCCATCCGTTAACTTATTCGTCGAAGTAGCCGAAGTTCCAGCATTTTCAATGAAGCGACTTGCGTTTGAGATTGTTAAACCGTCCATGGTGAAAACTCCTCTGTACTATTAATATTATCTACCAATTTCAAGTGCACTTAAAGCCATATCTTTGGTTGCTTGTATAGCCTGTACGTTAGCCTCGTAGGATCGCGTTGCCTGTACCATGTTGGTCATTTCTTCCATCAAATTCACATTTGGGTAGGCCACATAACCTTCCGCATTTGCGTCCGGATGATTGGGCTCAAACTTCATCAACGGCGCTTTTCGATCATAGATGATATCAGAAACTTGCACTTGATCAAAGTCGGCATTGCCGGCTTGTTTTGAGACAATATCACTAAAATTTTTCGCGTCCGGAACCGACTCAAAAATGACGTCTTTTCGGCGGTAGGGACCGCCTTCCGGCGTTCGTGTAGTATTAATATTTGCGATATTTGATGAAATGGAATTCAATCGTGCTCTTTGCGCCGACATTCCACTTCCTGCTATACGGAATCCCGATAAAAAATCAGACATTCAAATTACCTTTCGCCTAATGCGTATTTTAGCGCCGCCATTTTCTTATTGATTAACTGAAGCGCGGTTTTGTACATGATGGAATTTTCTGACAACGCAGACATTTCCTTCTCTAAGTCCACGGTGTTGCCATCATTATTAACCGCCACATCGGGATTCTCATACACGTCAGCTTTGACATTTTTGATGGGCTTTCCGCCTAGACCATCACCAACAATGCTTTGAGTTTCGATGGCACTGGCCAGCGCATTTTCAAAATCTACTTTTTTGGCGTGATAGTGAGGGGTCTCCGCATTGGCAATATTGGCCGACGTCACGTTGTGACGAATCTGCCGCATTTGTATCGTTGCGGCTAAGGCGTCGGTTGTTTTATCAAAAATACTCATAAAAAACCCTCCAGTCGATATTGATTGATTTTATTTCGTAAAGTGCGAATTGAAATTCCTAAAATATCAGCCGCTTTAGTTCGATTCTGCTCAGAGAAATACAAAGTTTGTAATATATATTTACGTTCCAAATCTTCTAATTTTAATCCTACCGGGATGGCTAAATTATTAAGATGATCTTCTTTGAATAAAACATCATCGGGCTCGATCATATTATTACGACATTTTTTGGCCGCGGACTCTAAAGCTAACTCCAGTTCAGCTTCGGTCAAAGCGCTTTCTTGCGTATGCTCCGCGGAGGCCTTCTGCACAATTTTTTCTTTGGCTTTTTCCGACAACTGAATGCCATTATTACTCAACATCAATCTGATCACATTCAAGTTAAAATCAATTAGTTGAACCACTCGTTCTTTTTGCATTACTGAACTCCTACTGCAGCCGGAATACGTTTGAGATATTTTTTATATTCACCTTGCCACTGCGCACTTTTCATTTTTTCATTGGCTAACTGGCTCCAGAATTTATCGTCTTTATCGGCAAAACTCGACCACGTGTCTTCGGCTTTTTTCATCTCGCCTTTTTCAAAATATAATTCCCCGAGCTGATATTTTTCTCGGGCCATATCTTGATTAGCAGCGACCGGATTGGCTTGAGGGTTGACGATGTAGGTTAAAGAATTAATCGCGATATCGGATAATTTTGCCTCGATTGCGATGTCACTTTTGGCACGATAAATTTTGCGAATATTTTGCGTCGATATTTTCTCCTGGAGTAGATGATCGAGTATTTCTATTCCGCGCTGAGGACTTTCGGCTTTGTTCCATAATTTAGCCACGCGGATGGCACTATCTGCCACCAAATCGGGTTGTGATTTCCAAACGCGAATGACTTCGGATAAATAACGAATTGCCGTGTCAATATCGCCTCGTTTTTCATACAAATGCGAAGCTAAATTAACTCGAGCAATTTGATCGGGCGCCGAAAGCACGTCAGGATTTTTAATTTTATCTAAAACCTTTTCTGAACCTTGCGGATTATTTTGCTCAAACAAAGATTGCGCCTGACTCAAATAGACTTCTTCCATTTTAGGCATGGCTCCGTCTAAACTTGAAATAGAAGCTGGCGAGCGCTCCGACGATAATTTTAGCTCTGCTAATTCATATTTTTTTAAGGCTTCGCCGTAAGCTCCGGCTGACTGGTAAGCGCGTCCTAAATGAAAAAATGTGTCCGCTCGTTCCTGTTTCCGAATCCAGTTATCGGCATATTGCTTGTAAACTTTTAAAACATCTTTATGCTTTCCGTTTTCCGATAAAAATTGAATGTAGTTATGAATACTATTTTTGATACGGTTCGTAACTTGTTCAGAATTTTTTTTACTGGGAGAGTTTTGGTAAAAGCTAAGTAAAGTTTTAATTGCTTGGTCAAATTCTTTTCGGCGAACATACCCGTCACTGATCATGGTTGATTTGAACTGTTCAATATTTTCTAAATCACTTTTCTGTGCAAGTTCATTCATTTTTTCAATTGTCGTTTTTAATTCGATTTCTTTCATGCCCTTCATACGAGTACTTAACAAATGTAAACGAGCCACGATAGTCTTAGCGCTATCCCCATATCTGAAATGAGTTTCCAGATAAGCACCAACGGCTTTTTCTTGAGGAGCTCCTAGAATTTCAAGTAATTCACCTAACCGAGTCAAAGCATAAGGCGCATAATCGTGTCGAGGAAATGACTGTATGAAATCTAAAGCGGCCGCATGAGCTTCGAGATTTAAATCTAAACGAAATAACGCTTCCATTTTATTAAATACGCCATTCGGATAATTTTGAATGTATTGGGGATATTTTTTGGCGGCGCCCGTATACTGATCTTTGACGGCCATATATTTTTCGGTAACCATTAAAAAATCACCTTTACGGAAGGCTGCTTCGGACTTAACCAACGGATCCTGAGCCGCATCTTCAACTTCGTCTACAATTTTAATCGCATCATCAATCTTATTTAATTTAGCTAAACAATATGACATTCCAAGATCAGCATAATACTTTGAGTTTTTATTTTTGAATTTTTCATTATCAGAATGTAATTTAAATTTTCTTAAAGCGCCCAAATAATTTTGTTTTTCCAGATCTAAGAACCCCGTGGCTAATGACGTTCTTTCAAACAATGCGGATTGAGGATAGTTATCCATTAATTTTTTATAGTACGATTGAGCCCAATCCATATCTTGGCTTCGGTTATCTTTTTCCCATGACTCAACGAAGCTGTCCGCCGTCATGGCGTAGGCCATTTCTAAATATTTTGATTTTGGATATTTATTAGCGTACCAATCTGTAGTTTGTCTTAAAACTAAGGTTCTTTTCTTGTCGTAGAGCTTCTTGATTAAACGGATTTGCTTATTCTCTTCGGTATTTTCCGGCTGGATTTCATATTCAGGTCTATTTTCTTTCATTTTAGTCCAGAAACTAAATGGTCGGTCTAATAAGGGATATTGAATGAAGTAATCGACAGCTGCTCTTGGGGCGTACGAGGATTTAATTTCGAATGATTTTAATTTAAATCGCGAAAACTGATCGCTGTCCCCGTTGAAAAGGCCGGCTTTTAGATCTACTTTTTCATCTGAAGAATTATTAGCGCTTTGGAAATCATCGACGCGAAGGTAATCGTTGGCTGGATTACGGCTACTTTTTTCTTTAATTTTAATCGCTGCTATTTGCTTCGAAGTCGGCTTATTTCCCTCTTCAAACTCATCGTTTCTGAAATTTTTAAAATACAATCGATCTTCATCCGTTTCATCCTGAGAATTCGTACCTTGAGACAAGCCAACTAACCGGGACCCGCTTTTTTTCATTTTTTTTAATTGAACGGTTTGATTGTTTTTACTTAATTTCGAAGTTTTAGTTTGAGAATCTATGATTTTCGTGTCGTCAGTTTCACCGTTATTATCAGCTGTTTTAAATTTTTCGTTATAATAAAAATCAACAATTAATTTTGAGGGATAATCAGTCAGGTAATCGAATGTTTCGACCTTATTACTACTTAAAGTGAATTCAATTTGCTTTTTGCCGTCAACCGCATTGGGAATGACCTTGATTCCAGTAATAAAGGGATTTTTGATATTTTTGATCCGATCGTAATTGTCACTTTCGATACCTTTGACCGTAAGCAAAACTTTAGTCTGGTTTTTTTCGACTGAGCGTTTTAAATCATAGTTCCAATCATTTTGTCCTGTGAGCTCGAAACTTAAAGTATCACCCTGAGTTTTCAGCTGAACTGGTGAATCGCTAGACCATGCCTTTGTATAGCAAAGCGAGATGATGATGTATGTAATAGCCGCGTGTGATTTTAGAAATAGTGTCATTAAGGAATGAAATAGCATTTCAAGTGCCAGCTCGTTTGACTCGACTTGTGATATTTAAAACGCGTACTTTACAGACCAGGAAAATTTCGCCCAGTAATTTTGGCGATTAGCGACAATTTCCTGACAGATTGATTTTTAAAATTTTTGACCTGTACCCCGACTATGACTATACTTTCATCCAATGGATCAATTTTTCAAAAAGCTTCCGGCATCTATCTCAATCACCATTTTTTTTGCTCTTGTTTTGCCTGGCTGCATTTCAAATATTCTTAAAGAAAAAATTCCGGCTTTTTCGGACCAAATTACTTTTACCCCACCCGCCGGGTTCAAGGAAATGAAGTCGATCTACCCGTCTTGGAAAAACAGTGAAACGCAAAATGCTATCCTCATGATTTCAAATTGTGACGACAACAAGTATTCGACCCTCTACGCGCACATGATTATTTCTGAAAACATCGATAACGCCAAAGTTGAAGCCAGTAAGTTAGACAAAGTTCAGCTACCTAAACAAGTGACAAAAAAAATCCATGGCTTCGTAGACGAAGAAGCCGTGGAAGTCCAAACAGCATCGTTTCAGCATAAAAATTGTGTTTACATCTCAGCTTTGTCAGGGCGGCCTGAATGGATCGCTAAAGATTTTGACCACTGGAAAAGTTTCCTTAAATCAATCGAGTTCAAAAAATAATGTCAAATACGAATGCAGGACAAACAAAACTGTTTAAGTATATCGAAGCACCGTTGCTAGAACTTGGTGGCATCACTCAGTTGGTAAAAAGCTTTTTTTCAGAATTAAGAACGAAGCCTTTCTATTTTAATCTTCTCATCGAACAAATCTATTTCATCGGTGTTAAATCTTTGCCACTTATTCTTATCACGGCGATTTCATCAGGAATGGTGCTAGCTCTTCAGTACGGATTAGGTTTAGAAAAATTTGGTGGAAAACCCTACGTTCCCCGTTTAGTGGCCTCGTCTATTTTACGTGAAATGGGTCCCGTCTTTACAGGTTTAATGATCGCCGCTCGTGTTGGCGCTGGCATTGCCAGCGAAATCGGTTCGATGGTGGTGACTCAACAAATTGATGCCATGCGAGCCTTGGGAACTTCTCCTATTAAACGAATCGTTATTCCAAGAATCTTAGCTTGCTTGATTGCTTTACCGATCTTGGTGGCGGTTTGCGCTGTGATCGGAAATATCGGCGGTCTAATTGTCGGTCAGTATGAGCTCGGTTTAGATTCGGCATTCTACTTCCGCCGCGTGATGGAAACTTCAAATCTAAAAGATTATATCGCGGGTATGGGAAAAGCCGTATTCTTCTCTTTATTTATCAGTATTCCGGCTTGTTACTACGGACTGAATGTTAAAAATGGAACAAAAGAAGTGGGATTAGCTACGACAAAAGCCGTTGTGGCTGGATCGTTACTTATTTTCGTCGGTGACTTCTTCCTGACTAAATTATTTTGGATTATTGAAAAATGGCTGTAATCGAAATCAAAGACTTTAAAAAATCATTCGGGACCAAACAGGTTCACGACGGTGTCAACTTCACCGTCAACAAAGGCGAATGCTTAGGTTTAGTCGGCGGCTCTGGTGCAGGTAAATCAGTGATCCTTCGAAGCCTGATCGGGTTGGAAAAAGCTGACTCAGGATCAATAATTATTAATTCAATCGATATCACGCGCATGAGCGAAAATAACCTCATAGAAATTAGAAAAAAAGTGGCCTACGTTTTCCAAAATGGCGCTTTGTTCGATTCGATGACAGTATTTGATAACTTAGCGTACTCTCTCCGAGCTCATACAAAAATGACTCACGACCAAATGGATAAAAAAATTTCTGATCAACTCGATGAATTTGGATTACTGTCGGCGAAAAAGCTTTATCCTTCAGAGTTATCCGGCGGCATGCAAAAGCGCGTGGGCTTAGCTCGGGCGATTATGATGGATCCCGATGTGATTCTTTACGACGAACCCACCGCGGGCCTTGATCCTTATAACACATTAAAGATCCAAGAACTCATTTTACGTTTAAAAGCTAAAAAAGTAACTTCCATCCTGGTGACACATGACATGCCAACAGGAATTGCGGTTTGTGATCGCTTTGTATTCTTACAAAACAAAGTGATCAGCGAAAATGGAACAACTCAAGAATTGCTTGGTCAGCCTAACAGTTTAGTTAATCAATTCATTAAAGGACAAATTGTATGAATCAACAAATGAAAGTCGGACTCTTCACCGCTATTGGACTGGGCACGATCGTGATTTCCATTTTTTCTTTGGGATCAAACAAATCTTTCTTTCAAAAATCATTAATTGTTCATGCCTACTTCGATTCAGCTGTCGGTCTCAACCAAGGTGGAATCGTTTCTTTAGCAGGAGTTAAAGTCGGAAATATCGAAAATATTGAATTTGATGAAATGAAAAACTTAGTTCGCGTGAACTTCATGGTGAACCAAGAATTTCAGAAAAAAGTAAAAATGGATTCTGTCGTTGAAATTAAAACTCAAGGCGCTTTGGGGGATAAATATCTTTATATCACACCGGGCAAAGGAAGCGACGTCGTCCAGGACAAGACTGAGCTCAAATCAGAATATGGAAATGATATTTTTTCTGTCATTAGTAAACGAAGTTCCGATAGCGAAAAATTATTTGATGCGATTTCGGATTTACAAATATTAATGAAAAGCCTCGTGAATCAAAATAAAATTCCGGCACTTATTAGTAAACTGGATCAAACCGCCGGAAATTTACAAGAAACATCAAATCAGATTAAAAAAGCCACCGCTAATGACCGCGTGAATAAAACAATGAATCGTGTAGACAGTATTTTAGAAAAAATAGATAACGGCCAAGGAACCCTTGGCGCACTCATTAATGATCGGTCACTTCACGTCCGCATGAAATCACTTTTAGGCGCTGGCGAAAAACAACAACAAGTTAAAAGTATTCTTAAATCCAGCGTTGAAGATTAATTAACTCGCTTTTTCGATTGAGAGCCTAAGCCCTAATGTTTTCAAGACTGCCGTTAATGTTCCTAGAGTTGGATTCCCATTTCGGGATAGAGCTTTGTGAATTGTCGAAGGAGTTTTTCCAGCTTTTTTAGCAATTTGTTCAATCGGCATTCCTAACGATTCCGAAACACTTCGAATTGCTTCAATAATCATTTCGGGATATTCACTATTCTCTTCCATTGAAGCTTTAAGATATTCGAAAGCAACATCAGGATTTTGTTGAAATCTTTCTTTTTTTACTTCGGACCAGGTTCTAAAATGATGATTTTTATTTTTTTTCAATGCCATAACGACTCCTATAATCTCTTAAATATACTTTAGATTTTTTAATATCGTCTGACTGTTGGCTTTTATCTCCGCCAAATACCAGCAGAACGATTTGTTTGTCGACTAATGCATAATATATTCGAAACGGTGGGCTCCTGAATTTAATTTCGAATAAACCGCTCTTCAAGGCTTTAGCATTTCCAAAGTTTCCCCATTCTAATCGTTCAATTCGAGCTTGCACTCGACCTTCAACAGATTTATCGAGCGAACTTAGCCATTCATAAAATGGCTCTCTTCCAGTCGCCGTCTGATAAACGACAACTTTATATTTACCCGTCATTCAGCATCTCCACTATAGCGTAGATTTATTTCTTACGCAAGCTTTTGATGTGCAAAATGCAAGAAGGTGTCTATGGCAATTATGTGCTTTACAAGCGTATTTTGCGGATAGCACCCGGACGGATTAAAGAATAAAAAGGCAGAAAATATGCTCAAATCAATAGATGAGCAATTCCAATTACCATTGTATTTAATTGAACGATCTAGTTCTTATAGAAATAATGTAAAAAATAAACTTATTAGCGAAATTATAAAACTAGTTTAATAAAAATGTGCTTGAAACGGTGCCTACAATTTAAAAAATTACTTCTTAGGAATCTTCGATTCATCTACCGCAATTTCAATTTCAACACGGCGATTTTTAGCTTTCGCTGCCGCATTCGATGCTGCATCGATGGGATTGTTAGAACCCATACCGAGCGCTGTGACTGTTTGAGCGGGAATTCCGGCTGCGACTAACTGAGATTGAACGGCTTTGGCGCGTCCTTCAGACAGTGGCATGTTTACTTTATCTGATCCTGTGTTATCCGTGTAACCTTTTACTGTGATCACATTTTCTGGATACTTTTTCATGATCGTAGCTAATTCTTTGATATTTGTTGTGGCTTGAGGCTTCAAAGCTGATTTTCCAGTATCAAATAAAATATCAGATTTTAACTTAGTTACTAAACCCTGTTCAGTTCTTTTTGTTTCAGCGACTTTTTCTAATTCTTTTTGTTGTTTATCTAAACGGCTTCCTGCCAGTCCTCCCACTCCCCCACCGATCAGTGCACCGAAAGCGGCACCCTTATCGCGTTGTCCGGATTGATGACCAATCACCGCGCCTACCAGGGCACCTGCAGCGGCGCCGATTCCTGCACCTTTGACGGCATTTGGATTTTCTTGAGCGGTTTTACATGAAACCAGAATTGATGAGATGATCATGATTGAGATAATTAAATTTTTCATAGAGAACTCCTGTATTTATTTTATAAATTTTTTAACGTTGGCTTTAAAATCTGAATTTTCTTTCGGAATATTTTTACGATCTAAAGTGTAGCGAATTTCACGAACGAAATCTTTTTTGTATTTTTGATTAACGGTATTTTTTATAGTTTCAGACATAAACGTCATCTGCTGCATCCAGGTCGAATTCTTCACCCACAGCCACAATACCCCTTTGTGATAGGCCACAGGCTCGGTGTATTCTGCCGTCGTTGGTCCGACAATGTCTTTCCAATTGAGCCAAAGCTTCCAGCGTTGGAACTGTTCTGAAACCGGTCCGCCTTCTTTTTCTTCGAACAGGCTTTTCAGAACTTCAGCTGAAGTTTTAAATTTAGATTTAAAGTCATTCTCGCGCATCAGATAAAACTACTGCAGAACCTTGATTTTTGTAATGTTTAAGTCTATTGATGGCCCATGACAAAACAAATTTCAGTCGTTGGTGCTGGCCTGGCCGGAAGCGAATGTGCTCTCCAATTAGCTAGGATGGGTTATTCCGTTACTCTTTATGAAATGAGAGGCCAACAGCCAACCCCAGCGCACAAAACCACGGACTTTGCCGAATTAGTTTGCTCTAATTCATTCGGAAGCCAAGGAGAACATTCAGCTCCGGGACAACTTAAGTGGGAAGCAGCTCATCTTAAAAGTTTTATACTTAAAGCGGCTCAAGATTTTTCAGTTCCCGCGGGGCAGGCTTTAGGAATTGATCGTGAAAAATTTGCTGCGCACGTGACTGACCTGATCACGGCTCACCCCAATATCAAAATTGTTCGCCAGGCCGTCAATTCTTTAGATGATGTTCCACGTCCTACGGTGATTGCAACGGGACCGCTCACGCACGAACCACTAGCGGAAAGTTTAAAGCAACACTTCGGGCAAGATTTTTTGTATTTTTTTGATGCGATCGCACCGATTATCGATGCCGATTCGATCAACACTGAAATTGCCTGGAAAGCGGATCGTTACGACAAAGGCACTCCCGATTACTTTAACTGTCCCATGAACAAAGAAGAGTACAATAATTTTATCAAAGAAATTGAATTGGCTCGCAAAATTGAACCGAAACATTTTGAAACAACTGATTTTTTCGAAGGCTGTATGCCGATCGAAGTCATGGTTGAACGTGGTCCACAGACTCTTCGTTTTGGTCCCATGAAACCAATCGGATTAGATGATCCTCGTACCGGTCGCTACCCCTGGGCCGTGGTTCAGTTACGTCAGGATAATAAAGAAGCGACAGCCTACAACATCGTAGGATTTCAAACCCGTATGGCTTACGCCGAGCAAACCCGAATCTTTCGAATGATTCCTGGATTAGAAAACGCTGAATTTTTGAAACTAGGAAGCATTCACCGTAATCTTTTTATCAATACACCTAAAATGTTGAATAAAGATTTATCCAGCAAAAAAGATCCGTGGTTATTTTTCGCCGGTCAAATCACTGGCGTTGAAGGTTATTTTGAGTCCACCTGCACCGGATTGATGGTCGCTCATTTCTTGAATCAGAAAATTCAAGATCGACCCTTATCCATTCCGCCACGCCATTCTGCTTTTGGGTCCTTACTTAATGCCATTACCGATGATTTTAAAGTGGATCATTTTCAACCGACAAATATTAATTTCAGTTTACTGCCGCCGCTGGAGACACCGATTCGTGACAAAACGGCCCGTAAAGCGGTTCAAATAAAATTAGCCAGGGAAGGCCTGGCTAATTGGGAAATTTAACTTTTAAAGATTAAAATTATAAAGCTTTAAACAGATCGTTAAATTCATTCGACATTTTTTTGAAACGGAATTTTGTTTCCGAATCGTATTTTTCAGTTTCATTAAACATATCAACGTAATCCTCGCCACCCTTATAAGTTAAGATATTGTAAGAAGTGTATGTAATTTGGCTTCCTAATTTATCAACGACATCTAAAATGGCCGCTTTACGCTCTGAATTGACCCGGCTTTTTTTATCCCAACGGGCTAATAATTTATCTACTAGTATTTCGTTCTCTTTTTTAATTTTGTCTTCGGTGTAGTTTGCAAAAGTATCAGTCAAATTAATAGTTTGATTTTTATCTGCCAAGATATTTTCCACAAATTTTAAATACTGCTTATTCAGATCTTTGGCATTTCTAATGAGTAACCCGTTATTTGTATCCATAAAATAAGAACGCACGTCGAGATTTGCTGAACCTATAAATAAATCATCCCCGAATAAGGCAAGTTTTGTATGTAATGAGATACCTTTTCCCATATGAGAAGCTTTGTATTCATAATACTGAATTTTCGGATACCAGCGTTTATAATCTTTACGTTGGTTTTCCGTTAACTGACTTGCTAAGTAAGTTTTCTCGTAGTTTCTCAGGGCTTGATCATATTTGAATAACTGGATCATTTGATACCGAGAGAAAATATTCACAACGTTCAGATCCGTCGTTTCAATCGAATTTGTCAAGAAAGTGACTTTGACTCGCGAGCAATCACCGTAGGTTCCATTCATCATTTTTGCCAATGAATAAGTTAATCCTGCCGGTAAAATAAGATACGCATTATGAAAAACGACATGGACGTCTCGGTTTTCATTTTGACTAACGCGGCAACTGTTTTCTAATTCTTTATACCATAACATGTGAATATTTTTATTATACTTATGATCTTTATTCATCCGAGACCCAATACGGCGGATCGGCTTTTTATCCGAATCCACATCAAACGGTGTGTTTTCAAAATAATACATTTCGCTCGATTTTAAATCGGAAGCGGAAAAATTATCTGAAAGATCACTATACGTCGAATTTTCTTTCCAATTATCATTTAAAGATTTTTTTCCGGCTTGCACATAATTCGCATTATACATTTCAACCGAAGCCATCATTTTAGATTTAACCACCGCTTGACGGACGCTATCACTTTTATATTGGTCAGATGCTTCCATCGAAGAGATAAGACAACTTTCCAGACTCTTACTTTGTGCGCATAAACCAGCCGCGGCACTTAAGGCTTCAGGATTGCTGATGTACTTGATTGGTGCGTACTTGTTTACGGTGCTGGCTGTAGCCACCATTTCAGTGAAGTTAAACATACGATCAAAAGAAGCTTCAATTTGACGAGCTCCGCCCGGCACCGTAACGGCATGGAAATCAGTATCTTTGAAAATATATTTACCAGTTCCTGAAACGCGTGATTTCATATGGTAAGAGTCTTCGATATTACGGCCACCTAGCTGGAATTCAGAACCGTCGACAACGATGAGTTTATGGTGCACGTAATCGGTTAAATGATCCCACTCGTCGGCATGACTCACCCGAAATGGATTAAAGACTTGATCAATTTGTTTTATCGGAAACTTTTTCGCGCCGTCATCGATCACCGGTAAGTTTCCGGTAATCTTATCCATCAGCGGATTAATTTGTTGTCCATAAGCTATCATGGCAAATTGGAGCTTGATAATGGCAAAGAAATTTTTCTTCACCTTCGCCTCATATAATAATTTGAAAAAATCTTTGATTTGGTCAGCATCAACTTCTTCTTCGCCTTCTTTTCTTTTAAAGTCTTCCGGACTGAGCTCAGCTCCTAAACCCATACTGACTTTCAGAGCCGTAGCGCTTTTTCCGTAAAGTCCACTCAAAAATAATTTAGAAAATAAAGTGCTGTCATCTAAATTTTTCATACGGGCTAATTTGCTGTTATGACATTCTTTTGAATTTGGATTTACGATTCCTTTGGGACACGAAAGCGTTGTGAAAACTGCATCTTCTCGTAAACGAGATGCGGGGAAATTGTAGAAACGCACGTCGATATTTCCGTTTCCTTCTTTCATCATCATGGCAAATAAATCGTAGTTTTTATAATTTGTTATAAAATCCACTAATAATTTAACCTGCACACCCTCTTTAGCTTTTTCGATCAAAGCTTTCGTAATTAAAGAAGAACTGTCATCATTTCCGTAAATGAAATACACCATCCGGATTTCTTTACGGGCGCGCTTAATTGCACCTAGTTTTTTATCAAACGCGGCATCATTATCAATCAGTAATTCGGCTGATTTGATGTTGTTCGCACCTAGATTCAGGTTTGTAGAACTCGCAATTTCTTGAATTTCGCTGGACGATAATTCACGCGCACTTTTACGTTTATTACAATTTGCAAAGTCATTGGCGGAACAAGTTTCGGCGGTTTCAGAAAAAAGTTCTGCAAAATAAGCGGCCGCAATATTTCGCGAAACCGGTGATTCGTTCTGAGCAGATTTTTCGCTCGAAGTACAAGACGTGACAGCCAAACATGATAACGCGGATAAAATTATTATTTTACGCACAAAGCTCTCCTTTAAATGGGAATAGAATACAGCCCAAATAATAAAGCTTTTAAATTGCGAACAACAGTCGAGTTCTGATTTTTGAAGACAAACGTCCGGATCATACGGCGCTCCGGCTTATTTGGTGATTATTTTCTGAGCCGGTTTTGTACTATTATTCCACAGTTACTGATTTAGCTAAGTTCCGAGGCTGGTCCACATCGTAACCTAAACTGTGAGCCAAGTGGTAAGCCATTAATTGCAAAGGTACCACCGAAATAATCGGATTGGTCGTCCAAAGCGAATGCGGGAGCGACAAATAATACTCGCTCATGGACTTTAATGATTTGTTTTCACCGGTTCCGATCGAAATAATTTTTCCACCGCGGGCTTTAGCTTCTTGAAGATTGCTGATGGTTTTATCTAGCAGTTCATCAGTCGGTGCAACGACTACAATGGCCATGTTATCATCGATTAAAGCCAACGGACCATGTTTCATTTCGCCCGCGGCATAGCCTTCGGCGTGCATGTAAGCCAGTTCTTTTAATTTGAGAGCACCTTCTAAAGCGATCGGATAACTGACACCACGTCCGAGGTATAAAAAACCTTTATATTTTTTGAGTTGTTCAGCAGCTTCCGAAAAATATTTATCGTAAGCTAAAACAACTTCGATTTGACCGGGAACGGCTAACAAATTTTGCACGTATTGTTTTTCGCTGACCGGAGCCAGCGCCCCACGCGCTTTCGATATTTGCAGTGCTAAAATATTAAGAATTGCTAAAGTACTGGTGAAAGCTTTGGTACTAGCCACACCGATTTCTACACCCGAATTCATGTACATATGCCCTGCAGCTTCACGGTCAATCGATGAGTGCGCTACATTCGTGATCGATAATAATTCGGCACCGTGCTCTTTTGCCAGTCTTACGGCCGCCAAAGTGTCAGCCGTTTCACCGCTCTGAGAAATTGAAATCACGAGGCTATTTTTTGGAATGACCGGGCGACGGTAACGAAATTCACTGGCCACATCGGTATCCACCGGAACTCGACAAATTTGTTCAATTAAATATTTGCCGATCATGGCCGCGTAGAAACTTGTTCCGCAGGCCACAAATATAACCCGATCTATTTTCTTAAAAACAGTTTCAGCATCAAATCCAATATCAGTTAATTTAACGGTATGGGTGTCCGTATCAATATACGGCGCCATCGCGTTGGCTACAGAACGCGGCTGTTCGTACAGTTCTTTTAACATATAATGCTCAAAACCCATTTTTTCCACCATGTCGGTGGACCAGTCTAAAATGGATTCCGGCTTATTTAATTTTTCTCCGTCGGCATTGTAATAACTAATTGAGTGATCTTTAATGTGCACAACTTCACGATCATTGAGATAAACAAATCGATTGGTGTGAACGAGAGCTGCTTGCACATCGCTGACGATAAAGAATTCATCATTTGATTTATCTTTACTGAGACCCACGATTAAGGGTGGCCCGTCTTTGAACGCCACGAGTTCATTCGGAGACTTTTCCCATAAAACCACAATCGAAAACGCCCCAACGATTCTTTTTAAAATATTTTGAACCGATTGAAGTAGATTTTGATTTTTTTGAATTTCGTTCCAAATTAAATGGGCCACGAGCTCGGAATCTGTATCTGAAGTTATAATCGCACCTTGGGCTAACAACTCTTCTTTGATTTCGAGATAATTTTCAATAATACCGTTGTGAACAAGACTGATTTCGCCCACCTGATGTGGATGGGCGTTTCTTTCGTTTGGCGCTCCGTGCGTGGCCCAGCGAGTATGTCCTATACCGACGTGACCGTTAAATTCTTCATTTTGAACTTTGTCTTCTAAAGCCTTCAATTTTCCTTGAGCACGAATACGCTTGGTTTTACCGTCGTGGATAATCGCTACGCCTGCACTATCGTAGCCGCGGTATTCTAATTTTTTAAGTCCATCAATAATAATTGTTTTGGGATTTTGAATCCCGAGGTAACCAACGATTCCACACATAGATTATGATTCCTTCTTTTTGAATTTCGAAGCCAAACCCGTTTTGTTTTCTTGTCGGGATCTAGCGATGGCCAGATCACCACTTGGAACATTTTTGGTGATGGTAGAGCCTGAGGCAATGATCGCGTCCGATCCCACTTCCACCGGGGCCACAAATTGGGAATCACTTCCGACAAAAACGCGGTCACCGATTTTTGTTTTATATTTTTTCTTATCGGCGGCGTAATTACAAGTGATTGTCCCGCAGCCAATATTAACTTCTTCTCCGATATCGGCATCACCTAAATAAGTTAAATGCCCGGCTTTGGATTTTGCGCCAAAGTTGACTTTTTTCATTTCGACGAAATTCCCTACATGAGCCTCTTTACCAATGGTGGTGTCGGGACGAAGGCGAGCATAGGGGCCAATTTTAGCCTGAGACTTAATGACCGAGTGTTCAAGATAACTTCCCGCCTTTATCTGAACCCCGTCTTCAATAATACAATCGGAAATAAAAACGTTCGGCTCTAAAACGCAAAAAGGTCCTACCGCGGTTTTTCCACGAATAAAAACTCCGGGATAAATGACTGAGCCGGCTCCGATCGAAACAGTGTCTTCAATAAAAGTTGTTGCGGCATCAATCAGGATCACGCCGTTTGTCATTAATTGTTTATTTTTAGCCTTGTAAACTAAGCGTGTCGCCTCCGCCAGTTCTTCCTGATTATTAACCCCGTGAGCCACGTGAGTGTTGGAAACTAAAAGAGCCTGAACGGATTTTCCGCCTTCAATCGCTAAGGAAATTAAATCAGTTAAATAGAACTCGCCTTTAGAATTTTCATTTTTAATCTGGGGTAAATATTTTTTAAGAATATCCGCTTTGACAACATAGATTCCGGTATTGACCTCTTTGATTTTTAAAGTCTCTGCCGCTGCATCCTTGGCTTCAACAATCGCTTTAAGTTTTCCGGCTTGTCGGACGATGCGTCCGAATTCTTTGGGCTCGTTTAATTCGACTGAAACCACAGCAAGATCAAGCTTCTGTTCACGGAAATCAGCGATAAAATTTTTCAAATCAACAATTGAAATGAGCGGATGATCACCATTTAAAATGACCACATCCCCTTCCAGAGTTTTTATGTCAGCCGATTTCACAGCATCGGCTGTGCCTAACTGATTTTTTTGCTGATGAATTTGAATATTGATTTGCTTTTGCACCATGGAAGCAAAGGGTTCGATGACGGTTTGCACCAGCTGACTTCCGTGGCCTAGGACCACACGCGCTTCTTCAAATTCAGCGGACAAACAATTCGTTAAAATGCGCACAATCATCGGCTGACCGGCGACCGGATGTAAAACTTTTGGCAAAGGACTTTTCATACGAGTTCCTTGGCCTGCGGCGAGAATTATTGCTGTCGTTTTTATCATGGCTTAATTTAATCTATTTCAATGCTCTTCGTCAGTTATTTTTTTTAAAACTAGGCAAATTGTGGCTTTCGCGGCACACTTTACACATGGCCATTACAACGATCGCTTTTGATCTCGACGACACTCTGCTCAACACTTCGGGATTACTGGTTCCAGCAGCTTCTCGGCAGGCCTTCAGCATTCTTATCGCTCATGGACTAACGATTTCTCTTGATGAATGCGAGCGTCAACGACTTGAAGCCATTAAAACTATTTCACACAAAGATTTATTTTTACAATTAGCGCAAAATTACGGAACACCACAAACTTTAACGGCGGTTGAAAAAGCCACTCGGGCATTTTATGAACCGAGTCTTCCCGAACACCTTCCCTTGATCGACGGAGCTGAAAGTATTATTCATCAATTAAAAAACCGATATCATATGTACATCGTCACGGCAGGATTTGAGGCCGGTCAAAAAAATAAAATCAAAAGACTTAAAATTGAAAATTTTTTTAAAGGAATTTTTGTCGTCAATAGTCTCAACAATGAACGAAAAATTGATGCTTTCCGTAAGATTTTGGATTTGGAAAATATTCAACCCGAAAATTTGCTTTGCATTGGAAATTCTTTATCTTCTGAAATTCGTGACGCCAATGAACTCGGAGCAGTTTCCTGCTACTTTGAATTCGGCGAATATCGAGGAAAAATTCCGACTGATCCGCGGTTTCGTCCTTTTTATCACATCAAAAAACTGGGACAGTTTGTAGAGACATGCAAAATATAAATGCGGATGCGACAAATTCTTATAAGTTTTGCTTGGTCACTGATAACGCCGAACTCATATCCCAAACAGACTTAGACAATGTTTACGTCGTTGAATCTTTGATTAAGCTTAAGCAACTAGCTCAATTTCGAGTTGTGGCGGTTGATCATAGTTTTATTTTAAAACATCACGCTTTCGAACTATTGAAAGCTAAGTCTCAACGGCTTATTTTCATTTTCAATTCACCATCCGAAAAAGTAACACCGCATCTCTTTAAACACAGCCTTCCGGATCAGACTCTTTTGATGACTGAATACACCAACCAAGTCTTTTTCGAGCAAGATTTAGTTTTAACTAAAAATCAGCAAGATTTAATCTACTTAAATCTTTCCGCTGATTTAAATCAAGAATACGAAAATATTAAGTCTGAACTTGAAAATAAATTGGATGAAACAAAGCTTGATTTATTAGCCAGTCGCCAAAAAATTCTGGATTCAAACATTCGAATCGAGGCTATGCGAAAAATATTATTTTCGATTACGCAGGAAAGCGATCTTCACCGCATCGAAACAGTTTTAAATGAATTACTGCCCGCATCTTCAAAAGCAACGTGGATTAAAATAGTTCCGCATGACAAAAAGACGGCTTTAGAAACTGAAATCAATCTTCAGCTTAAAACAAATTTTAAATCTTTTGCTCTGCCTCATCATGCTATTTATTTTATTAAGGGCGACCAAAAAGTTTTTAAAAAAGATGATCTAAATCTTTTCGCGAAAATCCGAGATATTATCGAAATTAATTACAACCGAGAACTCGATTACACAAATTTAGCTCGAACCGAAAATATTGTTCGTAAGGCCTTTGCTGAATTCAATCATCCCCTTGCCGTGGTGGACATTCACTACCGTATCGTTCAATCTAATGCCGCATTTAAACGTGATATTGCTTCCGGTGAACAGGCTCCCGAGTTTGTGAGTGGCCAACTGGGACAAAAATTTACCGAAAAAATCAACGGGGCTCTTTTTGATGTTTATTCTAATTCAATTGCGTTAGATAATAACCCCACAAAACTCTGGATTAATTTATATAAAAATAAAACCGAAGAGCATTACTTTGAACAGCGTCTTAATCAAACGGCAAAAATGAAAGAATTAGGCATCATTTCAAGTTCGATTGCCCATGAGTTGAATAATCCCCTGGGAGGCGTGCTGTCTTACCTTCAACTCGTGCAAATGGATTTACCGCGCGATAGTCACTTTTCGG
>JACMMZ010000075.1 GCA_014378775.1 Pseudobdellovibrionaceae bacterium
AAATCAGGTGGAGATCGACCTGCCGCTGTGGTGTAAGCGGTTTCCATGTTGCCAATGGCTGAAGTCAAATTTGTGGGTGTTGGTGCCGCATAAGTTGCGGCATAAACCTTTCCAGTTATTGAGTTTGAAGTTGAAAATACGTTGGTCGCATCTTCTGTTAATGGAAAGCCTGTAATATAACTCGAAGCGGCCGGACTTACCCCGATATTTCCCGTCAATGCAGAACCAGGTACATTGGAAATACCGGTCTTAGCTAAAATAACATAATTACCGGCGGCACCTAAATCGGCTGGGTCGACGACCGATCCGTTTGGAGATAACGAAACCGGAGCTGGTCCCGCACCATAGGGATTTCGCGGATTTTTATTAGCTGTAGAAGATCCACTACAACTTAAAATAAAAAATGCGGGCAGTAAAAGAGCAAGGCGCAAACACTGAGATACGGATTGATTTTTTTTCATAAATTCCTTTAGTAATTATGAGCCAGAAAATACCGGCTGAAGCATTAACTATACCCAGGCTGTTACTCATTGATACGCCGTTTAGATCATTCAAGTGAATACTCGACTATGTAGATTTTAAAAGGGACTATTTTACCTATGAAATAAATTAATATATTGATCTTATTGACGAAGACAAAATTTCCGTTTTTTTAAGAATTCATTTATTTTGGATCAGAAAAAATGGGTGAACTCAAATTAAATGGATGATGTAAATGCATAAGCAAATCGATCAGGTTTTTTCGATCGATCGGTTTTGTTAGAAAATGAGAAAATCCCGCCGCAATCGCGCGATCTCGCTCCTCTTTCATGGCGTGAGCCGTCAAGGCGATCACTAATCCAGTGTAGCCTTTTTTGCGTAAGGCACGCATCGCTTCGTAACCATCCATCACGGGCATTTGAATATCCATTAAGATAACATTAAAGTTTTGAGCTAGGGCCGCTTTAACGCCTTCTTCTCCGTTATCTACGGTTTTAACTTTTGCTCCGGCGCGGTTTAACATCTGTTCAATCAGAAACTGATTGTCAGGGGAATCTTCGACTAAGAGAACATTAAAACCCTTAAGTTGATCGGTCTGATCCATTGACCTTTCGGATGCAGGCTTAATCTCTGGTGATTTAATCGAGATCAGCTTTGTACCTTGGGAAATAGAAACTGGAAGATTGACTTCAAACAGACTGCCTTTACCCAGTTCGCTTTTAACCAGTCTGAAATCTCCGCCTAAAGCTTGGCTAAGTTTTTGAGTTAAGATCAGACCAAGTCCCGTACCGCCAAATCGTCTGGTTGTCGAGGAATCAGCTTGTGCAAAGGCTTGAAATAAATGCGTGCGCTGATCATCAGAAATTCCTCGGCCGGTATCAGTCACTTTGATTTCAAGATTTTTTTCATGGTACTCAACGTGTAATTCCACGCGGCCTTTTTCAGTAAACTTGATGGCGTTTCCCACAACGTTTGAAAGAATTTGACGTAGTCGTGTTGGGTCAGTGATAACAAACTCAGGCAAATTTTCTTCACATTTAAATTCAAAAATAATTCCATTCTCACGCGCTCTTAATGCCATCAAAGATGAAAAATCATTTAAAAATTCGACCAAAGGAAATTCGATTTTTTCCACGATCATTTTTCCCGCTTCAACTTTAGTCAAATCTAGAATGTCGTCAATAATTCGCAGAAGATGTTGCGAATTACGATCAATAATTGACAAGTAGTTTGCGATTTCATCTTTGGAAACAACCGTGTCTTTAAGTAAACTAACAAAACCCATGATGGCGCCCAGGGGGGAGCGAATTTCGTGGGACATATTCGCCAGAAAAACTGATTTCGTTTCACTGGCTTTTTCAGCTTCAATTTTTACCGCGTGAATTTCGGCCGTCTGAAGCTGATGCTGTTCTGTTTCAAGCTCCATGTAACGGACCGCGGATTTACTGATTCCGCGATCAATAAATTCGTTAATGATTTTTCGAGATTCTTCATCGGCAAAGCCATGGACGGTAAGCGAATCCATAATTACGGCGCGAAATAAATGATATTCAATAATAACTTGATCTAAGGTGTATTCGGATTGGGTCGCACGATCTTCGGCATGTTCCCGGGCCACTTCAGTATTTTTTTTGGCCTCGGTTTCAGGATTATGACTTAATAAAGTTTCAACTAACTGATCTAAAAATTGCGGCATAGAATCTCTGAGCGCCAGTTCACTTTGCGCTCTGGCTGCCTCGACGTCCTTACGACATTCACTTTCCCAATCCTTTAAAATCTCAGCTTGGAATCGGGCGACCAAATTGGCTACGGCGGTTCGATTTAAATACTTTAAGTTGGACTCCATAAATTATCCCCTTCTGACACGAGTCTCCCAAAAATCAAATCTGGAACACCACCACCCTATGATATTCTTGTATGAGCAGAATATTAGTCTATTAAAATTAAAATAATGTCAAAAATGGGGTAAATTTGGATCATGAAGCTTTAATAAAAGCCCGCTCAAACCAGCCGGTACCCGACGCCCGGCTCAGTCAGGATATGTTTCGGGACCGAGGGATTTTCCTCAATTTTTTTTCTTAATTGATTAATGTAAATTCTTAAATAGTGATTTTGATCTATTCCGCTGACGCCCCAAATTTGTTTCAAAAGAACTGATTGAGGAATCACTTTTCCGTGATCTCTGGCCAGCCTCGAAAGCAGTTCATATTCGGTTGCCGTCAGTTTAATTTCTTGATCCGCTATGAATACTTTTCTTTCAGATAAATCGACTTTAAGCTTTTGCGAAGTAAATAAGGGCGTGGCCTCAACCAGCCCGCCTTTTCTTAAAGCAACTCGAATTCGAGCTAACAATTCTTGAGAGCCAAATGGCTTTGTTAAATAATCATCGGCTCCGGCATCGAGTAAGTCCACTTTGGTTTGCTCATCATCAGATACCGTTAAAATAATAATAGGTACCTGGGTCCATATTCTGAGTTCCTTTAAAACTTGCAGACCATTTATGTCAGGAAGTCCTAAATCGAGCAATATAAGATGGGGATGAAATTCAGACGCTTGAGAAATTCCGGCTCTTCCGGTAGCGGCTTCGCCGATTACATATTTATTTATTTCAAGGCTCATTTTAATTGTATCTCGGATGGCCTTTTCATCATCGACGATCAGCACGCGAATGTCTTGGCTCATGATTCGGTCTCCGAAGGTACCTCAGGTTGAGCCTCGAGTAAAAATTCAATCGTAAAACGAAGTCCAAAGGGTTGAATATTATTGACGTGAATTTGTCCTTTATGTAATTCAATTATACTTTTTACGATGGATAATCCAAGGCCTGTGCCTCCGGTGGGGCTTCCGGGGACTCTAAAAAATTTATCAAAAATATGCGGTAAAGAAATTTCTGGAATACCGGGACCCTCATCTGAAACTTCAATCACAAAATGGGTGTCGGTTCTTCGTTGAGTTATGGTAATGGTTGTACCTACCGGCGTATACATGGTTGCGTTCAAAATCAAATTTGAAATGGCATGCTCCATAAGGCGATGATCCATTTGCATCAGATACATTTTATCGAGAAAATTAATCTTTACTTTATAGGTAGCCAAGGGCTTTTCTAATTTTTTTAAAACAACACTCAAAAGATCGCTCGTATCATGCCATTCTAAGTTTAAAGATAATACGCCCGAATTTAGTCGACTCATATCAAGTAAATTTTCAATGACCCGGTTCAAGCGGTCACCGGCCGCTTGTAAATTTGCAGCAATATCTTTCACATATTTTTTACCACCGGTTAAATCATCAATTTCTAGGGCCGATGACGCGCCCAAAATAGCGGTTAATGGAGTTCTCATTTCGTGAGAGATCGAATTTAATAAAGTCTGATGCAGCTCTTCTGAATCTTTTAATCGCTGATTTGCGCTCAACCGTTTCATGAGAAAATGCTTTTCGGTCGAGACACCTAGCTGACGTATAATAGAAAATAGTATGCTTTCTTTTTCAAGATCTAATTTGCGCGATCTATTTAAGGGCTCAAAGACAAATATCCCGAAAACTTCCGAAATACCCGTTAACGGTAAAAATAAAGCGCGCGATTGAGACAAGGTATTTGTAGACCACCCCGCCGACGTTTTGTTTTCAAAACTCCATTGTGCGACGGCCCGATCTTTTTCATCGAGTCGTAAAGAATACGTTTGAGCACTGTCAAATTCGAGCTTACCTTGAACGGATTTAAGAATGACGCCGCATCGAGCTTTCAATAAATGACCTACGCGGGCTGTGACTTTACCCAAAAAATCGGCTTTTTCAGTAGCATTTGCTATGTCTTGTAAAGCTTCGTAAAGTACGTTGGTTCTTTCTTCTCGTTCTCGCATGACTTTTTCATTAAAGCGCAGACGATTGGTTAAAAATCCAGTAATTAAAGCCACTCCAAAAAATGCAATGCACATCAAAAAATCTTCTGTATTGGTGATCGCAAAAGTGAATTTTGGTGGTATAAAAAAATAATTCCAGGCTAAAGTACTGGTCATAGCTGCGAAAATAACGGCTCCGATTGAGCCAAAAAGACCGACAATAATAACGGCTAATAAAAATATAAAACCAATTGCCCGATAACCAATAAAATTTTCGAGCAGTGCTCCCAACAGTCCTATACCGACAAATAAGAAAAGCGTGTACCAGTATTTCCGCGCCCCCGTTTGTGATCTGTAATAAGAGATTTCACCCAAAAGGCTTGGACGTTCTAGCAGCGGTCCTTCGTGCCGAATCACGTGAACGTCAACTTCGAGGCTTTCCCGAACGAGCCGGTCGAGCAGACTTCCA
>JACMMZ010000076.1 GCA_014378775.1 Pseudobdellovibrionaceae bacterium
CCGATAGCTTTATCCATTTCTAAATCGACAACCAAATAACCGATTTTTGAATCGGTCGATAAATACTGCGCTTGAATGTTGGCTTTGGCTTCAGATATGTAGCCATTAATTTCACTCAGTACTCCGGGCTCGTTGCGATGAACATTCATCACCCGCTTGACATTTTTTTGCGGCAGCAAATCAACCTGAGGAAAATTCACCGACCAGGCCGTTGTTCCTAATTTTAAAAATTTACGAAAACTTTCAGCGACTTCCAATCCGATAGCTAATTGAGCTTCTTCGGTGCTTCCGCCGATATGAGGAGTCAAAATAACATTTTTGAGGCCTTGTAGTGGGGATTTAAATTTTTCTTTATTAGATGCGGGTTCTGTGGGAAAAACATCAATGGCACAGCCCCCTAAATGATTTTCTTTTAGCGCTGAAACCAAATCTTCGATGTGAACTACTGTGCCGCGTGAAGCGTTGATTAAATAACTTCCACGCTTCATCATTTTTATCTCTAACCCGGTGATCATATTTTGCGTCGATGAGTTTTCTGGCACATGCAAAGTAACAAAGTCGGCTTCTTGTAATAAATCATTTAAATTATTTTTGGACTGAGCATTTCCCAGAGGTAATTTTTTAAGAACGTCATAGAAAATAACTTTCATTCCCAACGATTCGGATAATACGCTGACTTGGGTTCCGATGTGACCGTAACCAATTATTCCAATAGTTTTCCCGCGTATTTCACGTGATCCGTCGGCTGATTTCATCCACTCACCTTGATGAGCACTGATGTTTCGATCACCGAGCTGACGAGACAACGCCACCATTTCGCAAATAACTAATTCGGCCACCGATCTTGTGTTGCTATGGGGCGCATTAAAAACCGGAATTCCATTTTCCACCGCACAGGCCAAATCAACTTGATTTGTGCCGATACAAAATGCTCCGATGGCCAGTAAATGGGAATTATTTTTTAAAATTTTTGCATTGATATCGGATTTTGAACGGATCCCCAGAACGTCGTAAGCTGGAAGTAATTTGAGATATTCATCCTCTGAAGGGGCATGACTCAACAGGTCCACGTGATAGCCCTGCGCCTTTAATTGGGTGGCGGCTACCGGATGAATTCCTTCTACCAGTAAGACCTTGAGCTGTTCTGATAAGTGCGCTTTTAGCTTTGACATAAAATCAGAATATCACAGAGAATAAAAGAGAACAAAGTTTTCAACCATGACCAGGGACGTTTTGATGTCGGGATTATTTAATTTATTAATTGCAGAAGATGATGCCACACTGGTGGCGGCACTCAAACTAATGATTCCCGATGGTTTCAAGATTTATGTTACGCAAAACCCCGACCTTATTCCTGATCATGTCTTTTTTCACGCGGCTTTGGTCGATATGCACATTACTACACGAGTCGGTGAAAACCCCGACGGGCCCAACTTGATTGCACGCTTAGTATCGGGGAATCCGCAAATTGAAGTCGTGTCTATGTCCGGTGATCTGAATCGTCAGAATATGGAAGCCGCCATCAAAGCCGGAGCCCAAAGATTTTTATCCAAGCCGTTATCGGCTGAAGAAGTTACGTTAGTATTCGAAAAGATTTTGGCTTACTGGCAGCTTCGACAATTTGAATTCACGCCGCATAAAAATATCAATTTAGTTGGAACATCTAAAGCTTCGGAAGAATTAAGAAAAAAAATTGCTAACCTTCGCCAAGAAAAATCGGCGGTGCTGATTGAAGGCGAAACCGGATCTGGTAAAGAAGTCGTGGCACATTTACTCAATCAACAAGAGGGTAAAATTCCGTTTGTGACCGTCAACTGTGCAGCTATTAATGAAAGCATATTTGAATCTGAATTTTTCGGTCATGTTAAAGGGGCTTTCACCGGAGCCGACCAAAATAAAGTCGGACTGGCTGAAGCGGCTCACGGAGGAGATTTATTCTTAGATGAAATCGAAGCCTTACCACTGTCGCAACAGGCTAAATTACTTCGGTTCCTTGAATCGGGAGAAATTAGAAAAGTGGGATCGAAAGAATCGATTTTGGTTAAGACACGAATCATCGCCGCTACGAACCAGCCCTTGAGCAGTTTAGTGGAAGAAAAAAAATTTCGGGAAGATTTGTATTTTAGATTGTCTTCACAAAAAATTATAGTGATTCCACTGAGGGATCGTCCAGACGATATCGAAGCTTTGACTCAATATTTTGTTGATAAAGAAAAACCACGACGAAACAAAAGCTTTTCAAAAGAAGCCGTTGATATTATGAAAAAATATGCTTGGCCCGGAAACGTGCGGGAATTAAGAAGGGTTTGTGAACAACTGGTTCTGACCTCTCCGCTCCCTATGATCCGACCGGAAGATGTAGAAAAGATAATTACCACCACTTATTCAAAAGCTTCACCTGAAACAAATCTCGATTTAAACTTGACCGATTTTATGAATCAGCAAGAAAAAAATTATATTACTCGGCATTTAAAAAATGAAAAAGATTTAGATATTGTCTGCGATAAACTCAAAGTATCAAAATCAAGCTTGTATAAAAAAATTAAGGATTATGAAATAATTTATGGATAATACTTATCTGAACATCAATCGCTGGAATAGCCCTGCATATCAACAAACTGTTTTGATTGTCCTTGCGGTGATCATCATGGCTAGCGTGATTAACTATTTACTTCGAAAGAAAAATCAGTATTCCATGTTGGCTTGGGCTTCGCTAAAAAGCTGGCTGATCATGGCGCCCATTATGTTTTTGATTATGGGAATTAAATCACCCGCCCCAACTATTTTCTTAACTCTTTTGGGCATTTACGGCGCTAAAGTCTTTTTTCAAATCATGGGAATGTTTCATCGTTCAACTTTTGTCCACATTTGTTATGCGGGTATTATCGGTTTAGGTTACAGCGCTTATACCGACAATCTTACCTTATACAACGTCATGCCGATGATCGTACTCGGTCTGTCGTGTCTGGTACCACTGGTTCAAAAAGACTATAAGAATATGATTCAGTATATTTCATTAACGCTTCTGGCATTTATTTTCCTCGGTTGGTCGTTTCTTCACTTAGGACTTATTTTGAATTTTGAAAGTGGAATTTACCAAGTCATGTATCTAATCGTCTTGACTGAATTCTGCGATAACACGAATCTGGCGCTCAGCGGATATTTTCGCGGCGAAAAATTCATTCCGGAAATCAATTCACGACGAACAATTTCCAGCACCGCGATTGCGATTTTTTTGACTCTGCTTTTAGCTTACGGCATGCGCCATTTGTTGCCGGATCGCAGCGATAAGTACTGGCTAGCTTCTGGATTACTGGCGGCGTTTGGCGGCCTGGTAGGAGATCTTGTGATGTCGGTGGTTCGAAAAGATGCCGGTGTGAAAACGGTGGGACCATTTATTATCGGGCGCGGTGATTTTCTTCAGCGTATGGATCGCTTGATCTTCGTGGCGCCAATTTTTTACTTTGTGATGCTGGCTTTATAAATAAAAAGGAATCCTAAAGAATGCGCGAATGGAACTACGACAACGATCAATGGACGAAGCTTCCGGCTCATCTGAAGCATTTGCCATTATTTACCCAGCACTTAGATCTCACCAGCCGATTTATTCGTTTTGTCTGGTCCTTGATTTTGAAGAACTGGTTTTACACCATGTACATCCGTCTCGAAGTTAAAGGCGGTGATTTTAATGAACTTTATAAAACGCATAAAAAACTCATTATCATTTCCAATCATGCTTCGCACCTCGATGCGACCTCTATCGCTGCTAGCATCCCGCGCCGTCATTGGTTTAATTTGTATATTGCCGCGGCCAAAGATTATTTTTTCTCAAATCCGCTGTTTACTTTTTTTTCGCAGCACTGTTTAGGTGCTATCCCCATTGATCGAAAAGATCGTAAGGGTGAAGCTGTGCAATTAATTATTACGATGTTGCAAGATTTGGATCGGATGTGGCTGATCATTTTTCCGGAAGGAACCCGCTCAAAAGACGGTAAGGTTCACGAATTCAAACGCGGGATCAGTATTTTCGCCGAAAAAACGCAAACTCCGATTTTATTTACCTACATTGATGGGAATAATCGACTGTGGCCAAAGGGGGCTATTTTTGCCAAACCCGGTAAATTAATAGTTCACGTGGGACCAGTTCATCCGCCCACTAAAAACATCACGGAAGTTTACCACAGTTATCTGAACTGGGTGAAAACCATTAATCCTGACGTGATTCCGGAAGATTTAGAAATGAATTCAGAAAATACTCAAACCGGAATAAAAATTGATACCGAAGGAGGCCTCGATGATTCAAACTAACCAAACTTTGAGTATTGATGTGGGCGGCTATACGGCTCACCCGATTCCCACCGGCATTTTCGGCTTAGACGGTGGTGCGATGTTTGGAACTGTTCCTAAAGTTCTGTGGCAAAAAACCAATCCTGCCGATGAATTAAATCGCATTCCGATGGAAGCGCGCGCGCTTTTACTCATTTCAAAAGATCAGAAAATTTTGATTGATACCGGAAACGGAGCGGACTTTCAGGAAAAATACGGTGAAGCGGCTGGGAAAAAATTCCAAGAAATTTACTCCATAGATGAAAATGGACCAACGCTTTTAAAATCACTGAATAAATACAATCTGACCGCAGATGATATTACGGACGTGATCTTGACACATTTTCATTTCGATCACGCCGGTGGCGCCACTAAGTTTGATAATGGCAAAATCGTGCCGACGTTTAAAAATGCCACCTATTATGTTCAAGGCTCAAACCTTAAAAATGCCCTGAATCCGAATAAGCGTGAAAAAGCCAGTTATCTTAAAGCCAACATAGAACCTTTGATCGAAGCCAAAAAATTGGTGATCCTCGATTCCAACAGGCATCCCCATTTGAAAAATATTTCTTTCCACATCTCACATGGTCATACCGAGGGTCATCAATCGGTGCAAATTGCGGATGATGATACGCAATTGATTTATTGCGGAGATTTAATTCCCACATCGACCCATGTCAGATCCAGTTGGGTCATGGGTTATGATCTTCATCCGGGTCAGCTGATGGAAGAGAAAAAACAAATTTTACAAATCAGCCAAAATAAAAAAACCTATTATTTTTTCGAGCACGATCCCTACTGCGACATGGCCACAGTTATTCCGGATAAAGATGAATTTAAAGTTGAAGAAAGATACTGGATGAAATGATAGTAAAATTTTTCTTTAAAAAAATCTATCAAGAATCCTCTGAAATCGGTTTCTCTGCTTCAAGTCTTGCTTTCTCGACTTTACTGTCACTGGTGCCTTTTTTGGTGGTCACATTAGCGGTATTTCAAAATTTCGGAATTTTTGAATCGATTTACCCCAAAGTCGAAGGACTGATTTTTGAATCGATGAAAGATGCCACCGGCGTCACGATCACCCGCTACATCCGTGAAACTATTTCCAATGTTCAATTTAAAACCTTAGGCATCACGGGGATTTTACTTTTGCTGTTGTCTTCACTCAATCTACTTAAAAATATCGACGTGGCTTTTCACCGCATCTGGCATATTAAGATGAAAAAACCATTTTTAAAACGCACCGGCTTGTACTGGATTCTTTTGATCGCCACGCCGTTTGTGTTGCTGGGTTTAAGTTCGATTAGAAATATTAATTTGTCTCAGTTCGTCAGTCACGCCTCGGAAAAACAGTTTCTGATGTTCATCTACGGCACTTTTGTTTTGTGGGTCTTGTACGTCTACATTCCCGAAATAAAGGTCAGCATTATCAGCGCAGCGATCTCTGCAAGCCTAGCCGGAGCATCGATATCGTTTGTGCAAAAATCATTTCTCTGGGCAGCCTTGAAACTCTTTAAACAAAATAAGATCTACGGATCCTTGGCCACTTTCCCGATATTTCTGATTTGGCTTTGGGTGATCTGGTATATCATCCTCTCGGGTGTCTCTTTGTGCGCTTTTTTACAGCAAAAAATATTTAAAAGACCTTAACTTTTAAAACGAATCTTGCTACCTTTGTTTTTCAAAAGTCATTTAAATGGCTCCGTAGCTCAGCTGGATAGAGCATCGCCCTTCTAAGGCGAGGGTCGTTCGTTCGAATCGAACCGGAGTCACCA
>JACMMZ010000077.1 GCA_014378775.1 Pseudobdellovibrionaceae bacterium
GTTCCCGCAGAATCTCGCATGACTTCAAGTTCAAATTCTTTCCAGCCTAAAATACTTTCTTCCACTAAAACTTCCGTGGTGGGACTTTCATGCAGTGCCTGCACCAACATATTTTGATACTCCTCAGGCGAGTAGGCGATGCCTCCACCGCCTCCGCCTAAAGTGTAATTCGGGCGAAGAATTAATGGATATCCCAAAGTCTCGGCCGCCTCTAAGCCCTGTTCGAAGTTTGTGACCATTTCGCTTTTCGGGTACTTGGCACCGAGTTCATCTAAAATAGTGCGGAATTTAAATCGATCTTCGGCCGCTTCGATCACTGCGGGGTTAGCCCCCAACATTTCCACATTGTATTTTTTGAGTACACCTTTTTTGTCTAATTCCAGAGCCAAATTCAAAGCTGTTTGACCGCCTAAAGTAGGAATCAAAGCATCCGGGCGTTCTTTTTCAATAATTTTTTCCAAGTATTCAAATTTCAAAGGCTCAACGTAAGTGCGCGTGGCAATTTCGGGGTCCGTCATAATGGTGGCTGGATTAGAATTCACCAAGATCACTTCTAATCCCTCAGCCATCAAAGCTTTACAGGCTTGCGTCCCCGAGTAATCAAATTCGCAGGCCTGACCAATTTGAATCGGACCGCTCCCAATAATCATGACTCGTTTCAAGTGCGCTAATTTTGGCATGTCTTTGTATCCTTACAGTTTTAATTTATTTTCGTTGGTGTAAATCATTTCTGGTTTAATGTGCTTATATTGTTCAAGCTTGTAGCGCATTTTATTTAAACGGATTAAAAATTCTTCAAAATCGAGATCTGGATTTTTCCGGTAAGATTTAATTTCATCTAAAATATATTTCTGAGCCGATTGCGGGTGAAAACAAAAACCTTTCAAAAAATAATTCTTGCCATTAACTTCGACTAGTCGGGCTTCAAACGATTCCTTGTCATCAAAATTGAAAATTTGACCTACCGACTGGACTTCAACCTTTTTATTCGTAAAAAAGTCACGGACGATAAAATAATCGTTTTTTTCTTTTATAAATTCGTACAAAGAATGCTGACACTTTGAAAGAATATCTAAGACTTCGGTATCCTCAGGCGTAAGACGTAAATTTCTTTGCTCTAATGCCACTTCCAACGGTGTTTGCATATGGCTGGTCAGTTTGCGCGTCAAAAAATACCAATCGAAGAACTGGCGCATACGAAGAGCGTAGTTAGCTTTATTTTCATCCAAAGTCCCGGTATTTCTAAAAAATTCCTTTTTAGCTAACATCAATTCATCTTGATAAACACCTTCCGTAAAGTGTCCAATCAATTTTTGGTAGGAATCTTCAAATTGTTGTAGCGTTAGCATGTCGCCCCTGATCTTTGTTTTTTTGGCTCATGACCGTAATAAAATAATTAAATAGTTCCACGGCCTCATGAGGTCCGGGGTGACTTTCAGGATGGTACTGAATACCTAAACAATTTTGCTTTTCTGAAAAGAATCCCGCGACGGTGTTATCGTTTAAATTCACATGCGTGATTTTAACATCGCTCGGTAAAGTTTTCTCATCGATGGCGTAGCCATGATTTTGACTCGAAATATAAATCCGATTTAATAAATTATCTCTGATCGGATGATTCACGCCTCGGTGACCAAACTTTAATTTGTAAGTTTTAGCCCCTAAGGCCTGACCTAAAATTTGGTGACCCATGCAAATTCCGAAAATAGGAATTTTACCCAGGAAGTGTTTCGTCGTTTGTACCGCTACTTTAACCAACGAGGGATCGCCTGGGCCATTGGTTAACATCAATGCATCGGGATTCCATTGCTCAATCACCTCATAAGGAGTGCGCGACGGGTACACGCGAAGTTCTCGGCTGCGTGATTTTAATTCGCGTAAAATATTTTCCTTAGCACCTAAATCGAGAACCGCCACTTTCGGCCCATGGGGATTTTCACCTTGAATAATGGCAACTTCTTTTCGCGAAGCCAACCAGACCCAATCGCTATCAATCTTTTTTGTTTCCAAAATAAGTTTTTGAGCACGCAGCTGGGCTTCGGATTCTGTTTCAGCCCTTACCAATGCGCCCCAAGGAGTTCCTTGGCTGCGAAGTTTGATAGTTAACGTGCGCGTATCTATTTCGGTCAAGATAGGTATTTGATGATCAATCAATCTTTGCATCCAGCTCGAATTTCTTTTCGAGTTCTGCATTTGCAAGCAAACAAATCCGTTAATCCACATTTTTGAAGATTCCCAATCCTGCGGGGTGGAGCCGTAATTTCCTTGCATCGGAGCGGTCATCACGACGATTTGATTAAAATACGACGGATCGGTTGCGACTTCTTCGTAACCGGAGTGAGCCGTATTGAAAACCACTTCCCCGGCTTTTTCTGGATAACTGTTAGCCGTGACTAATTGCGATCCAACGGCTGCGCCTTTAAATAATTCACCATCTTCTAAAATCAGATAATAATTCATTTCAAATTTCTCCAGAAATTATACTTTTTATGAGAACTTCTCGAATAAAAACACCATTTTCTACTAATTGCAATATGACACTGCGAGAATCTTTGAGCAGATTTTTTTCAATCTCGACTCCGTAATTAATCGGACCCGGGTGCAAGATGACGGCACTCGGCTTTAGAAGCTTCGCTCGCTCCAGATTTAAACCATAGCGCTGGCGGTAATCTTCATTCGTGGCACCGCTGATCGAATCATGTCGTTCTTTCTGGACCCGCAGAGTAATAACGGCGTCGGCCCATTCCAAAGCGTGGCGAATTTGATCAAAAGATTTTATTCCGGCTTTCAGCGATTCAAATTCACCTAAGCCAAATTCTGTCGGTGCACAGTATCCCAGCCGGTAGCCTAAGATTTTTGATAACTCCACGTGAGAGCTAAAAACACGCGAATGCAAAACATCACCCACAAACAAAATATTTTTATCTCGGAGATCACCCCAGCGTTCAAATAGAGTGGTCGCATCCAGCAGAGCTTGAGTTGGGTGGCTTTTTTTTCCCCAGCCCGCGTTGATGACCGGAGTTTTCAATTTTTCAGATATCTCACGAAGCTCGGTTTGATCACTACAGCGAACGACAAAAAAAAGAGGCCCCATGGCCTCTAGATTTAATATCGTGTCTTCGATCGACTCCCCTTTTTCCAGGGACGATCCAGCTAAATTGTCCATGATCAAAGGTGCGACTCCTGCTCGGATACAAGCAGTTTCAAAACTAAAACGCGTGCGCGTACTGGGTTCAAAAAAAAGCAAGGCGCCGGTTCCCAGAATAGTCTGCTTTTCTAAAAATCGCCCAGCTTGTGCTTGACGCTTTTTAAGATCGAGAGCGGTTTGAATAAAAGAAAAAATTTGGGCTGAATTGAGATTCTGAAAGTCTAACAAAGATAAAATCGTTGGGCTTGTCGGTGAGCTTTTCATTAGCTTCAGCCTAGGTTTGACCTCAGATTTAGTCAATTTTTTTAAAGAAACGTTCGCGGCGAAAACTTTGCGGATTGCAAAGAAAAGGTGCTGAATCCAACATTTCTTCACAGCTCATCCAGATCCCCGAAGCTTTTCCGATCAAAAACTTTTCCGGAACGAAGCCCCAAAACCTGGAATCGTGCGAATTGTAGCGGTTATCTCCCATAACAAAGTACGATTTGGCTGGAACCTTAAAAACTTTTTCTTCGATCTGGATATCATTTTCACCGTCCGCGAAATAAGCAACTTCGTAAGATTTGGATCCATTGTATTCGTTAAATACTCCGGCTTCAAACGCGCGATCCAAAGGGTACAGCTCACCATTCACTTTGAGACTCATACCTTGAACGCGTATTTCATCCCCGGGTAAACCGATCAATCGTTTAATAAAAAAGACATTGTGATTTTTGGGGTATCGAAAAACCACCACATCACCACGCTGAGGTTCGCGAAATTTAATCAGCCAATGATCTGTGAACAACGATCGAAGCCCGTAGGTGTGTTTGTTCACCACGATGTGATCATGAATTAATAAATTGGGCATCATACTTTCAGAAGGAATGACAAAGGGCTCGTACATAAAACCACGGAAAAGAAAAAAAACCACAAAAGGAAGGGAAAAAATAAAAAGAGTTCTTGGCCATCTTCCCTGTAAACCGATTTTTTTCTTTAGCATTTTTAAACCAACTACTGATTCACAGTGTGACCAAAGCGTGTCAAGCGAACCGTCAGTGGATTACAAAGGATCGGTAAAAATGGAAGCATGGATTCACAGCTCAGCCAGACAAAACTGGCGCGCCCTAAAATATTTTTCTGCGGAACGTATCCCCAAAATCGAGAATCATGTGAGTTATAACGATTGTCTCCCATAACGAACAAGCTGTCCTCGGGGATCGTCCATTCACCGTCACCGGGAAAGCCCATGACCGCCGCTTTGGGCATCAAAATACTGTGTTCAATTGTGGTTGTATCATTTCGTTTTAATTTTTCAAAAAAATGCACGTAATTAGATTTTGAATCGGCTAATCCGCCGTCGTGACTGTTAAAGTCTTCGTCGCGAAGCCAGTCAAAATTGGCCGACGATGACGGAACAATTTTTTCTTGCAGTTGATCGTTCACATAAAGCGATCCGTTATCAAATTTAATTTTGTCGCCAGGGATCGCAACCACCCGCTTGATAAAAAATGTGCTCATGTCCACTGGATATTTGAAAACAATAATATCCCCGCGTTGAGGTTCCGAAAATTTCACCATCCACTGCTCACTAAAAGGAGCGCGAATCCCGTAGACAATTTTGTTCACAAAAATATGATCGTTAATCAACAAAGTCGGAAGCATGGAACCCGACGGGATCACGTAGGCCTCTAAAAACAGCCAGCGGATGGTTAAAGCCGCCAAAATGGCCAGTCCCATCGAGCCCCAACCTTCAGTCCAAAAAAGACGATTGGTGACGTTCATGCCGTTGTATTTTTTATGATTCGGATCTTTTTTAGAACTAAAAAAAGCCTTAAAGAAACTTTGCTGATTCTTGTCGTCTGCCATGTGTAAATCCTTGTTATGTTCTTATTTTGCCTAGGTTAAGACTTAAAAGACAAGGGATTTGAGATCAGTCTTCTACTTTCAAGATGGCTAAAAACGCTTCCTGCGGAACATCGACCGAGCCGATTTGCTTCATGCGCTTCTTTCCTTCTTTTTGCTTCTCGAGAAGTTTACGTTTTCGAGAGATATCTCCGCCGTAACATTTTGCGGTAACATCTTTCTTGATGGCACCCACGGTCTCACGGGCTACAACTTTAGCGCCGATGGCCGCCTGAATAGCGACTTGGAACTGTTGACGAGGAATCAATTCTTTCATTTTTTCAACCAAGGAACGACCACGAGTCACCGCTTTGGTATGATGGATAATAATAGATAAGGCATCGACCGGTTCACCATTGATCAAAACATCCAACTTAACCAGCTTGGCTTCTTCGAAATCCATGAACTCATATTCTAATGAGGCATAACCTTTGGTGACCGATTTAAGACGATCGTAGAAATCCATCACCATTTCATTCATCGGTAATTTGTATTCAATCATCACTTTTTTCTCAGTGACGTAGTCCATTTTTAATTGAATGCCACGTTTGTCTTCGCACAGTTTTAAAAGGACGCCGATATATTCGGATGGCGCATGAAGAGTGACTTTCACGTAAGGCTCTTCCATTTTCAAAATTTGCGTTTCGTCTGGCATTCCCGATGGATTTTCTAACATCAGTACCGTGCCGTCAAATTTTGTAATGCGATAGACTACGGTTGGTGCTGTCGTAATTAAGTTAAGATCAAATTCACGTTCTAAACGTTCTTGAACGATCTCCATATGAAGAAGGCCTAAGAAGCCGCAACGGTAGCCAAAGCCTAAAGCTAATGATTTTTCCACTTCGAAAGTAAGCGATGAATCGTTCAAACAAAGTTTATCTAAGGCATTTTTTAAATTTTGATATTCGCTGGCCACTACCGGGAAGATCCCGGCAAAAACCATGGGCTTGATTCTTTGAAATCCGGCTAAAGCTTCTGTCGTTGGATTCTTGGCAGAAGTCACGGTATCGCCGACTTTTACGTCACGGATGTCTTTGATTCCGCAAATTAAAAAACCTACTTCACCCGATTGTAATTCGTCGACGAAATCAGCAAACGGTGTGTATTTTCCCATACGAAGATCTTCGTA
>JACMMZ010000007.1 GCA_014378775.1 Pseudobdellovibrionaceae bacterium
CTTCACGGCATCTTCACCGTCGCTGCTTATTTCGGGAAAGGCTCCGGCCGCAGATAAGAAAAATTTAAAAATTTCTTGATTGTCTTGAGAATCTTCCACAACCAGAATTTTTTTATTTTTAAGTGATAAGTGCCGGGTCATGTCAATTGGCTGAGTATGCGAGCTCAAATGAACTTGCGAATTGAGATCGAGCTGAGCTGAATCATGAAACAATTCTCCTTCGGCACCGAGATCTTCAAAGATAAATCCCAACCAGTGCGAAGTATTTAAATTACTGCAGGGAATTCTGAGTTGAAAATCAGAGCCATGATTCACCTGACTTTGAATGAGTTTAACTTCACCGCCAAACTGCTGCGCCAGTCGAGAAGAAAGGGCTAGTCCTAAACCAAGCCCGCCGTACCGCCGAGTCGACGAAGCATCAATTTGTGAAAATGTTTGAAACAGATCTAACTGTGACTGCACCGAAATTCCTATACCGCTGTCGATCACGTTGAATAGCATTGAAGGCTGGGGTGAGGAAAATCTATCGTATTCGATTTTGAGAAGAATAGAGCCTTTTTCTGTAAATTTGATCGCATTTCCAATCAGATTAATGAGAATTTGTTTGATGCGATTTTCATCAACTTTGATCTCACTCGGCAGTAATCCAATCGATTCAATTTTAAAATCCAAATCCTTTTCAAGCGATTGGGATCTCATGATGTTCTCGATATTTTTGATGAACAGAGATAAAGAAATCAGTTTTTTATTAAGGAAAATTCGACCGAATTCAATTTTTGAAATATCTAAAATATTATCGATAATATTGGTCAGCCGGATGGTGTTTTTTTGAATACCCTCAATCAAGACTTGTTTTTTTTCCGGAGTGGTCGGTTTTTCCATCATTTCAGAAAAACCGATAATAGCATTGAGAGGTGTTCTAATCTCATGACTCATATTAGATAAAAAAGCTGTCTTCATTTTGTTGGCATCTTCAACTTTTTTAAAAAGTCTTGAATTATCGGTCCTAACGCTAAACTGACTGACCATGTTCTCGATGATTTCAATTTCAATTTCTGAATAAAGAGAGCCCGTTTCACGAGCCAGAAATAACATTCCACCGCTTCGAAATTCAGCTGATGGTAAAGGTTTTAGCACCCAATCGACGAAGTTATCCTCCGTTTTGATAAAATGATGGAAAATTTCGATCGAAATGGGATCGCTTTTTCGAATCAAATTTTCTCCAATGAGATTATACAATTGCTCCGAAGAAATTTTCGGCGTGTTCAGAAGGTGCAAAGAAAATCCTGCTGCTTGGTAGAACGGGATAGAATAGGGATTTTCGAGCGCATCGCTACAAAGCATAAACGCGTGAGAAGATTCGCTTAAAGGTCTCGTGGCCTGGAAGAATTCTTCAATAATCTCTTTCAAATCAGTTTCTAGATTTTTTTGACTATTAATATAATTTAATAGTTTCAATTTTGCAGTTTGCTGCTTATTTTTCATAAGGCCATCCGCGATCAGCTCTTTTGAATGGTCTTCCTGTTTAAGCAGATTTTGAGTTTGTCGATAAACACCATAATACAGACCAAAGAAAAGCACGAAAGTTAAGTTTGAGCTCAGATTCATCCACGAAATCAAAGCTAGAAAAATTAAACCAGCACCGATCCAGCCCAGATTTTTTTTTGCATAAAGATCATTAAAAAATTTTTTCATCCGGTTTTTCACAGATCATTATTATCACGCTTAGGCTTTAATCCATAAAAAAAAATAATGAGATTTTTTGCACGGGGCAAAAATCTTCAAAGCCTCGTAAAAAATCCATAAGGCCTTTATTTATCGATTTCATTTTATCTAATTGTTTTAATCTTTTAGCGTATTATCATAAAGTTTATTTTTTTGGTCACAATTTTGCTACCACTTAGTGATTGAGGCAGAATCCTGTGCTTCAAACTACATTAAACGACCGAAAAAATAAAACAAGCTGTTGGAGGCTAAAATGAAAAAAACAAAGAAGATAAAAAATGGAGTCATGCTGGCGGTAGCGGCCGCTTTGACTTTGGGAGTTTCGCAAAATGTTTTCGCGCAAAACAAAACCCGCACCGACGAAGCCACCCAGACCACGCGTGACAACGAAGGAACTGTTGTTCAAGACACTTCTTCAACGACAACGACGACTGAAGAAAAAGAGCGTGTGGCTCGGGGCGGATTTTTTCTAGAACCGATGTTGTTCGCGTCTCAGGAAGATCAAACGATTAAGTCAGCTCAACTGGCTGCCGCAGCGGGAAACTCAAGCACAAGCTCTCGGGGCTATGGAGCCGGTCTTCGTATCGGTGGTCATTTGTCAGAAATTTTTCTTTTGGGTTTAGATGCTCGTTATGCGCGTGTTGATGCCGGCAATTCTTACTATAGAAGCGAAGATGCCAACGTCTATAATATCGCCCCTTTTATTGGAGCACAAACTCCATTTTTTGGAATCCGCGTTTTGGCGGGCTATGTAGCAGCGGGCGAGAATAATCCCGGATCGAGCAAGCAAGGTCTTGATTTAAAATTTAAAGAAGCTGCAGGATGGCGTTTAGGAGCCGGTTTGCATGTTGGAGCAGTGGGCATCAATCTGGAATACCAAGATTTAACATACAATAGAACTGAAATTGAGGCTTACGGTCAAATCGCTCAAAATACTGATACGAATATCGATATGCAATCAAAAGGCTATGCTTTAAGTGTTAGTTTCCCGATCCAATTATAATACGTTGATTCGATAAACTTTAATTCGCTTAAAAATCCTTATCTGAAAAGATAAGGATTTTTTTTAGACAGCACCCGAAAATTCCATCGGTAAAAGAGACGGGCGGGGCGAATTTTGCTGCGGTTTAACTGACCGACCCAGCGAAAAGTTTTCTTGAGCCAGGATATCCTTATTTTGAAAAGTCCAACATTCACGATTGTGATCTAAAAAAACCACCCAATAAAGATCATGTTCAGGACTGTAATCGATCAACGCTACCGCTTGTCCTTTCCCACTGAGAGTTTGAACCGGGATCGAGGGATTTAATTGTAATATCATTTGAGGCAACCGCTCTTTCCGTTAATAAAGACCGTGGGTTGGCAAGACCAAATTATGTCTACGATGTTTTTTGAAAAATAGGGTTCAGCCGGAGCATTAATACTGCCGTTGTCAATCACGGGTGTAAATTTCAGACCGGACAGAAATGATTCGGATTTGAATACGAAAAAAATAGCGAACAATAAAAAAACCTGTAGCAGCACAATTTGAAGTGCCATATTTTCTTCTTGGTGCAACGAATGATTCAATGTGATGAGCTTCATGATTGTGATTAAATAGCAAAGTTTAGTCCCAGGTGAGGTGCCACAGGTTGTTGCTTAAGTCGAATTTAGGGAATTTTACCCCAAAAATGGGGTAAAATATAAAATAGCTCAAAAAAGACCAGGCTCTCAGTTAGTCTAAATTTAACCATGATAAGTATTCTATTTTTATTATTGCTCAGCTCTTCAACCGTGCAAGCTCAAGCTTCTCAAGGAGAAGCCATTTATATTTATGTTGAAAATGATACGCGTAATATTGGCGGACCGGGAGTAGACAAAGCTTATTCAAACGGATTGAAATTATCCTTTGTCGCCGCTGAGAATGATGTTCCCATCTGGGCCAAACCCGTCGTGAATTCTTCACAAGCTTTCCGCCAAGCTTTAAAAGGTTCGCAAAATAATTTCGGCATCGCCATTGGTCAACAAATTTACACTCCGACCGATACAAAAAATACCGAACTTATATTAGATGATCGACCTTACGCCGGTTGGCTGTACCTCGGATTTTCAACCCAATTTAAAACCAGGCAAAATAGCCATTCGATCGAAATTGATCTTGGTATTATTGGCCCGGAATCAGGAGCAGAAAATATTCAAAATGGATTTCATAAAGCTATCGCAATCGACGGCACCTATGGTTGGAAAAATCAGCTGGCGACGGAGCCCACATTGCAAGTGTCCTATCAACAAAGGGTTCGCTTTTTAGAATGGGTTGATTCAAACAAAAAAAAATATTTTGATATCATTCCGTTGTTTGGTGCTGCGCTGGGTAACGTGACCATCGACGCTCACGTCGGCACGATTGTAAGATATGGAATAGATTTACCTGATGATTTCGGGCCGACCCGCCCCTCGTCGACGGATGGAGATAATTTTGTGACGCCAGTGGAAAATGGAAAATTGCAGAAATCCAGTTTCTACATTTTTATTTCGGGACGGGGAATAGGTGTGGCCAGAAATATATTCTTGGATGGAAATACTTTTAAATCCAGCCACCGAGTAAAAAAATACCCTTTTATTTTAGAAACAGAAATGGGCTTTGCCGCCGTCTACCAACGCGTCAGTCTTGTGTGGAGATATGTCACGCGAAGTCCCGAATTTGAACAACGAAGTACCGTTAATAGCTTTGCTTCGGTTTCTATAGGTTATACTTTTTAAAACACGGTTGGTGATTTTTTTGCACCAACCCTTAACGACAAAGGGGATATTATGAACAAAAGTTTTTTAACAGTGATCGGTTTTGGTCTTTTAGCGCTTTCATTGAGTGCCCGGGCGGAACAAAAAGATCCACGATCAGTCGTCACGAGCCCTCGTCCGGTTCAAGAGGTTGCGGAGTTTCGTCCCCACTTGGGACTTATCGTTGGTGTTTCTCGACCTGAAGGTAGTGGTCAAGAAAGTTCTGATTTAGGAATTGATTTTGGTTACCAAGCTTACATTCCGTTTAGCTTAGGGGCAGAATACTTTCGATCGCGTGTAGATGACGGAAAAGCAATCAAGGACCGCAATACCGTTTGGCTTAAATCGACATATAATTTTGGCGGAACTATTCCGGTGCTGAATCACGGTTATGCCGGCTTAGCGCTTGGAGCTGTTTTCAATTCTGATAAAACATCAGCGGCAATCGCACCAGTGATCGGTTTTGACATTCCAGTAACGGATATGGAACGCGGCTTTTTATCTTTAGGTGCAACTGCACGTTACGCCATTATTTCTGACGGCGAACTTGATACGTTTTCGTTAGGTGGCGTAGTTAAATATTGGTTCTAATTTGATACAAAGGAGACGTCTTGAAAAAAGCAAAAAAAACCACAGCCCGAAAAACCTTATTGAAAAAGGTACCGGGCAAAAAAATGTTGAAAGCTCATATTCAGTCTAAAGCCAAAATTCAGCTTGCAACTAAAGCTGAAGCGCCTGTGAAACGCAAGGCAGCCAGCAAATCTAGAACTTCTGCTGGCGCCACTGAAGAACGCCGTGGGGTTATTCCAGATAGCGCAAAAACAGATAGCTGGACTGATCTAACGCAAGAGTCTCATCCGAAGAAAACAATCTCGAGAAAAGTGGCGGGAAAAAAGCCGATTTTTCCGCTGGGTCATTCTGATTGAAAAAACTTAATCAATTTATGGTCAAAGTGGATAAGCATGAAGTCTTTGTCATGTCGGCCGCTTTGGCCTATACGACATCGTTAGCTTTAGCACCTTTTGTTTTAATTATTTTGTCAATTTTAGCCTTGCTCAATCTGAATGTTCAGGAAAAATTTTTAGCCCAGCTGGGTTCGTCCTTGGGACCTGAGGTTCAAACGGCGATCGCTAGTGTAATTAAAAATTTAAATCAAGATACTCAGGCCTCAGCATTATCAGGAGTTTTAGGTTTTGCTATTTTACTTATTTCAGCATCGGCCATTTTTACTCAGCTTCAGATTGCGATCGATAAAATTAATGAGTATGTCGCTCCAAAGCACAGAACTGGATTTGTTTTTTACTTAAAAAATAAATTTTTATCGGTGGGATTAGTTTTAGGCTTCGCATTCTTAAGTATTGTATCTCTTATGGTTACAACATTTATGACGATGCTATATCCCTCGAATGAAGTTATGTTCTGGCAAGGAGTGTCTCAGGTCGTAAATTTTTTATTATTTACATTTTTGTTTACCGCAATTTACCGTTTCGTACCTTCC
>JACMMZ010000078.1 GCA_014378775.1 Pseudobdellovibrionaceae bacterium
CTCATGAGTGAATCAAAGTCAGCCAGCATTTCAGCCAGAGAAAACTGAATGTTCTCGACCGTCATCTTCCCAGCTTCAACTTTCGACAGGTCAAGAATATCATCAATGAGTCTTAAGAGTTGTTGCGAGTTGCGCTCCACAATAGCCATATATTTGCGGCTTTCTTCAACGGTATTGGCAGGATTTTTCATAAGATCAGTGAAACCCAAGATAGCGCCGATAGGTGTTCTGATCTCGTGAGACATATTAGCGAGAAAATGTGTTTTCGAAATATTTGCTCTCTCTGCGACAAGAACTGCTTGCTCAAGCTCGATCTGGATTTTCTTGAATTTATCTAAAAGTTTTTCTTTCTCTTTTTTCTGTTGGTAAAGCTCAATGAAAATATTTACCTTGCTTTTGACGGCAAAGGGGTCGAGCGGCTTTAGCAGAAAATCCACGGCGCCGCATTCATAACCCTTAAACAAAAAGCTTGGGTCATGGGCGTTCGCAGTTACAAAGATAATCGGGATATTTTTAGTTTTATTTGTTCCGCGCATAAGTTCAGCGAGTTCAAATCCGTTCATTTCGGGCATTTGAACATCGAGCAATGCTAAGGCAAAATCATGGAGAGCCATGAGCTCTAAGGCCTCGGTTCCGGACTTGGCTTTGAAAATAGCTAAGTCATCGCGTCTGAGTAATGCTTCTAAGGCGATAAGGTTGTCTTTTAAGTCATCGACGAGGAGAATTTTAACACGATCGGAAATAAGGATAGAATTTTCCATTAGTGCTTTTCCAGTTGAGGTATGCAGACTCGAATAAGCGATAAGAGCTTTTCGAGGTCAACTGGTTTAGAGACGTAGTCATTGGCTCCCGCTTCGATACAGTTTTTCTGATCGTCTATCATAGCCTTGGCAGTCACGGCAATGATAGGAAGCTGCGCGAATCGTTTTTGCTTTCTGATTTTTCTGGTCGCCTCATAACCATCCATTTCAGGCATCATAATGTCCATCAGAACCAAGTCCATTTTTGGATCTTGATCGAGCTGATCTAAAGCTTCTTTACCATTTCGCCCAACAACGACGGTCGCACCTTTTTGTTCAAGGGCGGAGGTCAAAGCAAAAATATTTCTGATGTCATCATCCACCAGCAGAATTTTTCTTCCTTTAAAAACTTGTTCCCGGTTTCGGTTCGCTTTAATCATCAGTCTTTGTTTTTGCGAAAGTTTTGATTCCTCACGGTGAAGGATCAAAGTGACTTCATCCAGAAGTCTTTCAGGCGACTTTGCACCCTTAGCGATGATTGATTTTGCAAGCTTTTTTAAAGTATCTTCTTGCGCCTGTGAAAGTGAACTTGCCGTGTAAACAATGACCGGAGGAAATGATGCGATATTTTCGCGAGTCATTTGCTCTAGGAGTTCACTGCCGGATACATCTGAAAGCTTTAGATCCATGATCATACAATCAAAGACAGTTTTTTTAAGTTCAATGATCGCTTCTCGTGCCGATTTCACCATCGTAATTTCAGTAGTCTCATCACCAATAAGAAGCGAGATGCTTTTTCGTTCAAGCTCATCATCTTCTACAATCAAAACACGATTAATTTTTTGCGAAAATTTAGACTCAAGTTTTTCAAAGATATTTTTAATTTCATCGCGTTCAATTGGTTTGCGCACAAAGCCTATGGCCCCCATTTCAAGTGAGGCTTTGGAGAAGTCTTCGGCTGACATGACATAAACTGGTATGTGACGAGTCTTAAGATTTTCCTTAAGCCGATCAAGCACAGTCAGCCCGAGGTGATCCGGAAGCTTTATATCCAGCAAAATAGCATCTGGATTGTATTCAAGTACCATTTCGAACCCTTCATCTGCTCCTTGTCCGACAATGCACTTGTAATTAAGCTCATGTGCAAGATCGAATAAAATCTTAGCAAATTTAACATCGTCTTCTATAACCAGAATAGTTCGACCAGCTCCGCTTAAGTCAGCGCGGTCATCTTCAAATGGAAGGGGTGAGTTGGGTAAAGATTTTTCTAATTGCCTGTGATGAGTCGGTTGCTTTCGAAAAGTAACTTCGGTTGATAGTTCAGCGGTCGTTAATTCATTTAAAGCCTCTGGCAAGACTAATGTGAAACAACTTCCTTTGCCTGCAGCACTTTCTACTTCGATACTTCCGCCTAAAAGTTTAGCGAGATTTCTGGATATTGAAAGCCCCAGTCCCGTGCCTCCGTACTTTCGATTGGTGGTACCATCGGCTTGCCTGAAGGCTTCAAAGATTATCGCTTGCTGCTCTTTGGGTATTCCAATGCCGGAGTCACTCACTTCAAAGGCGATGGCGACTGTTGAATGCCGATACAATCTAACTTTGACTGAACCTTTTTCCGTGAACTTTAAAGCATTTGAAATAAGATTTTTTAGAATCTGATCTAAGCGTTGTCGATCAGTCAAAAATGATTGTGGCATATCTGCTTCTTGACTCACTTCAAAGATAAGTTTCTTTTCTTGAGCCGAAGATTGAAAGGTCTGTTTTAGTCCTTCAATGACTTTGAGGATAACGACCTTTTCGACTCTGATATCAAGTTTACCAGCTTCAACCTTGGAAAGATCCAAAATATCATTAATAAGATTAAGCAGATCGTTGCCTGAAGAATAAATAGAGGTCGCAAACGAAATCTGCTCCTCGGTTAAATTCTCTTGAGAATTATTCATCAAAAGCTTGGCCAGAATTAAGGAACTATTTAATGGCGTTCTTAATTCGTGAGACATGTTAGCTAAAAACTCTGTCTTATATTGGCTTGCGCGCTGTACTTCGGTCGCTCTTTCTTCCAGTAATACCTGGGCTTTATTCAGAACTTCGTTTTGTTTTTGAACTTTTTTTCGAACGTCAGATGTGTTAATCGCAATTCCAATGTTCTCAGAAACGTGACTTAAAAAAGCTCTTTGATGTTCAGTGAATGGGCGTAATGAACCCAACTCAATCACTCCAGTCACTTCATTTTCATAAAGAATCGGACAGATCAAAAGTGACTTAGGCACCATTTCGCCCAGAGCAGACTCAATTTTATTAAAATAATGAGCGGGCACATCTTCAATGAGCAGCGCTCGCTTATCTAGCGCGACCTGACCCACCAAGCCCTCGCCAAACTTAATTAGTTTTTCTGATATTTCAGTTTCCGCCAGAGCATAACCGCTGACCCTTTGAAGTTTTTTTTCATCAGAAACCACGTAGAAAGCGCCGACTTGAGCATTGGTGAACGGCACTAAGTGGCTTAAAATACTTTGGCCCAGACGAGATATGATCTGCTCGCCGCGCATTCTTTCTGACAGAGCAATTTGCCCCTCGCGCAGATAATCCAACTCACGAAATTTTTCTCGAAGTGAAGCTTCAGATTGTTTTCTTTCAGTGATATCTCGTTCGGTTGTGGCAATTCCAGTTAATTTCCCTTTTTCATCGGTGAGCTTGGTATTTGTTAGCCAGACATCCACGATCCGGCCGTCTTTGGTTTTTCGTTTGGTCTCTAGGTTAGACACCAAATCCCCACGTTTTAACGAGGCCAAAAATCCACGCGCTTCTTCTTGATATTCCACCGGTACGGTATCGACGATATTTTTTGTCAGGGCCTCGGCCTCTGAATATCCGTAAATTTGTTCAGCACCCCGGTTCCACGCCAAGATGTTACCTTCTAAATCCTGAAACGTAATCGCATCATTAGAATCTTGAATAACGGTTGCCATTCGGCGAAACTTTTCTAACGCTCCCATGCGCTCAGAAATATCGCGTTCGGTTGTAGCAATGCCGGTTAAATTTCCTTTATCATCGGTGAGCTTCGTATTGGTCAGCCAAACATCGACGACTCTGCCGTCTTTGGTTTTTCGCTTTGTCTCGAGCGTAGGAACCAACTCGCCACGTTTGAGCGAGGCAAGGAATTCACGCGCTTCCTCCTGATATTCTTTCGGAACCGTATCCACGATATTCATGTTCAGGGCTTCTGCTTGTGAATAGCCGTAAATGATTTCAGCACCTCGGTTCCAGGCCAAGATATTACCTTCTAAATCTTGGAAGGTAATCGCATCATTGGAATCTTGAATAACCGTCGCCATCCGACGAAACTTTTCGAGCGTTTTCGTTTGTTCGGTGATGTCTCGTTCAGTGGTGGCGATTCCAGTTAATTTTCCTTTGTCATCAGTCAGCTTTGTATTAGTCAGCCAGACGTCGATGATTCTACCATCTTTATGTTTTCGCTTGGTCTCTAAATTTGACACCAACTCACCACGTTTAAGCGAGGCCAGAAATCCACGAGCTTCCTCTTGATATTCTTTTGGAACCGTATCAACGATATTCATGCTGAGGGCTTCAGCCTGCGAATAGCCGTAAATTTGTTCAGCACCCTGGTTCCACGCCAAGATATTACCTTCTAAATCCTGAAACGTAATGGCATCATTGGAATCTTGAATGACCGTCGCCATTCGACGAAACTTTTCGAGCGATCCCATTTGCTCAATGACAGCTATCGGGCGTTTTATTTTTTTATTCTGTTTTGATTTTTTTTGAAGTCGGACGGTTTTTTTAGCCACTTTTTAATCCTAATCTTTGATTATGTTGGATCAAAAAAATATTTGATTCGTAAACATAAAAATTATTGGGTGGGTTAATAAATCAGAGGAAAGGCCACGAGGCTTTCAAGAGATCGAGTCTTACTCATGTTCCAAAGTATCTCATTGAGAATACATTAGCTAATGATAAGCATGCTTATGCGGTAGATATATTTTATTGCTGGATATTAGACCATGCCTTGACGCAACACTCACAGCGCCAAGGTGTGTTTCTGGAGGTAATACCGCGTCAAGACAAACGAGAATTTTCCGAACGCAGAATTTTTTGTGTAAAGCCTGCTGCTAAAAAATAGAAAATCTTTTTATTCTATTTTTTATTCCGCTGTGACGATCGAGTTGATTGCATTTCCGTTCAATGTGCGAACATGCAAAAGATATTTGCCAGCAGGCACAGGTCCAAGTGAAACAGTTTTTGAAAATGGAAACAAGCCTTCGGTGCATATTTTGTCCGTGCTCATTTTTGCAATAGGTTGAATGGCGATGACATTTGCTTCAATGGTAACTTTTATTTCATCGATGGAAAGACAATCATTAGTGAATTCACCAGTGACATTCACTTGTCCTGTACTATTATTTTTATAAAAGAAGGCTTGCGAAACCGGTGCATATAAAAAATCATCCGCGGCATCGCTTACAGATTTTCTGATTTGAACCGAGCCTATCTTCGTATGCAAAGTACCTTGAAGAATTTCCCAATTGCCTGCTTCGAGTATACCGATATCGACGACGTGTTGAAAGGGCACCATGAATTGCAGACAAATTCCTGGGTACTCATAAGCCACCGGAAAAACAGAAACTTGCTTTTTTACATTGTCGATCTGAATGATGGTTTCGGCTTGTCTAAAACATGAATTATGAAAAACCCCTTCGCCAACGATTTGCACGTGGTCGTTGGAGTCAAACCCTCCGGGCGCATAAATTTTATTGAATTGAGACGGTATCTTTTTAGGCAGATTATCGGCCATTGAAAGATTGCAAATGATCGTTGTAGCGATAATGACGAGCGGACGTAATAAATTATTCATTAAATTTCCCTTTTTTGTTAATTGAATCTTATGCTTTACAAAGCAGGGACCAACTTCAGAAGTTCGTGAAACGATCTGAATTTCAAAAGGAACTAAATTGTCTCACCGATAATAAAGATGCCCCAATTTGAAAAATCAAAGCTTGTCAATTTTGGCCGACTGAATCAAACTTCGGACAAGGGTTTTTTTGATAACCTGCAGTTTTATCAAGTAAAAAAGGATAGAAAGTGAAATTACGTAACCCCCCAAATGAAGTAAACATATCTGGTTCACTAAAAAATTCAGAACCCGGGAAAGACAGGTTTTTCCGGTTTCATTTGCCTCATCTGCATTTGAACTCAGTTTTTGGCAACGATTGGTTTGCATTAAAAGCCGAGGCTTTTGCTCGGTTCTTTGGAACACCAGGATTTTTGATCGGGCAAACGACAGTTGTACTTATTTGGATTTTAGCAAATATTTATGGATTTACTCATTTTGATCTGTATCCATTTATACTTTTAAATCTTGCTTTCAGTTTACAAGCTGCTTATGCAGCGCCGCTCATTTTACTTGCTCAGACAAGGCAAGCCGACCGCGACAAGGTCCATTCGCAAGCGGATGCTCAGCACCGCGAAGCCATCGCTCAAGCTAGTGTAGAACGGGAAAAACTAGGCGCGGTACAAACGGATCACCTCATCGAGTTATTAAAGCAAAATACAAAACTTACAGAGCTTACACAGGAACTCAGTCAAAGAATCGAGACTCTAACCTTAGAGCTGCATGCGAAGTTATTAAACAATAAGCTATAAGCAGAGAATTTGAATTTAAAAAAAACTAGTCCCTATCGAAACAAAGCCCATAATAAAAACAAAGATAAGAACGATTTTTTCAAAACGTTCTTTAGGTATACGTTTAATCCAAATCCGTGCTAACCAATTTGCTCCAAGAGCTATCATCAACAAAAACGGAAAATAAAAATAGTGAGCCGAAGTCAAATAACCTTTTTGAAGATAAATAAAGAAACGAAAAATATCTCCGCCAAAATCAATCAAAGTTGAAGTCGCGGTAAATGTCAGTGGATTAAGATCAAACGCTGTAAGTGCGAGCGATCTTACTGCGCCTCCAGAACCGATCAGGCCCGTTAATAAACCCGAAAGACCTCCACCTAAATAGGGTAGCCAAGTTCCTGCAAAAATAAATTTGGTTTTAAAAAAATGGAAATAGCTTGAAATTCCAATAAGAAAAAGTCCAAGTGCTATTGAAAAAACTTGAGCAGAAAATAAGTCTGAATAGTGTGCTCCAAGGCCCGACATTATGATCGAGGGAATTCCAAACTTCAAAGTCAGTGGCCAATTGATGTTTTTCCAGTACATAATTGTTCTGACTGAGTTTCCCATCACATGCAGCAGCGCGGTTAAAGCTAGGGTGACTTGAATTGATTCGAATAACTTCCCTAACGGAATAAATAGGGTCGACGAGCTGACTCCGCTGAGCGTGCCGATTAACTCAGAGAAAAAAGCTAAAATCAGAAAATAGGTTTCATGATGCTCAGTCATTTTTAGACCTTTGCATTTGAAAGGCCTTTTCGCGACGAATTGTTTGATTTTCTAGATTTGCGAATTTTACTCAGCGTTTTGGGTAGGTCTGCGATAAGATCTGTGGCGAGTAAGCTTAAATGATCTTTACCGGCAAGAATCCATTGATCAGCGATTAAACCATGTACATAAACAGACAAAGATGCCGCTTGGAGTGCGGACATTTTTTGACTCAGAAATCCTGCAATCATACCGGTCAGGACATCCCCGGTTCCAGCCTTGGCTAAGGCGCAGTTACCGGATTGAATTTCCCAAAGCGATTTTTTATTAGCAATGAGTGTTTTATGACCTTTGAGAACAATAATGCATCCGAATTTTTTTTGTGCTTCAAGTATATATTTTTTTCGATAAGTTCTAATTACTTTACTAGATACTTTTAAAAGGCGAGAAAGTTCTCCTTCGTGTGGCGTCAGTATCCAATTTGCTGGAAGCTTTGGTAATTGATGATACTTCGCAAGTATATTCAGTGCTTCTGCATCCAAAACCACATTTGGATAGTTTATTTTAGCCAGGTGCCGGATACATTTTTTTAAAAATGCGGTGTCATCACATCCGGGGCCGATGGCAATGGCCTGAAAATCTGAAATATTTTTTAATTGATGGATTAAAAGAAAATCTGGGTTTTGAACCGTTGGAAATTTTTTTCGTTGGTCCAACATATAAGAATAACCGGCCCCCGTGCGTGCGGTAGCTTGAGCGCAAAGGACTGCGGCGCCCCATTTTCCTTGTGAGCCTGCGATGACTAAACATTTTCCGCCACGCGTTTTATTATCTTTCGGACTTCGTTGTGGTAGGTCTGCGCGCGCATTTGTTAAATTATATTTTTTCATTCGTCGTTGGTAAGTCATTTTAGTTTTTTAAACCAGCGAAACGAAAAGTATATTGCGGCAGAAATAATTAAGCTTAGTAAGCCCGTCGTATAAATGTTTTTGGCGAATTGAAATAAAAATACAATACATGTGGCGATTGCGATTGCCGGTAAGGCTGGAATTTTCAAATTTGAAATGGGGACACGAAATGGGCGGGGATGGGTAGGCTGAGTCTTACGCAAAATGATCAGTGCAACATTAACCATGATAAAAGCGATCATGATGGTGAAGGAGGCAATTCCCGCCAGCGTTTCAACTTTTCCAAAAGGTAAAAGCAAAATTGAAACAACTAATGATATTAAAGCAGCGACCCAAGGCGTTTTTTGTTTGATTGAAGTTTTAGAAATAATCTGAGGAAGCGAGTTATTCCGAGAAATACCATAAAGTATTCGAGAAGTGGTGATCAGACTAATTAATACCGTATTAGCGGTTGAGAAAAGGGCGATCCCACCGAGAATACCGGCAATGCGGTAAGAACTATTCATCGCAGCATCGGTTAAAGCCGAATCAGACTGCGCCAGAAGTTCGGGCGGCATGAGCGCTACGGCGGATAAACTAACAAGGATGTAAAGAATCGTTGAAATAATCAGACTTAAAAAAATTGCTCGCGGAATCGTTTTTTCCGGTTCCTTTGTTTCTTCAGCCAGATTAACGATGTTCTCGAAACCTAAATAAGCAAAAAAAACTAAGGCAGCGGTCGAAAAAACTGAGATGTTAGGAACTTTTAAAAGCGCTGCGCCAAACTCTGGATTTTGCCATCCTAAGCCAATAAATAAAATTAAACCGGAAATTTCAATCAGAGTAAAGAGCGCGTTCATCAAGCTTGATTGTTTGATGCCGATGATATTTATGCCCGTAAAAAAAATTAGGACCGATGCTGACATGAGCAAAAGCGGAGTTTCGATGAAGTGTTGTAAATAACTAGAAAAAGATAGCGCCACGGTGGCGGCTGAAGCGCAACCGGCGAAGACAACGGTAATTCCGATGATGGCCGCGATCCATTCATGCCGTGGAAATGCTTTGCGCAAGTAAATATATTCGCCTCCAGCCGAAGGATACATGGTAACAAGTTCGGCATACGAAAGGGCAGTCAGCAATGCGGTGACCGCGGCCAGGATGAAACCCTGCCAAAGATTTTCCCCGGCGATTCCGGCGGCTTTTCCGATGACAGAATAAATTCCTGCGCCAAGGATCATTCCGGTTCCATAAAAAGTGAGCATCGGTAAACCCAGAGTTCGATTGAGTCGTGAGGGTTCAGAGGTTTCGAAGTTTGTCACAACTTGATATCTTCATTTTCTTTTTGCGCGAGCTGTAAGCCGGCATTTATTCCGATGACTTGAACCTCTAAACCGGAAATTTTATCAAAGTAACGGCGCTGTTCACGAATAGGCCACCAATCGTAAAGTAAAGCCTCAATCGGATGCCATAAAGCCACCCATCCAGTAATCACAAAGCCTACGCTAATAATTTCAGTTACAACTGTGACCGAAGTCATCGCGCTTATGAACTGTGCTATGGTCAAGCAAACGAACAAAGTAATAATGCCGATTAGAAAAAAGTAACGGGACGTTCGATGACGATTACGAAGCCTAGATTTGGCTAATTTTGATTCGTATTCGAAGTAAGTCCGGATAGCTTCGCCAATCGTAAGCACGTTATCTTCTTTGAGATCGTTTGGTTCGGCCGTCAAAATGCGGATTTTCATTTTTGTTCGTAGGGGGAATTCTTCGATAGCACTCACTAAATAATTCACAAATTGCAAATCGAGATCGCGTTCCCTAAACGGAGCAGGATCATGGACATTAAAAAGTTGGCGCGAATCTTTAACGCCGATTTCAATGATAATATCATCGTTTTCTCGTTTGTATCGATCCGAGTATTTTTGTTTGTGCATAAAATTCGTGATTCCAATCTCAAAGTTCACACAGGAGAATTACCCC
>JACMMZ010000079.1 GCA_014378775.1 Pseudobdellovibrionaceae bacterium
CAAGTCGGTTGAAGATTGCATCGTTATGAGACTCAAAACCTGGAAGTTTCCAGTGCCAGAGGGCGGAGTCGATGTCCAAGTCAAATATCCATTTAAATTAGAAAGAACAGGTGAGGGTTAATATGAAAACTAAATTGATGATCGGTTTATTAAGTGTAGTGTTTTTTGCGGGATGTTCCGGGTTTAATCAGGATCCGTTGAAGGATGCTTCTGATGCAGTAAAAGGTGCGGTTGATCCGAGTACTAAGCCTGATTTTATCAAGGCGCTTCCTTCAGGATCGTACACTTTGCTACAACCGGAAAAAACCATTCGATTCAATGTCGGGAAAATGAATAGTTTTAACATCCAGTTAAAAACTTATTTACCTGATTACGATTTTGTCCTTTCGATTGATAACTTGGCCGATTTTCCTGGAGCCAATTTTAGCGGCGGAAAATTTTCTTGGAATCCTCCTTCGACAGCGATCTCAGCTTCGAAAAATTTCGATCAATTTGATGTGGTCGTAAAAATTCAGGCGAAAAATAAATTCAGCGGGGCCCTTTTAACTTCGCGCGATAAAATCCCTTTCTACATCGAATCTGATTTTACGGCTTTGCCGTCGGTGAAAAATGTTAAATTTAGCTCATTCGGAAATCCTTTGATGTTCGAAGAGGGAACAAAGCGTGACATGACAATTTTTGCTGAAGACATTGATGGACAAGATTTGCCGGGCGAGCGTCCCACTTTAGTTTTCAGTGGAAGACTTGCGAATTACTTTATTGTACAAAGCACTCGGTTTTTGCCTTCGCAAAACCAGTGGGAATTTGAAGTCAGTGCAGACTTAACCACAGCTGACGTGACAAAAAATATCGAAGCGGCGCCGCTTTTTGTTCAGGTTTCAAATCGATTGAATAAAACTTCGGTTCCTTACAAAGTTGATTTTACGGTATTGTCGGCGTTGGGCGCACCAGCAGCAACTTTTGATAACGCGACAGTTTTAACATTGAATAAACCGAACTCTATCGTGTTTTCAATTTATGATGTTCAGGGTGAATCGATTCCGACCTTAGCCTACACATACAATTTGCCGGCAGGAGCAACTTTAAGTTGTGAAAAAACAGCGCGCACATTTCAGCAATGTAAATTTGATTGGACACCGACTGCGATCGGGTCTTTCACCACGACGCTCCAGACCGAAACGCGAAGTTCAAGTGCGTTTGATACACGTCCGGCCGTCGGAAACAACATCAACATTACGTACCGCGTTCAGTAATTACGTTTTATAAACTAGAAATAATTTGAGGTATATCATGTCTAAAAAATTAATTAAAAATCTAATCGTTGTTACAAGCATCCTCGGATTGACGGGTGCAGTTCAAGCTGCGACCCAGAAAATCACGGCTCCGAAAACAACAGCACCAACAACTCAAGCTAATCAAAATATTGAAAAAGAATTTGATGCCTTGGGCGGTAACGGCGTTTTACTTGAAAAAGCTCAGGCTTTAAATCCTGAAGTCCGTACTACGGTTGTGCAAAACCGAATTGTGGATCGTACCAATCGTTTTGAATTATCCGGTGAATACGCTAACTCATTTGGTGGAGACACCTACGTTCGATCAGGGATCTTGGGCTTATCAGCCCAGTATCATTTGTCGAATCATTGGTCGTTGGGGGCAAAGTCCGGTATGGCATTTAATAAGCTCACGGCTGAAGGTGAATCTTTAGTGAAAGCCGCTGAAGCCGATGCGGCCGCTAATCCGCTGTCACCTACGGCGGACGTGCCAGCGATCGATTATCCTAAGCAATTAACCATGGGCTTTGTAAATTTTTATCCTTTGTATGGAAAAATCAGCTGGTTGGGAAAAGGGATTTCGCATTTTGATGTTTACGGACAATTGGGATACGGAAATATTTCTTTAAAATCCGGTGGCAGCACCGCCATGTCGGCGGGCGCCGGCGTTGGAGTTTGGGGAAATGAACATTTAACCACGCGTTTAGAAATGACTTACCTTGATTACACCGCGAAATACATCAACGGTAATGACATCAAAATGGGTGTGACTTCAGCTTCAGTTCAAGTGGGATGGTTATTTTAATGAAATCAAAAATGAATTTATTAACGGCAGGTTTTGCTTCCGTTTTATTCTTGGGTATTGGCGCGCAAGCAGCCGATCTTGAAAATTTGATTGAAGGCTCTACCGCATCGGATGCACCGCAGGTTGCAGCCGCGGTGACTCAGACTCGATTAAGCACAGCAGTGAGCAGTTTATTTAAAAAAATGACTCCTGATCAAAATGTCTTTTTAAGAAATATTGAAAAACAAGATTGGAAAAAGGCCCTGATCAGTTGGGGACCAGCTTTCAATGCGACTCCGTTTGAAAGAACTGAAAATGCGAAAGCTCTGCAAGCTTTGATTATGTTCAAGACAGGTTTAGAAATTACCGGAGTTGAAAAATTATTTACGGCTCAAAATGTAAAAAGTATTCATCCGGAAATTATTCAAACGTGGAAAGAATCTTTGAACGACAATCACCCAGTTTGGGAAGTGGCCCAGATTAAATGGAATGATGGTTGGTCTAACGTGTTTGGACGGTCAACCGAAGTGCGAAGTAAACTTCGTTCGGTTGATTTAAAAACTAATGTTGGTTTATTAAAAGAGATGGCGTCTCGGTTACCGGCTAATACCAAAGAGCGCGCTTTAGTTGATTGGCAGTTGGCTTTAAGTTACGCCATGAATGATAAATCAGATGAAGCGGCTAAAATCATTGGTCAACTTTTGAAAAATGATAAATCGCCTTACGGAGAAGATCTTATTAATTTAACGGCAGGACGTCTGTTGTTTCAAAGTGGATTTTTTGAAGCAGCGACGAAGTATTACGAAAAAATTGAAAAGAAATCAGACTACTGGTTAGAGGCCCAAGAAGAATTAGCGTGGACTTATTTACGTAAGGGCGAAACTCAAAATGCAATCGCGGTCAGTAAGTCGTTGATGAATTCAGCTTTTGAAAGTTATTTAGGACCTGAACCGTATTTCGTGGAAAGTTTAGGCCAATTAAAAGTCTGTGATTACCCTAAGGTCATGGAGGGTTTAACTCAATTTCCGAAAAGATTTAAATCTCGCACGGTGGAGTTAAATAAATTAGCGCAAGGTGAAAAATCTGAATTTATCAATTCAGTTTTGAATAAATTAAAGACGGAGAAAATGTCGTGGTCAGTTTTAGGTAAAGATATTCAGTTTTTACCACGGGCTATGGTCAAAGATTTCAAATTAGTTCAGTTGATGGAATCACAAAAGCTTTATGAAAAAGAAGCCAAAGTTTCAGATCAACTTTACGCAGACGCTTTAGCTTTGACGGGCATTCAAGGATCTTTTCAGTCTATGAAAAATGGATTGACGGAAAAGAACAGTAAAGTGAAATCAGCGCAGATTCAGCGAATAAAAGAATTGGCTAAAAGCGAAGTTGCCGAAATCAAAAGGATCTTAGATAAGCTTCACATTGTGGAAGCGGAGCTTGTTTCGCAAGTAGAAGTTTCAGACAAGATTATCAAAAACGGAACAGGCCTTGATTCAGAATTGAAAAAAGGAACAACCGGGTCTAAAAAATCTGATTCTTTAGTTTTTGTGGCTGATTCAAATGAAGTTTGGTTCGATGAAATTTCTAA
>JACMMZ010000080.1 GCA_014378775.1 Pseudobdellovibrionaceae bacterium
CGGAGCAGGGACCTCGCTAGGTTCAATGGTAACCTTAGAGGCTTCGTACATGCTTCAAATTTTAAATAATTCTGTAAAAGAAGATCAGTTAAATCATAATTTAGTCCTGGGCTTTAATTTTAATATATAATCGCAAACGTCGTTTCACCCAATCGGAAAAATTACCTTTCCTGCGCTCTGGGTGACGTTAAATGGCACATGTCAATAAGTTAGTTTTGGATTCATTCTCAGTTGATTTTTAATGCGCCTTCCGTTGGTACAAAAGTCGCTAGTTGTTGGTTGTTACAATACAAAAAATTTACATGAGGACTTTTTTATGAAACTTACTAAAAAATTTGAGACATCACTTCTGATAAAATTCCAAGGTCTTTCAATTAAACTCGGCTTATTGATTTGCACTATTATTCTTTCTAGCGTCTCATATGCTCAACAATCCACAGGCTATCAGTTTTGGTCAGCTAATACGATCAGAGGAACTATTGGCGAGAATAAAAAGTGGGAGTATTTTTTTGAAGTGCAGCCGCGAGCTGACTTGGAAAATTCATCTAGATCACGCCTATTAGTTAGGCCGGCAGTCATTTTTAATTTAGATGCAGATCAATCAATCTGGGCCGGAGTCCTTGATGTGAGAGACTCAGATTTTAAACAGAGGGAGTTTCGTTTATGGCAGCAATATCAAAAAAACTCCCGTTTAGGCCAAGTCATTTTTGTAAACCGGACTCGAATTGAAGAACGATTTGGTTCAGGAACTAGCGACGTTGGATTACGTCTTCGCCACATGATTCGGACACAAGTTCCTCTTGGTGAAGAAAGCACTTGGTCAGTAGTAATGTTCGATGAAATTTTCGTTGGGCTTAACCAGAACAAAAGTCAGGCTTTAAGTGGTTTTGATCAGAATCGAGCCTTTGTCGGAATACGAAAAAATTTAAAAAATAACGCATTTATTGAATTTGGATATTTAAATCAATACACGCGTACTCAAGTTATGAATCACATTCCATTTTTAACGATTGGGAAAGTTCTAAAAAAATAAATTTTCAATGCTAATATTTTTCAAGTTACAGACGTGCTGCTTCCTGGAATACCCCCATTTTTAACAGTTCCGTAGGCATGATTACACAATAGACTGGCGATCCGCTTATATTCACTGAGTAAATCAAGATGAATTGAACTGGTGTTAATCGATTCACGTAAACCTCGATTTAATCGTAAGATATGATTTTCTCTAAAAGAAATTTCAAGTTTTGCCAGATCCCGCTTGAGCTGAATAGCCAGTTCACACATTTGCGCGTTGTCGTAGGCGTTAATTCCCATCGAAGCCACTTTGACGACCTGGGCATGCATAGCTTTAATTTCGTGCCAGCCTTCCTCAGAGAAAACCAATTTCAGAGCGTGTTTTTTTATCGCTAAAGTTCGAATATTAATGTCGATCGAATCCGCGGCTCTTTCCAAATCAGAAATAAACATAATCATGTTCATGATGTTTTGATGAACCACATTAGACCCTTTATTAGCGTGATCTAATAAAAACATTTTCGTTTCTCGGTATAAAAAATCAACTTGATTGTCACGATCTTTAATCGACTGCACAAGGCCTGGGTCTTCGTCTTCAAACAAAACCACGCTGTCTTTAATCATACTGACAACAATATCTGCTGTACGCATAATTTCCCGCTGCGCATAAGAGATCGCTAAGGCTGAGTTTTGATAATTATTCAGGGCCAAATATTCAGCGCCGAATTCATCGGTCGAAGATTTAGGAAATAATTTTTCAATTAAAACCGAAGCCTTATTAATAAAGGGATAAAAAATAATGGCCGATGCGATGTTAAGTAAAAAATGAGCATTGGCAATTAATCGTGCTGGAGTGTCATCGAACTGAGTTAAAAAATTGATCAAATACTGGGTGAAGGGATAAAAAATCATCACACTTAACGCTTTATAAAATAAGTGGGCCCAGGCAATTTGTTTTCCAATATAATTACTGCCGGCGGCAGCCGACAGCGCAATCGAAGTTGTTCCGATATTGGCTCCGTAGACCCATATGACAGCGTCGTAATGAGAAATCACCCCAGCGGCACAAAGGCTCATGGCTAAACCGATGGTGACGGCGCTACTGTGCACGATGGCGCAGAAAATAACAGCGACGAGGAAAGAATAAAACGAATTATTTTTCAGAACATGAAAAAATTCGGAAAGAATCTCGAGCTGAGAAAAATAGTGAGCGCTGTCAGAGATCATTTTTAAGCCTAAAAATAACATCGCAAAACCCATCAGAACCATACCTAAAGTTCGAATGGACGGTTTGTTGCTGACGAAAACGGATCCGAAGCCTAAAATAAACAGCGGTAAAGAGTAAACCGATAAATTAAAAGAGATCAGTTGAACGGTTAGGGTGGAACCAATGGCCGTGCCGATAATCACGCCCATAACTTGAGGAAGTTGAATTACGCGTGCGGTGCCGAGTCCTACGAGCATCGACGTGACGGCGCCCGAGCTTTGAAGAATGGTGGTTAAGCCCACGCCCACGCCAATTGATAAAAAGCGGGATTTTGATAATCGGTTCATTAGGCGGGTAATACGAGATGCTAATAATTTTTCTAAAGACTGAGAGGCCAGTTGGCTTCCGTAAAGAAAGAAAGCAATTCCCGCGATGAGTATTATAAAGTTCGAATTTTGAAAATCTATCATCTAAGTCCTATCTAAAAATCACTCCCTAGTATAGCATAGAACGTGAGTATGTCTACAGTCGTCGTCGCACTTGTTTTATTAAGTTCAGCTAGCCGAAAGTATCTCATCGTTCGGCGTGATAAAAACCAATCTGGTGCGGGATTCTGGGAGTTTCCCGGAGGGAAAGTCGAACAAGGCGAAACACTTGAAAGCGCTTTAGTTCGCGAAATTCAAGAGGAACTCAGTCTCTCAATTGATGTCAAAAGACTGCAATTTTTATCGCGAAATACGCATCAGTATTTGACTAAACTGATCGATATTTCTTTTTTTCTTTACCAAGTTTCACAAGAAATTCCGGTCGTTTTAGTTGACCACGATGACTTCGTTTGGTGTGATGTAGATGACCTGTCGAAGTATTCCATTGCAGAAGCCGATCTTCCCGTGATTAAGCAATTAAAGAAAACGAGACCTGTAGGATGAAGACATTTATTTTATCGGTGCCAAACACCAACCTATTTCCCTTTACCATTCGACCCATCAACATCGGGTCCGTCCAGCAAGCTAACCTGATTCGCCAAGCTGTTTCCGAAAAAGTTCCCGTAGCCATAGGATTTCATATGGAGGGCGAAGCTCAGAGCCGTGAAGTGGCCGGTTACGGCGTTCCATATATTGCTGACATGAGACTCGACGGATCTTTGTTGATGTATGTGCAGGGCGAGGGAAAGGTTAATATCAGTCAATCAACGGTGATTTCGAACGGGATCATCACCTACAACGATGTTCAAGTGATCGAGGAAACTTATGCCTTAGATGAAAATATTAAACATCAGTACGTGGCCTTAAGTAAATATTTTGCGAACTGGATTGATAAGTACATTGTTGATCCAAATCAAAAAGACTTTTTTTTAAAAAGTCTCATCGGAGCTAAAGAAGTCGTCGCGGCCTGTGGAACTTACCTCGTGCGTGATTTTGAAATCCAGTATGAATTGATGGAAAAAGTTAACATCAATGATCAAATTGATTACTTACATCGGCTTATGTTGTCCAAACAGTTGATATTTTAAAATTGCGGCCCAAACAAAATGAGCCAACATCAAGTGCGTGATCTTAAGCCATAACGGAGATAACGTCATCAAGGTAATAATTCCAACCAGCATAGCGACAAATAAACTCATGGCTAATCGAGACGTTTCAACTGAATTTTTAGCGCGCGTTTGTAACCAATAAATAACGCCCGAGATTAAACTGACAGCCAACAGGGGGTGAATCACGCGCAGGCGAACAAATAAATGAGAATCCGAGGAGAAATCTTTCAAGATGCCTTCCCATATAGACGTCGACGGGAATAATGTCGCCGCCAAAGAGGCCACCGCGCCTGATACAGCTAAAATGAGAAACCCCACATTTAATTTTGTTATTCGAATATTTAACACCTGTTGAGTCGAAAGAAACAAAAGATAAGTCACTCCGGTGAGTAAAAAACTATTTAATTGATGAAGGCTCATGACCACTAGACGAAAAACAGAATCATTCACCGTCACTAAACTTTGCTTCACCAATAAAGCTCCCAGTAAAGCTTCAATGATCATAAAAACGAGAAGATAGGCACCGATTTTTTTTTGTTGGGTAAGAACAGTTTTTTTTCTGGAAGCCACAAAAATTCCCAGGACCAACAGTCCGTAAAGCCCACTCATGATTCGATGAGAAAACTCCACCAAAGTTTTCTGGTCGGAAAAATTCGGTATTACGTCACCATTACAAAGTGGCCAATGTTCTCCGCAACCATTCCCCGAGTGAGAAATACGAACCCAGGCCCCCCAGGCAATGACCACCAAAGTGTAAATCCAAAATAAATAGAGCCCACGAGAAATTTTTTTTGAATTGATGTTATTGATCATTCGTTAGTCCAGTCCGTTGCATCAGATGCGTTACATTTGTATCATGATAGCTCGAGCTTTGTTATATTAAACAGGTGGAGTCGAAGTCAATAACAGCCCATATCACAAATAGAGCCGAGATTAAATCTGGTGCAGGCGAAGTAAACTGCAGCGGAAGCTATGCACTGATTGAAAAAGTAAATCAGTATAGATCTGAATTTGGCACTGATCCCACCCTTTGGCCGATCAAAGCGGTGAACGACAGTAGCGATATTTTGATCAACGAGATTATTTTAAAATCCACAAATCAATATGCGATTTCTTATTCACAAGACGAACTTTGCCACTGCCGAAGCGTTGCGACCGAAACCGTGATTCAAACGATTAAGCAAGATTGTCATACGGTGAAAGAAATTTCGCGAGCGACTAAGGCCGGTACCGGTTGTGGGACTTGTGTTCCTCAGCTCAGAATTCTTTTATCGGAAATTCTTCGATCAGATTTAGAAAAAATTTAAGATTTGATTTTCAATCTCTGCCGCTGATCCCTGAGTGATCCAGGCGCCGGCCGATTTGGCGTGTCCGCCTCCGTGAAAACTTTCGGCCACCACAAAGGCTTTATTTGAATTGATACTTCGGAAGCTTAATTTAAAGCAGTTCTCTGGCATTTCGATAATGTTGTAACAAAATTCAACCGTTTTAATCAGTGTGAACATATCTAATATATCATTAATATGATCAAGCTGAAGTTCATACTTTTTAAGTTGCTCCTGCGTGATGGTAAAACCCGCCACCGTGTTATTTTTTGAATAACGAGCAGACTGAATCAGGGTGGCTAAAAAATTCATTTTCTGCACGGTCCAAGTGGCGAAAAGTTCGCGTTGAATTTTATCCGTTTCAATATTGTCTTTTGCTAAAAGAGCCGCAATCTCGTGCGACCTTGCTGAGTTACGCAGAAGTTTAAAAGCCTGCGTATCAAAAGTAATGCTGGTGTAAAGTGCCGTGGCAATTTCTGGAGTCATTTTAGTTTTGAGTTCTTTTAAAATATCGTAGACAACTTCACCAGTGGAGGAAGCGTCGGTTCGCACATAATATTTTTCGTCAGAAATTGGTGTGCTAGAAGGAAGGTGATGATCCACGAATATAATTTTTTTGTTTAAGTTTTTGAAGTGGGTGTACAAAGGGTCACAAAGTGATCCTTGGTTTGTGTCGGTAATAAGCAAAACATCTGCCTCGAGGGTCTTCATTTCCTCAAACTGAAAAAGATGAGAAGCGGTATTTTTTAATAAAAAATGATACCGCCCAGGAATTGGGTCGACATGGTAAAACTGTACATTTTTGTTTTTCTGCAGCAGTCCCCAGTACAGCGCTACAGCGCTTCCAACACCGTCGCCGTCGCTATTTTTATGGGTTGTGATAATAAAACTTTTTTCATTATTTAAAGTCTGAATCAAATGGACATCTAAATAGCCGGGCGAATCGATTGGTAAAGTCATAGGCCTTAGAATATTATGACGCACCATAGCTTGTCGTCTAAGATAGTGAAAGGATCAGGGTTTTAAGGTAAAACAAGACCTTCGAAGAGACCACTTTTCGATCGATTCTGAACATTTGGAGGCTATGAATGGCACAAGATCTTTTACCAATTACTCTCAAAGGAAAAGTCGCACTGGAAACGGAGCTGAAAAAGCTTATTTTCGAAGAGCGTCCTGCCATTATCAAGGCGATCGAAGAAGCTCGAGCTCATGGCGATATCAGTGAAAACGCGGAATACGATGCCGCGAAAGAACGTCAAGGAATGATCGAAGGCCGAATCGGCGAAATTCAGTACAAAATATCCGGCGCCGAAGTCGTCGACACATCTCTAATTAAGTCAGATAAAATTGTTTTCGGAGCCACTGTCGAAATTCATGATGTTGAAGAAGATAAAAAAATTATTTACCAAATTGTCGGGGTTGATGAAGCCGACGTTAAGAACGGGAAAATTTCTGTTCTTTCGCCGATTGCGCGTTCCATGATCGGTAAAAAAGTTAGCGATGCTTTCACGGTTCAAAGTCCGAAAGGCGATAAAGATTTCGAAGTCCTTTCTTTTAAATTTGTTTAATCCGCTATGAAACGAGCCGTCGTTGATCAACCAGGATTAAAAATCATCGTCTTGGGGCTGCTCATCTCGCTTTTTCTAGGGCTGACGTTACGCTCTCAAATTACACCAGCAAAAATCCACGAGCGCCTTAAAAAACTGGCGGTGGATTTTGAGCAAAAAAATAAAAGCAAAAAATTAGCCATTGATTTTACCGAATCCCAATTGCTGCTATCGGATTGGGGTTTCCCTTTCCCGCATTTAAGCGTTAAAAACGTAAAAGTATCATCGAGAACATCTTCCTGTGCGGACAATCAAATTTTTATTGAGTCTTTGGATTTTCCATTTTCGTGGCTAAAAATTTTGAGCTTCACCGAAGATCAAATCGATTCCGTTCGTGCCGGATTAGTTGAGCTTCGCTTGGATAACCCTGATCAATGCTTCGCCGAAAGCCAGGTAGCTGACCTGCAAAGTCCCGGCCCATCAGAAATGTCAAAATCAGTTCCATCAATCGCTCCTATCGCAAAGTTATCCGAAGCGCGTGACTTTCACCTGTATATCGACAAATTAAAGATTATTGATAAGCATAATTATAATCTTCCAGTATCCTTGCAAAATGTAGGCGTTAAAATTATTTTAGATCAAGACAAGCTCCGTGCGGTGGATTTAAAATCACAACTTTTTTTATTTCGTGATCATGAAAGTAGCCTGTATAAATTTAAATCCGATTTAAATATATATTTTGAATCTGATCCTCAATCACTAATTAAAGCGACCGCGCAGATTCATGGTAAATTAATCGATAAAAATTTTGAAATTAATATGGAGTATAAAAATGATGCACACAAGATTCTGATCCAACATCAAATTCAAGATTTGTCAGTCAAAGCTCTTTTGGCTTTGACCAATAAGCAAAATATTCGTGGTCAAAGTCAACTAGATGGCATTACGGGTTTATCCATTTCAAATAAAGGCGAAGGCGAATACGATCTCAACGCGCGCTCTTTAAATTTTTACAAAATTTCGGATATTTTACTTTCTTCAGATCAAAGTTCGATCTCTGTCGATCAAGTCATGGTTCATTCGTTTAAACCTTTGAAGTTTGAACCCTTTAAAATCTTAATGAATGAATTTGATTTAGAAAAGCTCAAAAGCATTCCGGCTTTTTCAGTGATACAAAAAAGTATTTACGCCTTCGGTAATATATCAGGAGCCATCGCGGTTAATTCCGAAACAGATGTTTCCAGTGAAGGTAAAGTTTCGGGTTTGCAGGTTATTTTTTCTAATCGGGGACAGCGTGCTTTTCAAAAAATCGACGAGTTTTTTTATAAAGCTGATAAAAATAACCTTGTCATCAATCGTATTTCTTTAGAGGGTCAGCCAACTGAGGGAGAGATCACGATCCAGTTTAAGCCCAAAGAAAATCAATCCACAAACCCGATTCGAGTTCGGGCAGAAATATCAAAAATTAAGTTCAATGAATCCGTTTACAATATTTTTTCCATGAGTCAAACTAAGCCCACTCAAATTTCCTTAAGCCTTTTGGCACAAGACCAGCAATTGAAATCAAAACTCAAGTTTGATCAATTGGCGTCAGATTTTGTCGAAGTCAAAGGACTTGAGGTCGGCTATACGGCGAAGATCGATTCTGTCGATGGCCGTATGCATGATTCGGTTTTTGATTTGTCCGTGAAAAATGTCAAATTTATCCGAAGTGAAAGTATAGATGATTCATTTTATGGTTTACTTGAGCAGATCGAGCAGGGGTCCTCTGAAACAGTTTTAAGCGATTTTTATTTTGATCAGGTCAAAGCGTCTTACGTCAAAAAAGATCGCGGTGAAGTAGTCATCGATGCCCAGGCGAATTATTTTTCAAAATTAAAGAATGAGAAAAATGATCTGCGTCTTAGCGGTAAATTCACAAATCCCGCGCGTGCATTTTTCGAAGTTCACATTTTTGATCACGGAAAAGTCATCCAAAATTTTTCGGTGAATGCTAATTTAAGTCAGTACACATTCGAGACAAAAAAATAGCCGTGATTTCTCAGGGCTTTGTAACTTTACATGAAAAACTAATGACGAAAAAAATTAAACCTTGGTTGGATCCTTGGCTTTTTCAGTTTGACTTGGTGTTCCTGCATTTTGGTAATTCGGATTCAATTGATGATTTGTAACATCTTTAGAATCTGTGTCGATTTCATTTAGACCTTGTTTAAAGCCTCGAATGGCCTTTCCTAAGGATTGTCCAAATTGAGGAATCTTGCTCGGTCCGAAAAAGACCAGCAAAACAACCGCTAAAATAAGCATGTGAGAAATACTAAATTCACCCATTGAAAACTCCTTAAGTCGAGAACGACTTTGCGTGTAGCTTTGAACCTTACTCTTGTTGAACGGGTATTTCAACTATTTCTGTTTCAGGAACAATAACCTCTATGCTTGAGTCGTTTTGCACTTTGGACGGAGAAGCCGACGAAAAATCGATTTTCTCGGTTTTTAATCGCGAGGATTTCATTTTTTTAGCCGGCATTTCTGATGAGTTGTCATCCGTCCCCACCGATGCTTTACCGGACTTTTTCGGAGCCAATTCCTTTAATTCACTATTATATTGGTTTTTAAGTTCAGCCAGCTTGGTCTGATACTCCTTGCGGATACGTTCGACTTGAACCTGCTTGTTTTCGGTGACGCAACCTTTGTATGTTTCAGCGGCTATTTCTTTGGCTTTGGCCTTACACATAAATTCGACCGATCCCGAAGCAGCAGCGCCGGCCTGGGAAGCGAGGGCTAAAAGTAAAATGCTGGCAGTCATGGTGACGGTGGTGCGGCTGATTTTCATAAGTTCCCCTTTGGATAATGACAGATTTAAATCTTTTGATTCATTCAGATCTATTCAGTTTTATTCCAATAAGAATGCCAATTAGAAGAGCCTGGAGCGGGGGATATAGCTGATTTGACACGGTCAAGAGCTAGGGATGAATGAAAAAAAGTAAGGGTTGGTCTTAAGATTGGCGCGTTTAACGACGAACAGATTTCGGATCGATGGCATCTTGAAGTCCATCACCCAAGAAATTAAAGCTGACCACCACAAGGAGAATCAGAACCCCGGGAATAATGGCTAGGAACGGCGCTTTGTAAATCAGTTCCAGCGCATTAAATAACATATTTCCCCAGCTGGGCGTCGGGGGTTGAATGCCTAATCCTAAAAAGCTTAAGGCCGCTTCAAATAAAATAGATTCGCCTACACCTAATGTTACGGAGACTAAAAGCGGAGCGATCACGTTAGGGAACATGTGACGAAGAATAATAGTCGCATCGGTTGCGCCCAGAGTTTTGGCGGCTAAAATAAATTCACGTTCGCGAAGGGATAAAATACTTCCTCGAACTAATCTGGCTACGACCATCCAAGAGAACAAACATAAAATAAAAACCAGCTTGATAATGGATTCATTCCCGTATTGCGTGATGGCACTTAAAAACGGTACTTTTTGGAGATCAATGGCGGCGATTACGACTAAAACCGGAAGTAGCGGTAAAGATAACAGAGCATCCGTGGTTCGCATCAAAATCGTATCGATGACTCCACCGTAATATCCGGCAAGGGCCCCAACCAGTAATCCGATGAAGGCTGACACAATCGCGACTAAAACGCCGACGCCCATGGAAACCTGGGTTCCGTAAACCAGACGCATCAGAACATCTCGGCCTAATTCATCGGTTCCAAATATATGGTACGAACTGAAATTCTTGACCGATTTGATGAGATCATCTTTGGCTGGAGTATTAATTTGTTTAATGGCTTCGATAGCTTTTTCCGGGGATAAGTTGACCCAGTCATACATGGCATCTTCTGGGCGAATCGGGGTGACAAGATTTTTCGCTAACAATTCAGTTTCAATATCTTTGGCTAATTCCGGAGATTTTAAATAAAAAGTTTGAACCATTTGATCGCGCACATCTTGACTGGCTTGCACTTGAGAAAAAGGTGGTTTGTATCTATTGAAAACATTCTGGGTGTTAGCATCAACCCCTAAAGCCCATTCAATGACCGGAGCGCCGACCGCTATAATTACGAAAAATATAATGGTGAATAAACCAAATAAAGCCGCTTTATTTTCTTTAAATTGGTTGTACACCATTTTATAAAATGACTGAGCCGTTTCTAATTCCGCAATTTTTGTTTGAGAAAGGGTGTTGTTCGTTTCCATCAAACCTACTCGTACGATATTCTAGGGTCAGCGACACCATATAAAAGATCAGCAATTAAACTCATGACAAGCACCATAGCGATCGAAATAATGAAAGCAACCATGGCCACATTGAAATCATTACCGATGATTGAAGTATAAATTAATCGGCCCGCCCCGGGATAAGCAAAGAATGTTTCGGTAATCAAGGCACCCGAAAAAACCGAAGATAAACTTAAAGTCACAATCGTGATCAACGGAATCAGCGCGTTTCTAAACCCGTGTCTCCAGATGACTACACGTTCGGTTAATCCTTTAGCGCGAGCCGTTCGGATGTAATCATTTCTCATCACCTCTAGCATGGCGGAACGAGCAAAGCGCGAAAATCTTCCGATTGATTGTATCGAAAGCGAAAGAACTGGTAAAATAAGGTATTTGGCTTTGTCTAAAATTTCAGAGAAAATATTTTCGTAAACCATACCTGTCGTTTGATATCCACCAGCCGGTAACCAGCCTAATTTGACCGAGAAAATAATAATCAATACAATCCCGAGCCAAAAAGACGGTGCAGAAATCCCTGCAAAACTTAATAGGTTCACGATGTAATCAAATTTTGAATTAGGACGAAGGGCACAGTAAATACCGAGCGGAATCGCGATTAATAGTGATAAAAATAAAGAGCTCATAGAAAGAATAAAAGTGTATTTTAAGGATGGTCCCAGCATTTCAGAAACGGGTATGCGGTAGGTACGAGAAAAGCCCAGGTCTCCTTCTAAAATAGTCGAGACCCAACGTTGGTAGCGCACGTAAGTGGGTTGATCAAGACCGTAGAATTCTCTTAAGCGAGCGACGTCTTCAGCGGTGATCTTGGGATTTGATGAGATCATCAATTCCACAGGATCGCCCGGCATCAGCGTCATCAGATTAAAACACAGGTACGATAACACAACTAACAGAACCAATGTTTGAATAATTCGTCTTAAGATATAAGTGGTCATTGATTTATTCCAAAGTCCATTTCTCAACTTCGTTGGTTTCCGGAAACTGGTGACCGGTTAAACGATAGTTTTTCATTTGAGTTGGAATAACCGCTACATCAGACCGGTAATACAAAGGTAAAACCGGAACTTCGTCGGTGTAATATTTCAAGATTTCATGAACCATTTTAATTCGTTTGGCTGGATCTAATTCAGCTTCCAATTTAGTTGTCAGGTCATCGACGTTTTTATTCACCCAGCCCATTTGGTTTTGGCCGGAATAACCATTTTTTGCGCTGGGAATTTTAGATGAATGAAGCGTGACCTTAGGGGAGCTTTCCGGAGAGGAAACCCAGGCAAATAAAGCCATGGAATCAAATTTTCTTTTCTTAGTGGTTTCACCGAAGAAAACCCGCGCCGGTTCATTTTTAGCGCTGACTTCAATTCCGACTTGTTTCCATTGGTTTTGAAGATAAACTTGAACTAATTCACGAGTTTTATTTCCTGCAGTCGTCATAATGGTGAACGATAATTTTTTACCATCTTTCATACGGTATCCATCGGCTCCCATTTTCCAACCGGCTTCATCTAACAATCGATCAGCTTCACGCTTGTTGTATTTATAAATGGTGATTTTAGCTGGATCATCGGTGTACCAGGCATCTTTCGGTGTTACGAGATGTAAGGCCGGTAATTGTTTACCTTCGAAAAGGGCGTTCACAAGATCATCTTTGTTAATGGCGTAAAGTAAAGCTTTACGAACTTTAACGTCTTTTAAAAATGGATTGTCTAAATTCAAATCGATATGTTCGTACACTGTGCTCGGTTGAAATAAAACTTCGTAACCTAATTTTTCTTCTTTGATTTTTTTATCAAACGCTAAAGCCTGATCAAGTGCTAATCCCATAGTTGAAATCAAATCAATTGTGCCGGATCGTAGATTGGCCTCTAAAGTTCCCGTGTTCGGAATAAGTTTTACAATAATTTTTTTAATTTTAGCCGCTTCTCCGTAAAATTTTGGGTTTGGCGTGAAGGTCACGTGGTCTCCGAGTTGAATTTCAGAAACTAAGTAAGCTCCGTGATACAGCCCTGGGTTGGTTGGATCTTTAGTGTAAAGTGAATTTTTCTCGTAACCTTCTTTTATGGATCCATATTTTTTGAAAATCGGTTCTTCTAAATGTTTAGGAAGGGGGAAAAACGTTCCCAACATATAAAAATCCCAACGTACTTTATCGTAAGTGAAAGTACATTTTTTTGGATTTTTCGGATCCGCTTCGATTTTTTCAACCTGAGAATAAGTTTCCTTATCCGCCACTGAAACATTCGGTGAAGCTGCAACTTTGGATGCAAATTCAAAATCAGCGCAGGTGAGCGGAGTTCCATCACCCCACATGGCATTATCTAAAATTTCCCATACAGCGACAACGTGATCTTTACCACCGATTTTTTTTATCACGGCTTTTTTGTTTTCAAAAGTCGGGATTTCTTTAGCCAGGACCGGAATCCATTTTCCGTCAGCATTGATTGAATCAAGCGTGCGGATCGACATACGCGACATGTAAGTTGTGGCCATCATGGTCGATATCAAAGGATTGAAGTTTTCAAACTCCTGCGAAATGCCGATTTTTAATTCGGCGTTAGAGAGCTTTGAGTTCGTGGATGATGTAGCTCCCGCGGAAGCAGATGTTCCGGTGGAATCTTTTTTGGTACAGGCCGTATTTAATATGGCGGCGGCCACTAAAACGAACGCTAACTTTTTCATGAATTCTCCTTTTGAGGATATGTTAAAAAACACGCAGACAAAGAGGGACTCTCGGACTGTTTAATAGAATTAAGATAAGGTGTTTCCACTTTGCACCGATCGAAGGCCACCGGGCAGCGGGGATGAAATGCACATCCCGATGGAGGATTAATCGGTGAAGGAATTTCTCCGGTCAAAATTTTGGTCATTCTTTTTTTACCTTCACCGATGGTCGGGATCGATCCCAAAAGGGCTTTGGTGTATGGATGTTGGGGATGAGCATAAAGATCATCACGGGTGGCCACTTCGACAATTTTACCTAAGTACATAACCGCAATCCGGTCGCACACATGTTCGATCACTGATAAATCATGAGAAATAAAAATGTAAGTCAGTTTCAATTTTTCTTGTAAGTCCTCGAGCAAATTTAAAATCTGAGCCTGGATGGAAACATCTAAAGCTGAGACCGGTTCGTCACAAATAATAAGTTCTGGATTCAAGGCAATAGCGCGAGCAATCGAGATTCTTTGGCGCTGTCCGCCGGAAAATTCATGGGGGTAACGATTCACGTGACTGGCGCGAAGACCTACGAGTTCTAAAAGTTCTTTAACGCGGGCTTCGCGGTCTTTACGACCCAAAATATTGTGAATGATAAATGGTTGTTCGATCACTTGGCCCACGGTCATGCGGGGATCTAATGAGGCATAAGGGTCTTGAAAAATCATTTGAATATTTTTACGACTTTTTCGAAGTTCTGATCCGGATAATTTTAAGAAATTTTTGCCGTTGAATTCGATTTGACCTGCGGTGGGTTCGTAAAGTCGGATCAGAGTTCGACCCAGAGTCGATTTTCCACAGCCTGATTCTCCCACTAGCCCTAAAGTTTCACCGCGACGAACGGTTAAAGAAACACCATCCACGGCTTTAACGTCTCCGACGTGTTTCAAAAATAATCCTTTTTTTATAGGAAAATATTTTTTAATTTCGACCGCTTGTAAAATATTTTCGGTATTCATGTTTTCCATCTTCACCATTTTTAAAGTGGGTTAAAACATGCAACGGCACGTAACGGTTGAGATGTAATTGGTGTCATCGGTGGCTTCACCGTCCAGCATTCGGTTTTGACTCGCGTGCAGCGAGTTGCAAAAGGACAACCCTGCGGAAGCTCATGCGGAGCCGGAACTGATCCTTCGATGGTTTTCAGGCGGGAAACTTTTTGTCCCAACTTCGGGCGCGACTGAATCAGGGCGGCGGTGTAGGGGTGACGGGGAGAATTAATCACATCTTGCGTGTTTCCCGTTTCGCACATCTGGCCACCGTACATCACAAGGATCTGATCAGAAACTTCCGAGATCACACCCAAATCGTGAGTGATAAATTGCACGCTCATGTTGAGTTTTTCTTGAAGGCCTTGAAATAATTCTAAGATTTGAGCCTGGATGGTGACATCCAAGGCCGTGGTGGGTTCGTCGGCGATGAGAAATTGTGGATTACACGATAAGGCCATGGCAATCATCGCGCGTTGGCGCATGCCGCCCGATAACTGGTGCGGGTACGAATCATGACGATCTTTAGCCGAAGGAATTCCTACCAGTTCCAGCATTTCAATCGATCGATTACGTGCATCGGATTTATTGTAGCGAAGATGTTTGATGATTTGTTCTGACATTTGATAACCGATAGTCAAAACAGGATTCAAAGCAGTCATGGGCTCTTGAAAAATCATGGCCATTTTACCGCCACGTACATTTTCAATTTCGCCTGGCGACATTTGAATTAGATCCACGCCGTTGAGTTTGGCCGATCCATGCGTGATTTTTCCTGGAGCACCGATGAGTTTCATCAGCGAAAAAGAAGTGACAGATTTTCCGCACCCGGATTCGCCGACGATCCCTAAAGTTTGCCCTTGATTGATTTCATAGGAAATACGATTGACGGCCTTAAAAGGTCCCGATTTTAAAAAAAAAGTAGTCTCAAGTTGATCAACTTTTAATACAGGATTGGACGTTATCAAGTCTTGCGCCTTTCTTTTTTTCAAGTCGTGTTGCACTGGATAACTACAGGAGTCGAAAGCAAAAATAAAGGATGCTGCGGATAATGACATGAAGCGCAAACTATATTTGCGGCGTATTGTTTTTTTGAATTGTTTTCTCGAGGGTTAAAGTGAGCGCTTTCGATAAAACATCTGAAATTTTTTCAGAAAGTGATGCTTTTTTCTCGATCGTCATTTTAACCACGATGTGAGTTTTTGTTTTGTTTAAAATGTAATCGTCACTTGTTCCAATACGATCAACTAATTTCAGTTTGAGCGCATCTTCACCGAACCAGTATTCGCCAGTGGCGATCTGGTCCATGTTCATCTGGGGTCGATACTTAGCTACGAAATTTTTAAACAAACTGTGAGTGGCCTCAAGCTGTTCGATAAATTTTTTCTCGCCTTTTTCCGTGATTTCACCGAAGACACTGACGGTGCGTTTGTAATCACCGGCGGTGTATTCCTTGTAATCGATGTCATGTTTTTTCAAGGCCCGGTTAAAATTGGGAAGCTGAGCCACCACTCCGACGGATCCGACAATAGCAAATGGAGCGCTGATAATGGTGTGCGCGGTACAGGCCATCATGTATCCACCGCTAGCGGCAACTTTATCAATGCAGATCGTAACGTTAAGGCCAAAATCACGTAAGCGTAAAATCTGAGCTGCAGCTAATCCGTACCCATGGACAATACCCCCGGGACTCTCTACGTTGATGATCACTTCCTCATCTTTTTTTGCGATCAGCAAAAGATGAGTGACTTCTTCGCGAAACTGCTCAACGCCTGAAGCTTTGACATCGCCTTCTAAAAAATTCAGTACGTAGGCGTAAGGTTTTGATCCTTGACCCTTGGAATCTTTTTGACTTTTCTTGTAGCGTTTTTTTTCAAGTTTTAAATCATCGTCTTTAAGTAACGAGACTTTGAGTTGGTGAGTTTGTTCGTCGAGACTTTCGTTGATGATTTCAACTTGAAATGACTTAGTATTTTTATTTTTTAAGGCGATAGCGGTGATCGTGAGAATAATTGCGATGAGGCCTAAAACGATAATGATAGTTTGCGACAGAAACATCCCGACGTTTTGTGCGAATTCCAACATAAAAATCTCCTTGTCTGATTCGAGAGAATCAAGAAGCTTAACCTAACTGAAAATTCATGATAAATAAAGACAAAAGTCGAGGTTAAAAATATTCTTGATCTCAAGGTTGAAAAGTTGTGTGAAAATAAGACGTGCTTCAATTGAAAATCAAAATTCAGCTCAAGGCCTTTTTAATCATTTCATTCATGTTGATTGTGTCGACGATCGCTCACGCCGCAGACCAAGAATTATCGGCTAAGCTCAAAAATGAATTGGAATACGAAACAAAAAGACGCAATGACTTTAGTAATCAACGTATGAGTAAAAAAACTTTCGAACAAGAGCGCGAAAAAGGTTTAGCTTTATTTTTAGAAGAGCAAGAAAAATGGGATGTTACCCGCGATAAGGGCCTTAAACAGCAAAGAGCCAATCGATCAAAATACAGGGAAATGGATGAGAGCAGTCCGGAATATAATCAAGATCAAAAGGCCAAGAAAAAATACCAGGCCGAGCTTGAAATCAATCGTCAAAAACAAATTGCGACGAAACAACAGGTGTTTGAATTATTTAAAAACAAAGTGAAGGTTTCCGAGGAAGAAGAGCTTAGCGTTTACAATGATCGCCCGCGTTTTGCACTGCGTACACGGGGCAGTAATAAATGGTCGGCAAAAGCAAAAGCGGGATCGGGTTTTTCCAGCGGTTCAAGTTCGGGATCGAATTCTTCAGGTGCAACCTTTGATTCGAATAATGGAAGTTCAGTTCCGTTTGATTATCCACCGGTTCCGAATCAAGACTTTATTCCGTCCGACAATTTTGAAGATCTACCACCGCCGCCTCCGATGATGCCGTATGATAGTTACGGATCCCCGGGCTCAGCTCAGCCGCCGAATTTTGAGGGCGGAGATTACCCGCCACCGATGGGTTATCCGCCTCCGCCACCAGATGGTGGATGGGATTTCTAAATATTTTTTTAAATTGAGTTAATTTTTTTCCGGCGTGCTTTTGACCATAAGGTCATCCATCTTTAGGCCGGTCAAGGTGGTGGTCTTTTTGAAAGCGTTATACATAATAAATCCGACAAAGATCAAGGTCGGAACCAAAATCACAACCATCGAATAGGCCGTCATGTGGCTGAGCTGTTCATTCAAAATTTGTTGCTTTTGCTCGGTGGTCAGGTCTTTCGAAAGCGGCGTAAAGATGTAAAGTGAAAGCCCAAAATTGAGTACGGCGCTCAGTAAAAATGATAGTGATAGATATTGGGTCGATCGAATAATTAATTTTTCAAAAGCTTTTTTCTTTTCCTCGGAATCTAACGCGGCGTCGAGTTTATCCAGTTGAAAGATTGAGGGATTCAGAAACATCGTTTCGAAAAAAGGTTTCTTGGTGCGACTGGAAGCTAAAACAAAGACGCCGATCAGCAGAGGAAAAAGAGCTTCTTTGACCGCAAACCAAATTCCACCCAGGGCCAGTAGAGTTAATATTCCAGAAAATAGGATATTAGCTAGACCAAGCACCGATATGAAATTAACTTTTTTATCTTTTATTAGACTATATACTCCATTTGCTAGAGGGAATGCCAATGCGATCAACAGCGCTTGTACAGGGGTTAGTCCTAATCGAGCGCCCTTATTCAGAATAAGCACGGGAATAATGATGTTCATGAATATGTTTGAGAAATTATTATCTTTTGATGAATGCATCCAGAAATAGTGAAGATATAACAGGAGCTTGTCAAAGCGTTATAGCTATGACAGAATTTTTAAATACACATCAAGAGGTTCACATGAAAATTTCAGTCGTTAAGCTTTCATTGGTCGGGATTTTATCATTGCTTATGTTAACCGGTTTCACCTGCTCAAAACACGTTCCTGAAAAAACACCAGATCAAACGGGTTCTTCTGGAAATTCCATCCCGCAAGAGCAAATGTCGGATCAAACAGTTTCGGGCGACACGACCCCAGTAAAAAATAATTAAAATAAGGAGCACACATTTTGAATCAACTACAACAATATCACGGATACTTTCTTCAAAACGGGTCATGCACTCTAGCAGTGATCGGATTTATTTTTCTCTTTTTATTTATCGGCTTTTTCAATCTACCATTGATTGTTTGGGCGGTGGCGGGTTTGGTCTGTTTGTTTGGCTTTGGTGCTCCGATGTGGGCTCTGATCGCTTTCACCGCGATCATTCTGCTTTTCATTATCACGCCGTTACGAGCCAACATTGTATCTAAAGCAGTTATGGCCTTGTTCGAAAAATTACAATTCATTCCAAAAATTTCGGCCACCGAAAGAACAGCGTTAGAAGCCGGCGTGGTTTGGATCGAAAAAGATTTATTTTCCGGTAAACCTAATTTTGAAAATATTTTGAAAGAGCCTTACGCAAAATTAACGGCCGAAGAACAAGCCTTTTTAAGCGGCCCGGTTGAAGAACTTTGTCAAAAGGCTGAACCGTATAAAATTTGGCGTAATAAAGAAATGCCGGCGGAAATTTGGGATATGATTAAAAATAAAGGTTTTTTGGGAATGATTATTCCTAAAGAATACGGCGGTCTTGGATTTTCCGCTATGGCCCATTCTGAAGTCATCATGAAGGTTTCTTCACGGTCATTATCAGCCTGCATTACAATTATGGTTCCTAACTCATTGGGTCCGGCAGAATTACTGATTCACTACGGAACAGAAGCGCAGAAAAATTATTGGTTACCGCGCTTAGCCGCGGGAAAAGAAATTCCGTGTTTTGGTTTAACCGAACCGTTGGCGGGATCTGATGCGGGATCGGTGACTTCATCAGGTGTGGTGTTTAAAGATGCCAACGGAAAATTATCCATTCGTTTAAATTGGAACAAACGTTGGATCACTTTAGCTTCAGTTGCGACCGTAATCGGTTTAGCCTTTAGATTGCGCGATCCCGAAAATTTATTAGGTCGAGGCGAAGATTTAGGGATTACCTGCGCCCTAGTGCCATCAAACTTACCGGGCGTGATTCACAGTCGTCGGCATGATCCGCTGTCGATTCCTTTCCATAATTGTCCGACGCAAGGTAAAGACGTGGTTGTGAGCCTTGAAGATGCAGTCGTGGGCGGTCTTGAGGGTTGCGGTCAGGGTTGGTCCATGTTGATGGAATGTTTAGCCGCGGGACGCGGAATTTCGTTACCGGCTCAGGCTACCGGCGGAGCTAAATTAGCTTTCAGAACCGTTTCTTCGCATGCTTTAATTCGTAAACAATTTGGTATCAGCATCGGTGCTTTTGAAGGGGTGGAAGAACCCATGGGTCGAATCGGCGCTAA
>JACMMZ010000081.1 GCA_014378775.1 Pseudobdellovibrionaceae bacterium
ACAAATTCGTACGCCAACTACAACGGTAACGCGATTTATATTCAGGAAAACCGACAAAACACGTCGCAAGATCCCTATCATTATTGCCAAGCCGGATTAGCACCTTCTGTTTGGACCATTTATTTTGATGGCTACGGACGATTGATCCTAACAATGCCGGTCCCTTACAATGCACAATTTAGACTTGTCCGCGACTACGCCCGTCTGAACTAAGTTTAACTTTAAATGTCGGCGAAAAATGAATCTGGTTCGTACCGAGATATATTTTTAGCGTTACTGGCTAACCTGGGTATCGCGGTGGCTAAACTAGTCGGTGCTTTTTTTACAAAAAGTGCTTCCCTTTTGGCCGAAGGAATTCATTCCCTGGCTGACTGTGCGAATCAAGTATTCTTACTTATCGGAGCACAGAAATCAAAAAAACCTGCCGACGAACTTCATCCGCTGGGTTACGGCCGCGAGACTTTTTTTTGGTCATTCCTGGTGGCTCTGATGTTATTTTCCATGGGTGGATTGTTTGCTATCTACGAGGGTATTCATAAACTTACAGCAGAAGCAACGGCGCTTCAGTTTCCATGGGTCGGTTTAACCATCCTTGTCTTAGCGCTAGGACTTGAAAGCATCTCATTTTGGGCTTGCTTAAAGGAAATACGCAAACAGAATCAAGAACCTAATTTATGGATTTGGTTTCAAAAGTCGACAGCTTCAGAACTTATCGTGATTTTTATTGAAGACTTAGCCGCCCTGGTCGGTCTAACGCTAGCTTTAATTTTTTTGGTCATTTCATTAATTACCGGTAATTCCATGTGGGACGCGCTGGGATCTGTTGTCATCGGAATTTTACTTGTTTCGGTGGCGTTTATATTAGCGCGCGAAGTGAAATCATTACTGCTGGGCGAAAAATCATCTACCGATTACAAAACATTCATCACCCAGCGGTTGCAGTTGCTGGATTCAGGGATGTACGTTCTTAATATTTTATCCGTCGTTACCGGCAGCCGAGAAGTCTTATTAACCATGAAAGTGCACCCCGGAAAAATAGCGGATAGTTACGAACTAATACGAATCATCAATGCGCTTGAAGAAGATATTAAAAAGCAATTTCCAGAGATTCGCTGGCTTTTTGTCGAGCCCGATCTTACTGACTAAAGCGTGCAATTTTTTTCAGACCACGAAACAAAACATTCATTACTTTTTTTCAGAATAAATTCTTGCTGCATCTCAGAACTTTGCTGAAGTTTCCAAACTTCGGCCCGCTGAGGGTCGGCGTAGCGCGGATTAGGATGTGCTTTTTTAAATTCGGTAATCGTTATCATTTGTACGTTTTCAATTCCCAGCTGTTTTAGCAACCAAGCCCACTTCTTACTTTCCGTTGAATTTTTTTGATCCGACAGCAAAGTTACTTTTTTCGTCTGAGACAATCCCCTTCGGCTTAGTCGCTCGATCGTTTGATCTAAATCGGGATCCATGATTCTTTTTTTTGTTCTGGGATTTTTTAAAATTAAATAATCACTTGTGACTAGATTAACACTCCCCTGAATATGGGAAGACACGTATAAAAAAGAGTCTCGGGTATCGACTAATACCGCATCAGTCCCAAAAATATCAGCTTCTTCATTCAGGGACTTCGTCGGTGTTTGCTGGCAACCTGCAAGTACCAGTTGCCACATAAAAAGAACCATTACTTTTTGAATGGCCTTCACCATAGCCGTTACCGATTTATTTTCATAGTTGGAAAAAAGATGATATCTCGAATGCTTGACTGATTGGTCAACAGCATCACGACGCGCTCGATTCCAATCCCCACACCGCCCGTTGGTGGCATCCCGGTTTCAATCGCGTGCAAGAAATCTTCGTCCATCGGATGAGCCTCATCGTCCACATTTCTTTTCGCTTCTTGATCTTTAAGTCGCGCGCGCTGCTCTTCGGGATCATTCAGCTCGGAGTACGAGTTTCCGATCTCCATGCAGGCGGCAAAGGGCTCAAAGCGTTCGACAAGCTTGTTATTCCCACGATGAATTTTGGTCAACGGAGAAATTTCGACGGGATGATCCATCACAAATGTGGGTTGCCACAGGTGAGGCTCTGCCGCCAACTCAAAAACTTTCATTTGTTTTTCACCCTTGGATAAATTTTCAAGCTTCATGGGCTTATCAGAATTTTTTGCTAAATAAGCACCTAAGTCCGCTTCGCTTTCGGGATCGATCTTAGCGTACTGCTTAATTCCATCCATTACGGTTAATCGCCGCCACGGAGGCGTAAAATCAACTTCTTTTTCCTGGTAGATCACTTTCGTTGATCCCGTAATTTCTAAACATACTTTAGAAATTAATTCTTCAAACTGAGTCATTTGATAATTATAATCCGTGTAGGCTTCGTAAAATTCAAGCATCGTAAATTCTGGGTTGTGCGTGCGATCGATACCTTCGTTACGAAAATTTTTGCCGATTTCGTAAACCTTATCAAATCCACCGACGATCAATCGTTTCAAATACAGCTCGGGTGAAATTTTCATGTAAAGTTTCATGTCCAGTGCTTTGTGGTGCGTGGTGAACGGACTGGCCGCAGCCCCCCCGTAAATAGGTTG
>JACMMZ010000082.1 GCA_014378775.1 Pseudobdellovibrionaceae bacterium
GGAGCTTATTGTATGGGTACAAATTCTGACGACGGTGTCAGACTTTGGATCAATAATACTTTAGTTATAAATTCCTGGATTGACCAGGGTCCCACCGATCGAACCGGCACATTTACTTTTGTGGCTAATCAAAAATATCCGATTTACATGGAGATGTATAATAACGGCGGCGGCGCGACCGCCAGGTTACGTTACATCGCCGGCGCTTGTGGAACTCCGGTGGCTATTACGCAAACTAATCTTTATTCGACGGCAGTCCAAGCTTTGGCGTTTCAGCAAAACGTGGTTCCGGTTTACACCAACTTAGTTCGCGCCTACACCATGAATGGCACGGTCGGAGCTATTACTAACGGTGCTGCTATTACGGGAATCAGCGGTTTGGCTTCGCCCGGAGCTCCGCTGAACGGAACCACTTCCAATCCAAACGGCACCGGCATGGCTTATGTTTCTTCAGAACGAAGTCAGGCGATTAATTTTGACGGCGTCGATGATTATGTAATCTCGACCGAAACCACCACTTTTTTACCGGGGGCCGCTACCGCTAGATCGATTGCCGGTTGGATAAATCCCAGCGCCATTGGTTCAATTTTACCAATTATGTATTACGGAGCCAACACCACCAACAATGGTTACGGGCTTGAGATTTTAGCCAGTGGTAAAATTCGTCACAGCTTAATTGGAACTGTTTGCGATTCCACCGCCACGATTTCTGCTGGTACGCCAACTTTCGTTGCTATAACTCTGCTCGGAACGGCCGGGCAAATTTATATTAACGGAGCTCTCGATTCCTCTTGTACTTTTGGTGCAACTCCGGCGACCACGGTCAATTTAACTTCGGTGTATATCGGTAGAAACTTAGCCAATACCAATTTTTTTAGTGGCAGCATTGATGACATAGGAATTTGGAATGCAGTATTGACCGCCGGGCAAATCAATACTCTGTTTGAGCGCACTCGAGTGGTTAATAATCCGCCTTAATTTTTTTACGGCCAATTTAATTTATCCAACATACGCGGTGTTGGTTGATGACTTCGAATTTGAGATTTTAACGCAAATGATTCTACCGTCTCAACCACAATAGTCACGTGATCATCTAATCTTTGAATTTTTCCAGTGATCATCAAAAATCGTGACGATCTAAAAATAGATTTATATTGATCGTAAATAGCCGGTCTTAAAACGAGATCAATCGTTCCGTATTCGTCTTCTAAGGTAATGAAACCAAAACCCTTGGCTGGTGGGGGCCGTTGATCCACTAATAAAATTCCAGCGCACGCAATCATGGAATTTTTTTTCACCATTTTAAGTAAACCTGAATGCGTCCCCGGTAAGTGAGGAATCTCTAATCTTAATTGCTTCATGAGACTGCCTTGAAGACTGTAACCCGTCATTCGGTAATCAATCAAAGCTTCTTCTAAATTCGTCATGGAATTAAACACTGGCGCATCCGATAAGATTTCGGTCTTTTCATCAAATAATGAAAGTTGCTCGAGACTTACTTTAAAACCCACCAAGTTTTTAAAAGCCAATGATTTCCAAAAAGAATGACGTCGATCGAGTCCAAAACATTCAAATCCATTCATAATGGTGATGTGATTAAGAACATCTTTACTAAAACTTGTGCGCGAAATAAAATCTTCGATGGAAACAAATGTTTTGATGTGCCGCTGACTTATCATGTGTTCGACATCATCACGGCGAATTTTTCGGATATCTCGAAATCCCATGCGAATAGTGCGGGGACCTTCCATCACCGCATCCCAATTCGATTTTAAAGGATGTACCGGTAAAACTTTTACACCACTATTTCGAACTGCTTCGTTAATTAAAAAATCGATCCGGTAAAATCCCATCGGTTGAGAATTAATTAAAGCACACAGATATTCAGCCGGATAATGAGTTTTTAAATAAGCCGATTTAAAAGCTAAAGCCCCGTAAGAGGCCGCATGCGCTTCAGGAAAACCATAAGAGGCAAAGCCCTGCGTACGATTAAGAATATCTTGTGCGAGGTCCATTTTAACACCGGCTTTGATCAGGGCTTGAAATAATTTTTGACCTTGCGTATCCACGCTTTGCGCGCTTCTTTCCTTACCTAATGATCTTCGAAGTCCATCAGCTTCACTTGAGGAAAATCCGCACACGTCCATGGCGATTTGCATAATTTGATCCGGAAACATGGCGATCCCATGAGTTCTTCCGATAATTTTATCCATCGCTAGGAGTCCGCTTTTAAAAGGAAAACCACGTCTGGCTAATTCTCGGCCACGCAAATAAGAGCGGCTCATGCCGCCTTTACTCATGCTCGGTCGAATTAGCGCTACTTGAATGGTCATCTCGTAAGGAATAACAGGTTTGGTGTGTGGAAGCGAATTCATTTGCGCCCGTGATTCAATTTGAAAACACCCGGCCGTTTCAGCTTTGTGAATCAACTTGTAGGTGTCTACATCATTCATCGGAATACTGCGCCAATCGATACCGACTAATTCAGTAGCCTTACGAATAACGGTCAAAAATCCGATGGATAAAATATCAATCTTCATCATACCTAAAGTTTCCAGATCGTGTTTATCCCACTGGACAATGGTGCGCCCATCCATCGCGGCCGGTTCGATCGGCACCGTTTCCACTAAAGGATCGTTGGTGATTACAAAGCCGCCGGAGTGAGTTCCGATGTGTCTTGGAAATTCCGCGATTTCTTGCATCAAAGGTTCTAGGAAAATTTCGCGAGCCGAATATTTTCCGGCCAATTCTATGAAACGAGATTTTACCACATCGGCTTTCAGCGTTCCCACATCAACGCCGATGACTTTACACAATTCTCGGTAAGCCCCTTTTTGCTTATAAGTGTGAATAGCCGCCACCATGCCGGCCCGGTCTCGTCCATAGCGGGCGTAAATGCTTTGAATCACTTCTTCGCGCCGTTCGTGTTCAAAATCCACATCAATATCCGGGGGATCGGGACGAGCCTCATTGGCAAAGCGATCAAATAATAAATTAGCCGATATCGGATCCACCGCGGTTATTCCTAATGCGTAACAAACTATGGAACTGGCGGCTGAACCGCGCCCTTGAAATACAATTTTTTTCTCGCGCGCGTCTTTTAAAATATCATGCATGGTTAAAAAATAATCTTCTTCACCGCGCTTATTAAAAAACTGAAGTTCTTTTCGGATTTGACGATCAACTTCAAAGGACAGCACGTGACCGTATTTATCTCTGGCGCCTTTCATCACGAGTTCTTGCAAAAAACTTTGAGCCGTGTGTCCTTGAGGCACGGCCTCTTTAGGGTAAGTGTATTTAAGTTCGGATAATGAAAATTGACATTGATCCGCGATTTTAAGCGTATTGGCTAAAGCTTCTGGCAAATCTGAAAATAACATTTGCATTTGTAGTGGTGATTTTAAATACCGATCATCATTTCCAAATAATTTAAATCCGGCTTCATCTAAGATAACCCCTTCACGGATGCAGGTTAAACAATCCTGCAAAGGCTTTCTTTCGGGAACATGGTAATGAACATCATTGGTGGCTACAATAGGAATATTAAATTGATTTGATAGCTGAAGCGCTTGGTTCGTGCGCTTTTTATCCATACCGTCGACGTAACGGCATAAACTGAGATAAAGCTGATCTTTAAAAATACTTTTAAAAAAAATAAAATTATTTTGCAGATCATTTTTTAAAATACAGGTGAGCTCTCGGGTTCCGATATGAATCGCGGTCAGATCTTTAAGCTCCGCTAAAGAAATGTGACCCTCACCTTTTATTTTTCCCGCATGGACGGCGGTGATGATGCGGCAGAGTAAACCCCAAGCTCTGCGCGAACGTGCAATTAAAACAATAGGGGGATGGTTTTCTATGGTAATTTCTGAGCCACAAATCAGTTTAAGTGGTACGCCAGAATCCCGAAGGGCCTCAAACGCCCGAGGTAATCCATAGACTCCGTTAATATCGGCCACCCCGATGGCGGGCATTTCTAATTCAAGCGCACGAGCGATGTAATCTCTTGAATCCGAGGCGCCCCTCAAAAAAGAAAAATTAGATTTGCAACTGAGTTCCACGTACATTGTTTTAGCCTGAATAACTGTGAATATAAAATTCACGATTTGGGGTTTGAAAAATGGAAAGTTTTTGATGCTTTTCAATTTCGACTAAACTGTAAATTCTATCATAGGTATTTTTAATTTCGCCGGACGGTTTTTCAAACCAAGCGCCTGCAATGCGTTCAATTTCATTATCCCAGTTCAAAATTTTATAACGTTTCTTTTGAATGTAAATAAATCCTGCGGCAACATCGACTTTCAAAGGATAACGACAGATATAAGTTAAACGATCCGGAAGCAGGTCCGTAAAATCATTTGGGGCTGCGGATTTCATATGAGGCGTATCAAATTTTTTCCTCCAGGATTTTTCAGGCCTTCTGTCTTGAGTCAATTCCACTTGATACACATTTTCTTTTCCCAGCATTTCAACTAATTGATTGTGAATCGAGGCCAACTGCTCTGATTTTTCTTCATCTTCATTAAATATATTTTTTTGACCCCCTTCAAAATCCACGGCTTTCAGGACAATGGTTTTAATGCCTTCAATCGGAGATAAAACCGGTTTTTTTTCAAATTCCCGGGATAATCTTTCTTTTAAAATGCGTAACGTCCCCTTAACGGAACTTTGTGGCGCAAAGAATTCAAAATCTAATTTTCTAATAAAATCCGGATGCACCGATAATTTTTCACATCTGATTTGCACTTGAAGTTTAATCAGACGTTTTTTTCGCGCAAAAAGCCTTGCAAAAATTCGGTCTAATTGACTTTTGAGTTCAAATAAAATGGGATCCAGTTCACCGTAGAATTCAAAATAGGGAAAATCTTTTTTCTCTTGAATTATTTCAGCCGGCGCGAACTGCGGCCAACTTAAAAAATCATTCAAGTGCGCCCGTCCATGTACAAATCGACCGACCACTCCAAAACGAGCGATCAAATCCCCCACCGGAAGTTTTTTAAAAGCCCCCAGATTAGATACGCCCAAATCTTGAAACGTATCGATGATTTTAAACACTGATTTTTTAAGCACCAAATCGCGGGAGAAGGGATCAACTAAATCCACCAGCGCCGTTAATGGAATTTGATCAAATAAATTTGTTTTGTATTTGGCAAATACTAATGAATCCGTCACATCATTTCCAAAAGTGATGCGCGCTGAATGACCTGTTCGTTTAAGTAAAATGTGCGCTCGAGCATAAAAGCTTTTTTCGGAATAAAGATTTTTACATTTTCCTATTTCTACAAAAATAGCCTTATCTTCAATAACGGCGATTTGCGGACTGAACCGCAAAAACAGTTCAGCTAATACGTTAGTGGGTGCGGGTTTATCAAACCAAAGGCAAGCGACTCTCATTCATTCACCCCGTGTTTTTGCTTATGAATGTAAATATCAAATTCAGTCTCAACGTCCGTATTATTAATTTCTAATTGCAAAGCAATCGGCCAAGCCAAAGAGAAATCTTTTTGACCCAATAAAAATAAAGTGCTTTTGGATTTTTCCGCTAACAAATGAAATCGCTGAAAAATTCGAACTTCATCAAAACGATTCGGCGCTACGATAAAGGGATACAGTTGACTTTCTAAAGCCATTCTTAAAGGCTGTTGCAGATCACTGACGGCATCAATAAATTTAATGCGCTCAAGATCAATCCCCCTTTGTTTTAGAGCCAAGGGGCTAGCTTGCGCATCTGATTTACACCAAAAAATAAGTGTATCCGGATTCATTTTAAACAATGAGATCAGCCAATCGATCCGCGCATTCCCTAAAAGCTCCGTCACAATCCCGCGCGCCACGCCCGATTCCAATTGCGGCGCTTTCCACATTTCACGGTTTTGAAGTAATTTACTTCCGGTTTTTTGACGAAGCTCTGATAACACCGCAGCCTTATTCATAATTCACCAACCCCCCATATCTAGAGGTAACGGATAAGGGGTCACCAGGTCAATTAATATGTAAATAATGTGTAAATATAGCTTTTAAAGCATTTGTGGTGGATTTAGGCCCTAGACCCGTTTTTCCCATCCAGGTTTTAAAGCGCGATCAATGTCGACTTTTAAATCCGGATGAAGCGCTTTTTTTAAGAGCTCGGCTTTGATTTCATCGCCCGGTTTTGACAAAGGCGTAAGCCAATCTTTTACGAAATCCGGTGGAATAAAAATCGGGGTTCGGTCATGGCCATTTTGAATAATAAATTCCGAAGGATCACGGGTTAACACCGAGAACGAAAAAAAACTATTCTCAGGCTGATCATGATCTTTCCAAAAATCAAAAATACCGGCGGCATACAAAAGTTGATTATTATTCCGACTAAATTTAATAATATTTCCGGCATGTGGTCCGATGTAGGCTGATTCAAAAAAAGAAGTCATCGGCACCACGCAGTGCTGAGACGTAAACGGAATTTTCCACGTGGGTTTTTCTAAAATCGATTCGATGCGCGCATTATGCGTCGCAAATTTAATTTGCGCCGTTTGCGACCAGCTGGGAACCAATGAGAATTTCATCGGCGTGAGTTTTAATTTCTCACCAGCTAAAACAATCACGGGAGCTAAACTTTTCGGTAAAAGTCTTTGGTTAATAGTTTCGGGAATAGCGCCTTGAAGATTCAGATCTTGAAGTAATTCGGCTTCGGTGGTTTGTACAGAGTACTGTGAACACATAGACTTTGATTATAGCTGAGGACAAACTTTGTCTCAATGTAAATGGTTTAAACAATCCATACCTAGGCCAGACTTAACAACTCCAAAGGTTTGGACATGACAAGGCAGAAATGCTAGCCTGATCGAAACTCATTTACCCAGGATGGTTAAAGTGAAAAAAATAATATTAGTCCTCATAATAATAGTCACTGCATCGTTAAGAGCAGAAAAAAACAATCAAGCTGTCGATTTTGATTCTCTATCTAAAAAGTATGAAGTCCTCAATAACCAAGAAATCGAGTTGGCCGGAAAAATAACTTGGATACAGCTTATCAAAGCCCCGAAAGGCTTTCTCGTTGCTATGGATCTTTCAGACAATTTAAGCAAAAAAAAGGTAAGGATTATTGCTGTACTCAAAGACAAAAACGGAATGCCTGAATTCATAAATTGTAAAGTAAATGATCTGTATACAGCAAAAGGAACATTTAAACTGAATCCAAATGTTAAAGATGTACTTGGTGTTATTTCGATTCCAAATTTCATTCCGGTCGTTTGCCAAAAGTCTTTGGTAGAAATTTCTCGAAAGGATCTTGTAAAGAGCGCACCAGAGTACATAAAAAATGTAATACCATTGTACAGCCAAAGCTTAGAAATATCGGTAAGTAAAAACTGGAACCCTCAAAAGCCCAATTCTCAGACTAAAATTTTCTCGCAAGAATTTCTCCCAAAAAACGAAAAAATTGAAACTTGGAATCAACTTCTTACAATTGCCGCCGCAAAAGGTCTTTCGGCGCAGATTCCACTGGATGAAATTTATACTGGCGAAATGAATGCTATCAAGAAGATCTGCCCTGGTGGAGTTCGGTCGGAGAAAGTTCAGATTCCAAAAGTAAGCGGTTTTGATACGCTCGGGGCAATTATGACCTGCGATCAGCATCCTCAAGTCAAAAGCAAAAATGAAGCCGCTCTTTATATATTTGTAAAAGGAAAAAATGATATCTACATCGTCAAGAAATCTTTTCGCGAGGAATTAAATGATAAATCCTTAGATAGACTATCTCGTAATAACTACACAAAAAAAGCACCTGAATTACTTTCGCTCAGATTATGTAAAAATAAAGGCCAAAATCCTGTTTGCATGGAAGATTCACCGAACTGATCACGGGAGCTAAACTTTTCGGTAAAAGTCTTTGGTTAATGGTTTCTGGAATTGCGCCTTGAAGATCCAGATCTTGAAGTAATTCTTTTTGAGTGGTTTGAACGGCGTACTGTGAACACATAAAAATGAATCAATGCCAAAACATCAAACTTAAATAACACGTCATCACCGAAATAATTATCGTCAGGGGTAATCCGATTTTTAAAAAATCGGCGAAGCGGTA
>JACMMZ010000083.1 GCA_014378775.1 Pseudobdellovibrionaceae bacterium
ACTACGATTCACGATTTGATCGAAGCTAAATTTAAACCGTTCGTTAGGTATCCCGCAAATCCCTTGACCCAGTCATGATCTGAATTCAAGCATTCAATATAAGTAAAGTGCTCTCCACCATTTTCCAAAAAAGTTTCTCGGCTTTCTAAATTAATTTCTTCTAAGGTCTCTAAGCAATCGGTGACGAAGGCGGGGCTCACCACAGCGATTCTTCGCGTGTCTTTGCGTTTTCCGAGTGCCTCCAACACTTGATCGGTATAGGGCTTAAGCCAGTTGGCGACGCCCAAACGGCTTTGAAAGGTCATGGTGTAATCTGATTTACTTAAATTAAGTTTTTTCACCAAAGCTTCAGTGGTTTGTGCGCAGTGTGAACGGTAACATTTAATCGTACAGCTTTTTTGACTCAGACAGCAACTTAAAGACAACTGACATTCGCTATTTTTGGTAATTTGTTTTTCTGGCAGACCATGGTAAGAGAAAATCCAATGTTGTGGTTGGGTGCTTTTCATTTTTTCGAAAACATTATCTAAATAAAAATCCTGATCATGAAAAGGTTTTATGTATTGAATATCTGCCGTCATTTTAAGTTGATGGGAAAATTTGCGGACGGTTTTGATCGCTGATCCCGTGGTCGCGTCGGCGTACTGCGGGTACATTGGACAAATGATAAGTTTATCTATTTTTTCATTTTTGAATTCAGCCAATGAAGTTAAAATGGAGGGTTCCGAATAGGACATGCCAATTTTAACCGTATAATTTTCAGGTAATTGTTTTTCAAGTGCCTGGACAAAATTTTCCGTTCTGACTTGTAAAGGCGATCCCTCCGGAGTCCAAATCTTGGCGTATTTGGCTGCCGATCGCACGGATCTTATCGGCACGATGATGAGCTTCACTAAAATCCAGCGCAAAACAAAAGGAATCGAAATGACATCTTCATCCATCAGAAATTTTTTCAGATAGATTCCTACATCTTGCGGTGAAGGAGTTTTTGGAGTTCCGATATTGACTATAAGTACGCCAGTTTTCATGAGTATGCCTTTTTAATTTGATTTGAAATGTCATAAGAGTTTTTAATAATTTTACTTAAACCAATTCCTGCCACGTAATTTCCATGAAGATAGATATTATTTTTAGGAGTGACAAATTGATTTTGAAAATGAGCCAAGACGTGATCGTAAATCGGAAGCCCATCAGGCCAGTAGGATTTATAGATATTTTCAATCGGAGTACGAGTCTTAAAGATAATTTCTCTGGTTTTTTCCATGTAATTTTTTAATTGATCTGATTTCAATTGATTAATATTTTCAGCCTCTTGATTACTAAAAATGTACGTTTCATTTGAAGCATTGGATTGAATTCTATTTTCAAAGATGTCCGAATTGAATAGCACTCCTAAGCATCGAGTTTCTGCAGTCTCTGGAATCAAACAGCCAAAGCCCCGGGGCCGTGTCGTATCATCGACTTGACAGGTGACGGAGACAACGTGATTCATTTTTATTTTTTCAAGCTCTGCCCCTAAGAATTTATTTTGTAACATAACAGTTCTAGCCGCATCCTGAGCAGAAGTCGCCACAATAACGATGTCATGGGGAAGGCTAAAATCATAAATTTCCCCGGTAAGTATTTTTACATCTTGGGAAAGACATTTTTGTTCAAGGCATTTAATGATTTCTCCCATGCCGGTTTTGCCAGAAACGATGCCTTTGTACTTTTCAGATTTTGGTTTAAGAAGGTGGCCGAAAATATTTTCTGCGTTCAGGTGCTGTGCCGGTACCGCATAAATGCCTTGAAGAGCCGGTGACAGCAAATATTTCGTGAAAGCAAAACCGAAATATTTTTGAGCCCATTCTGCCACCGTTTGTTTGGGAGTAAATTTTATAAATGATTTTCTTGTCACAAGATGAAAAATGACCCGCGGAATAAAAGCTATGGTTTCAATCAGCGATAAAGGCCAACGAGTAACTCGATTCCTAAAAAAATATCTTCTTTTGGCGGTTTTAAGAGGAAATACACATTGAACACCAATTTCCTTGAGAAACTGAAGAGTTTCATCAGTGCAGAGTATCGAATTGGCTCCGCTTTCAATGAGGAGCCCCTCTTTCGTGAGGCTCTTGAGCATTCCTCCGATTTGCAAATTTTTTTCATAAACAGTTATATCAAACATCTTGTACTGTGACAGCAGGTAAGCCACCGATAAACCCGAAAATCCAGCTCCAACGATATGAATACGCGGTTTTATATTTGTCATATCGATTTCGAAAATATTTTTGATTCGGGTTGTTTGCGTTTTAAATGCTCATCAAAAAAAACGCAGGCATTTCGTAAAAATGGCTTACCGGCCTGAGTTACTTTCAAAGTGGTTTCGGTAATTTCGACCAAATTATCTTTCACCATTTCTGCTAGATAATGCTGAGCGGATTTTCTTTGATCTGAGTTAATGAATGAAACTTCGTAATTCGTCATTAGCTTTAATATCTGCTGACGACGTTCGATATCTTCAAGGTTGAGAACATGTCCTCGGTGGGTCGGAAGTTGATCGGCTTGAATTGCAGCTTCGTAAAGTGCACTCACTTTTTCGTTTTGATGAAAGCTGTAAGGTGATTCAGAAATGGAACTGATTCCCAAACCTAAAAGCACATCTGTTTTATGATCGGTGTAACCCATAAAATTGCGGTGGAGAGTTTTATTTTTGAGCGCTAAAGAAAGATTTTCATCAGGAAGTGCAAAGTGATCCATACCGATTTCGACGTAACCTGCAGCGGTTAAGCGTGTGCGTGCTAATTCGTAAAGCCCGCGCTTTTCATCGGCCACTGGCAGGTCTTCATCCTTAAATAATCTTTGTGCCGGTTTAATCCAAGGGACTAAAGCGAAACTATAGAGAGCAATCCGATCTGGTCTGAGTTCAATCGTTTTGTCGATGGTGTCACCAAAACTTTTTAACGTCTGTTGAGCCAATCCGTAAATCAAATCGTAATTTATTGAATCAAATCCCAGTTCGCGCGCATCATCTGTCAAATTTTTTGTGATCTCGTAAGGCTGAATACGATTAATCAGTCTTTGGACTTCGTGATTGAAATCCTGAACGCCCATCGACACCCGATTAAAGCCCACTTGTTTAAGTGCTTTAAGTTGGTCTTTGCTGGTCCGCCGTGGATCGACTTCGATCGAAGCTTCAAAATTTTGATCTTTTTTAATGTCCGCTAAAATGGTCGAAAGAAGACGAGATAAAGATTCAGCACTTAAAAAGGTGGGTGTGCCTCCGCCTAAATGAAGTTGCTTCAATGGTTTGGTGGCAAAAGCGGGAACCAGATTTTTATAAAGGCTCCACTCTTTTAATAAAAGATCGACGTAGAAATCTTCAAGCTGATGATTTTTTGTAATAATGGTATTGCAACCGCAAAAAGTACAAAGGCTTTCGCAGTAAGGAATATGCAGATACATCGACCATGAAGACTGATCCTTTGATAGGGCCGTGTTCAAGTGTTCAATCCACTGATCTTTAGACGGTGTGATGCTCCAATAGGGAACGGTGGGATACGATGTGTATCGCGGAACGGGCAGATCATATTTTTTAAATAACGAGTCGGTTAGCATAATAATCCTGACTTAAAATTCTTTTCTGATGGTCTCGATGAATTCTTTAACGTTTCTTTCAGGTGTTTTTGGCAAAACTCCATGCCCCAGTCCGCAAACCCATCCGGCGCGCGCATCAAGACTGAGCTCTTTCATTTCATTTATATAAATTAAAAGCATTTTTTTAAAATCAGCCGGATCCATGTGAAGAAGAGATTGGTCAAAATTTCCTTGAACAAAGCCGCGTTTATTTTCTTTCAAAATATCCGGCAAGAAACACCGGTGATCGTACCCTTGCCCGGCTAATGGAAGCGACTTGAATTCAGAGTTGAAAAAGGAATTCTGAGTTCCTTTAGAATAATAACCTAATTTGTTTGGAAACTTATTTACCAAGCGCGAAATAACCGGTTGTAAATAGTTTTTAAAGAAAGTGGGACTCACTTCCCCTGCGGCCGTGTCAAATATCATCACAATATCGGCACCTCCGGCGAATTGCATTTCGATATTTTTTGTCAAAAACTGTTCAATCATCTCAGAAAATTTATAAAACAAATTGAGATTCTTTTTTGACTGAATCAGCGATCCCGCGTGGCTTCCTTCGACGGCGTAAACAAATAAAGTCCAAGGACCACCGACAAAACCAATCAATGATTTATCTGGGGATAATTTCTCCCGAGTTAATTTCATGGCCTCTTTTTGAAAATGCATGAAAGGAAAAGCGTCATCAACTTTTTTTAATTGAGAAAAATTGCCTTCATCTAACTGAAAGCCCAAGCGAGGCCCATGATCGGTGTACGTTAGCCCCATGCCTAAAGCCTCTAAAGGGTATAAAATATCACTAAATAATATCGCCACATCAAAATCAAAATCTTGAATGGGACCCATGGCGACTTCGGATGCGAGCTCGGGATTTTTACAAAGTTGATCAAAAGAATTTTGTGATCGAAGATTTTGATAATGCGAATGGTAACGGCCGGCCTGGCGCATGAACCAAATAGGTGGCGTGCTTTGAGGTGTGCGATTAAGAGCATTTAAAAACTTCTGGTTCATGCTAGTTCTTCTTTCTTCGAATGATTAATATACTGGTACCCGGTGCCGCGTACGGAGCGAATATAATCACCCTCAATCAGGTGTCTAAGGCGCACAATCATATTATCAATAGTGCGGTGGCTGATCATTTTGTCTTCGCCCCAAATTTCATTAATGATTTCATCACGACTTAAAATTTGCGGCGAGCGTTCGATCAAAAGTTTCAATGTTTTCATGTCTGAAATCGATGGATATTCGACTTTCCCTGAAAGGGATTTAATCGACATGTCTTGAAAATTGATCGTTACCGTTTCTAAAATATATTCTTTAGTTACCGCGTGAGCCGCAAGCACGTGGCTTAAGCGCAACAATAATTCTTTAAGATGGAAAGGCTTCGGGATAAATTCTTCAGCCCCAATTTCGTAACCTTGTAAACGATTTTCCGCATCGGACTGGGCGGTTAAAAAAAGAATCGGCGTGTTGTAGTGAGCTTTAATTTTTCGAGCCAGATCAAAGCCATTCCCGTCCGGTAATCCTACATCTAAGATCGCTAAGTCAATTTCGGCCTCGTGTTGAACAAAATAAATCCAAGCCTCAGTAAAGTTTTTTTTCCAAGCAACTTGGTACTCTTTACTGAGTCGCTCGGATAAGGTTTGTCCAAGGCTCGCATCGTCTTCGACCAAAAGAATTTTTTTCATAAGATTTTACCCTGAAGCTTAAGATGCGATGTAAATCCCTGAGATGTTGAGCTAAAAGTCAAAGCGCCATTCATTGTACTAAGCAAAGACTTAGAAAGGTACAAACCGATCCCGTTACTCTGCCGGTGATTAGATTTAAAAATATCTGAACCTAAATCCGAAATAGGACCGAGGGTGTAACCCATACCATTATCTTTAATCGAGATAGACACAGAATCATGAACACCGGATTCAACCGCTATTTCGATCCGGCTGGCTTTTCCATGAAGCAAAGAATTTTGAAAAACATTTTTTAAAATGCTAAGAAACCATTTTTTATCGGTGATAAGTTCTGCATCTTGTTTTAATTCAATATGCAGATGAGTAAAGTCACTGCGTATAGCTCCGATCAGCTGGCTGAGTTTAATTTTCTCCATGAGAAATTGGTATTTATTAAAATTAGTGAACAAAAGAGAATTTTCAAGTTGAAGGTCTAACTGCACAACATCTTGGATGAAGCGGCTTAACGACGGATGTTTATCTTGCGGAAGTTCTTCTTCCATGATTTCGGCTTGTAATCGAAGACGGCTGATCGACGTTTTAATATCGTGACTGAAAGTGGCAAAGAAAAGTTGAATTTTTAAATTTCGTTTATAATCTTGCCAAACGTAGCTGACTAAAAATGTACCGCCGATGATGACGATCGAAATCAGCGTGATGCCTTCATACTTGATCATACGATGACTGGAATCAGAAACTTGAACGGCTAATTTCAATGCCCAAATCCACCACCACACAATCAACGAAGTGGTAAATACGATCCAAGCGGAAGCTAAAATAAGTTTCAGACTAATTCTGCTTTTCAATTGAATCCCATCTAAATTTTGCTCGCTTCAGTGATGATTTGAATAGTTTGGTTAAAAATTTCATCGGAGTGAGCCATCGATGCGAAACCGACTTCGTAGGCATTCGGAGCCAAATAAAGCCCAGCATCTAAACTTTTCAAAAATAAGTTTTTAAATAGTGGAGCTTGTTCGGGCGAAATACTTTCGAGCGCCCGTAAAGGCTGAGAATTTGAATTATTTTTTCTGATCCAAAACAGTGATGCGAATTGATCCACGATAAGTCCGTTGTTCATCTGATTGAAATTAGCATTTAATTTTTTAACAAACTTTTCAGTTCGCGCATTCAATACGTTCCAGCCATCCAATCGTTCCATTTTTTTCAACGTTTCCAAGCCCGCCACCATCCCGATGGGATTTCCACTTAAAGTTCCCGCTTGGTAAACCGGACCTAGCGGAGCGACCAGATTCATCAAATCGAGTCGACCCCCGTAGCAACCTACGGGAAATCCTCCGCCGATAATTTTTCCGTAAGTAACCAAATCAGGAACGATATCTAAAATCTGGGCCATACCCCCACGTGCGACGCGAAATCCAGAAATGACTTCATCAAATATTAATAATGTTCCATATTTTTTCGCGACTGCCGCTACAGTCTGTAGGAACTCTGGACGTTGAATCAGTAAACCATAGTTAGCTGGCAAAGGTTCAATGATCACCGCCGCGATCTCATGTCCTTCTCGAGCAAAAAGTTCGTGAAGCATTTCCTCGTTATCTAGCGGTAGCGTCAAAGTCTGAAGTGCCGTTTCAGGCGTTATTCCGGCACTCGAGGCTGCAGCTACACCGGCCAGACCTGAACCGGCTTTAACTAACAAGGCATCTAAATGGCCATGGTAGCAGCCCTCAAATTTAAGAATCTTTTTTCGACCGGTGGCGGCTCTTGCCACGCGTAAGGTGCTCATGACCGCTTCGGTTCCGGAAGATGTGAAACGTAATTTTTCTACGAAGGGAACGCGGCTGGTGATCCACTCGGCTAAATCCAAAGAATAAATTTCGGCAGCGCCAAATGTCCAAGCGGTGTCCACCATACTGTGTACTTTTTCTTTAACCTCTTCATCAAGGTGACCTAAGATGAGCGGGCCAAAGCTCTGACAGAAATCGATATATTTTTTGTCTTCGACCGATGTAAGGTAAGCGCCTTGAGCCGATTTGAAAAAAACCGGACAACGATCAAGGCCTTTAAAAGATCTTACAGGGGAATGAACTCCGCCCGGAGCAACTTTTTTAGCCCGTTCAAATAACGCTTCAGAATTAACGGGAGACATGAGAACTCCATTGTTCTTGGTTGTAAAAAATAAACAAATTTTTCCAAAGAGATTCAGAACCTAAATAGTTTTTTATGATATCAGCACTGTTGCCAGGGCCACAGCAGTGAATTTTATTTAAAATTGAAGGATGTTCCTGAGCTGCCGTTAAAAAAAGACTTGCGCTGTTCCAATAAAAACATTCTTTATTTTTAAAATCGAATTGGATTTCATTTCGTTTTAATTCGTAACAACTAATACCTTCCCCTGAAGCTTCGTGTGTCAACTTGTGCCACTCAGTCCTTGCAAGCACTAAAGATTCGAGTCTCATAGGTATGTTTTCACCCAATCCGTCTTGAGTTCCGTTTACCCACACACCCAGCCCCGCCAATTTTTTCCACGTGGCCACACCGGCTGTCCAAACCACGGCCTCATTTAATTTCGCCACGCTGTCGGGCCCAACGCAGGACGCTTTGGTCACAAAAAATGCGGGATGCTGAGAATTCACAGTCCAATTTTTATCTCGGCGATCAAAATATTTATTTGAATTGGAATCGCTCCACATCAATTCCGGATCGAATTTATGTTTAATTTTATCCAGAGCTGGGTGAATTAAAATTTTTTGGTCTAATAAAACTCCACTGACGGTTAAGCCTTTTAAAAATTGAACATGTCCGTAGGTATGTTTCAAATAAGCGATACCTATTTTTTGATGACATCCGCCCCCGTAACTGGACAAAACCAAACGTTCCTTTTCAGCACAGAAAAAAGTTTCGGGATCATTTATTTTTTGCAACGTATGCAAAACTTCTGAATTGTTGGAATTAATTTCGATAGCTATGGCCCCCTGAGCGGCGGCATTCGGATTTTCCGATAAAGGCAAAACCATCCAATTCATTAAAGCTAATATCTGGATTACATGCTTTTGAGTTTCTTGCAGTTCAGGCACGGCGGTTAAAATCAATCGATCCATGGCCGCTTTAGCTAAGATAAGGCCATCGATATTTTCTGCCGCGATCAGCTTATTTAAACGCGTCGGAATATTTCCGCGAACGGATTCAAAGTGAACTTCGTTTAAGCCAAAAGGGAAGCAGGATTTAAGCAAGGGTTCGACGTTGTAAAACCGGCGCGGGGATGAACTGAATAAATTAATTTTTTTATTTTCTAAAATTCGCGCAATGCTACTTTTTTTAATTAAAAGCAGATCGCGTTGATCAGCTCGTGGTAAAGATGCTGCAATTTGCAATGAATCTTTTTTCTCGGTGGGAAGATCTTTCCAGGAATGAACCACCATATCTGTTTTCATTTGAAGCAAATCTTGAGTGAAGTCTTCGGTAAATACACCTTTTTGTGGCATCTTCCACAAAGGATCGGTTAAATTTATATCGCCTAAAGATTCTTTGAAATGATAATTAATTTTGGCTCCGGTCGATGCGGTCAGAGCTTCGCCGACCAAGAAAGACTGCAGTCGAGCCAAATCGCTTTTGCGTGAAGTGATACTGAGTTCAGCTAAAGACATAAATCATCCCAGCCGTTGGGTCTAATCTCTGATCGATTGGAGTAGTCTACGCAACGCTGTTGAATGATGTGAGAGATTTTAATTTTCAAATTTTCAAATTTAATTTTATCTTCGCTAAATATTCCAAAAAAATCCGATAACGATAACATTTTAATGTTTTTTAAATCATGCCGGAGCTCTTCAAACCCTGAAGCCCGCAGATCATAAATAAATTCAGGTTTGTCCTGGGTGCGCTCGATGACGGCGATCAAATCTGCATTATCGATTGGGGCCGCGATTATCAAAGCCTTATCAAAGCGGGTATCTTCAGAAAAAAGCTTGGTTATTTTGACGGTCGGAAATTTGACTGAAAGCTCTTCATATTTTTCTGTGTTCCGTACGTGCAACTGAATTTTTTTATTTTTTGAAATCCATGGTAAAATTTCCGTCGCTAATTGTCCGGCACCAATGATCGAAAGCCCTGAAACATCGCGAGTCAATTTTCTTAGGGTGCTTCCGTAAGAATTAGAGCCAGTATTTTTGATGTAATCTGTTCGCAGTTCTTTGACTAATTCAAAAAGAAAGCGAATCCATTTGGCTCGTGGTGAAATAATAAGATGATCGGAAGCAGGAACTGAATCTAAAAATATTTTAAATTGACCAAAAACTTCAGTTTCACCAAACACCGGGGATTTTAATCCACAAAGGACTTCGGCTAAAAACTCCAACGCTTCGGTCGAATTAAAAACTAAATCACTATCGTAAATTTTGTGATCATTCAGTTCATCTTTTGTGATGAAAAGAATTTGCCGTAAGCACGTCGTCCAAACTAAACCATTTTGAAATGATTTCTCTTGGGTGTTGCGGTTAATAATAACGAGTTCTTCCATGTAAGTAACCTACGATAAATTTTGCATTTTTGTGTCACGGGAATGTCATCTTTTGTATATTTATTTTAATAATTAGACAATCGTTTGCCAAGTTCGTGAAAAGACTATAACTAATCTCTATGAAGCACTTGGATCTAACGCATAGACCTCGACGAAATCGAATCAATACCCATGTAAGGGAAATGGTGGCGGAAACACATGTGACCACTCCTCAGCTTATATTGCCTTTATTTGTAGCAGAAAAAACCACAAATAAGGTTGAAATTAAGACCATGCCGGGAATTTACCGTCACACCATAAAATCAGCTTTGCTTGAAATCGAAAAAGCCATGCAATTAGGGGTCGGAGCTTTTGCTCTTTTTCCGGCGATTCACGAAGCCAATAAAGATAAACACGCTTCCGAATCCATTAATGAAAAAGGATTCCTACCTCAGTTGATCATCGAAATCAAAAAACAATTTCCCGCGTGCGTCCTGATTTCTGATTTGGCTTTGGATCCGTTCTCGGCCGACGGACATGACGGATTTGTTCAAAATGGAAAAATAATCAATGACGAAACGGTTCTTCGCTTAGGTGAAATGGCGGTTCTGCATGCGCAGTGCGGAGTCGACATCGTTGCGCCGTCTGACATGATGGATGGCCGAGTTGGACACATCCGAAAAAGTTTAGATGAAAAAGGTTTTATCGAAACTTCGATTATGGCTTACACGGCAAAATACGCCTCAAGTTTTTACGGGCCGTTTCGCGATGCTTTAGATTCAGCTCCGAAAGCTGGGGACAAAAAAACTTATCAAATGGATTTCAGAAATTCAAAAGAAGCAATCCGCGAAACATTATTAGATCTATCTGAGGGTGCTGATTTCGTCATGGTCAAGCCCGCCTTAAGTTACCTGGATGTGATTCAATCGATAAAAAAAGTTTCGCACGTTCCGGTTGCCGCCTACAATGTCAGTGGCGAATACGCCATGATCAAAGCCGCTGCTGCCGCCGGCATGTTAGATGAAACTTCGGCCATGGTCGAGACTCTTTATTCGATAAAACGCGCCGGTGCTGATGTCATTTTGACTTACTTTGCGATTGAAATGGCGCAATGGCTGAAAGAAAATAAATAACTTAGTTTTTATCTCAAATCGAGACATTGTTGACCTTTAGTTTTTTGTTAAACTTGCCGAATGGCTCGGTATGGGATCTAAAAAACATAAACAGCTCGGTTTTGGACTGGTTGAAGTGCTCGTGGCTACGGGTATCCTTGGAATCGTTTCCTTTGCAATTGTTGACGTGATCAGTAATGCCATGAAAAGTCAAACCGCGGTTCAAGCTAAAGACCAGCAACGAGAGCTTACCGGTTTTTTAAAAAATAAGTTAAAATTAAATGCCGCTTGTACCAGTACTTTTAACGGAATTGCGTACGCGGCTGATATGAGTATTCCAAGTATCAAAAACGAGAGCGGCGTCGTCATCGTTCAAACAGGTGGTAACGATAGCACTGGTCAACTCAAGATTGAAGACATCAAAATCAAAAATTGGATTCCAAATACGGCAAATCCACTTTCTGGCACGGCAGAATTGCAAGTCTTTTTGTCTCGAAATACGTCCGGAAATGCCACAAAACTTTTGCGTCCTGATACGATTTATTTATACATGCTAAAAAACGCTTCCAATGGAATTGTTGACTGTACGGCCCTAGACGGTGGCTTGGTGAATACATTATGGCAAAAAGTGGGATCAACGGATAATATTGAATATACCGCAGGATCCGTAGCTGTTGCTTCGCGGTTAACGGTGGGGGGCGAAGTTAAAATTGGCACAACAACACAACCTTGTGATATTTCTACTGAGGGCTCACAGCGGTATAACAGCGTTACTAAAAATATGGAATTTTGTGATGGAATAACGTGGAAACCGTTTTTCTCGGGCTCAATGCAAAACTGCATCGGTGCGTATTCTGCCTGTGATGCAACAAATACCCAAACTTATAATGTCATTCAACCCGCGTCGGGTGGTGGGAGCCCGTGTCTTGCCGGTAATGGCGCCACAAGAACTTGTAGTGTGGTGCCGAACTACAGTTGTGCAGCCGGTTGGTCAGTTTTAGCTCCGGATTGCCAGCAGGCTGCGGCTCCAACGACAACTCCAACTACAGCTTTAACATGTGCATACACGTGTCAAGGCTCAGGAGGATGCGTGAGTGCTCCGTGCCAGACTACTACTCCCGCAAATAATGCGGGTACATGCACCCCGTCTTTTTATGTGAGCTGGGGCGGCACTTGCAATGTTAATTCAGGTCAACCAACAAGTGTAACCAACACGACCACCACATATTCATGTCCAACCGGAAGCACGCTGAGTCCGCCGTCGACATGTACCACCCCGGCCTTCGCCGCATGCCCGGCCAGTCATCCGAACCTCAGTGCAGATCGGTTATCTTGTAATTTA
>JACMMZ010000008.1 GCA_014378775.1 Pseudobdellovibrionaceae bacterium
ATTGGTAGGGAGTACAGGATTCGAACCTGCGACGTCCACCTTGTAAGGGTGGCGCTCTACCAACTGAGCTAACTCCCTGTATCGATAGAAAAAATAATGTGAATTAGGTATAGCTTCGTCAAGCGCTAGACTCAAGTACTTTTCATGGTGGTCTGAGCACTTTTTTATTGCTCGATTAGCGGTCAAAAAGAACAATGGACTATGTTTATTTTCATCATTTTGATCCTCATCTTTGGAGCTCCTTCACAGGGCTTTTGTGACGATCAAATTTCTCCCCTGTTTGGACTAGGTCAAGAGAACTTTGATTTCAAGATCGGTGATATTGGCGGGCCTAAGCGCGAAGCTAAGTATCAGCCCAATATGGCGGGTGTAAGTCGATTAGCTTTAACGGCTTACGGTTTTACGGTGGGCGCATCGCTGCGGGGATCTTCACAAGAACTTGATCCAAAATATGGTAAAACGGATTTTTTCGACGTGCAGCTTGATTATCATAATCGTAAGTGGGGAATTGATTTCGTTTATCAGGACTATAAAGGTTTTTACACTCAAAGCACCAATCAGCTTCAGCTTTTTCCGGAACTTCGCTTTCAGCAGTATTCTTTGATGGGACGAATCGCCATGGAAGAAGGTGATTTCACTGTCGGGGCCTTGTTGAATCAAGCTGATCAAATTAAAAAATCATCCGGTAAATATTATTTCGTCGGAGGTTTTCGGCAACACGTGATGGACAACACGATTTCCTTATTGCAGCAAGATTATGTGGGGATTAATCCCGAACTGGAAAATTTACGAAAAATGAAAGTGACTTCATTGAATCTTGGATTGGGAGCCGGAAAATACTGGGTGGCTGACAATCATATTTTTGCGGGGGCTTTGTTAGATCTGATTGGCACTTACGGATTTTATAAATACACCGATGTAAAAAATGTCGATGATATGACGCAAAAACCAAGCTTAAGTTACAGTTTAAAAGTGGGATTTGGCTATGCCGGCGAAACGTATAAATTTGGGTTCAGTCTAAGCGGAGATTCGACGACTTTAGTGACGCCGGGCTTGAGTTTTATGGTTCCTCAGGCCCTGCGCACTTTAATTTATTTAAGACTTACTTTTTAGGATCACTTATTTTTTACAGCGGTATTGATCCGCATTTAAAACTTTTCTTAAAAGCATGTTTGCGCTGTCTTCTTCATTTGGAAGTGCAGGTGACCTTGGCTTCTTCGATTGAATTTCGGATCCGTCGTTATCGATCAAGCGGTAGAGATTAACACCCAGGGCTTTTGGACCGCAGGTTTGTGCATCCATTTCGAGATCGGCTGTTTTAAATAAGGCTAATTTCATTAAAACATTATTCATGTTGATTCGAACAACATTTTTTTCCGCTGAGTTAACGATACCGACTCCGCGCATGTATGATTTTTTACAATTATCACGTTCATATATTTGAACAAACAATTGCTTACTTTTTTCGGTTGAACGAGTCACTCTGAATTCAAACACGAGATTTTTTTGGGCCTCGTTTGCGTTCACAACCGTCCATACTCCTTGGATTGATGCCCACGGGAAAGGTTTGGCGATTGACCAAGGAAACGTATCATGTCCACCACCTGCGGGAAGCGCCCCATTTCCGCACATGTTATTTAAGTTTGTTTGAGCAAATACATTCGTACAGATCACTAACAATAAGGCTAATATAAATTTTCTCATTTTAATTTTCCCCTCTATTAAAAATTAAATTTTGAACTTTCACCGATTTATTTAAAAAATATCCGTTTTTAGATCTAAAAATATATTTTGGGTGATCGAAGTCAGGTTCGATCAATTTGCGCAAACGCTTAATAGTTACGTAAATTTTATTGTCATGAATGTCTGGTTGATAAGTTTGTTTCCACACATGCTCGACCAAGTATTCTTTAGAAAAAACTTCGCCTTGATGCGAGATAAAAAGTTTTAAAAGATCTAGCAAGATGAATTGATTTTTAAAATCGATTTTACCGATTTTTCTTTCGATAATTTGATGATTTTGGAAATCGAAAGAAAGGTCGAAATCATTAACTTTTTGAGACGTAAATAGATGATCGTAGTGCGCCATCGATTTGTATAAGCTTTTGCCATTAATCGGATCGTTCGTTTTCTTAACTAAATTAAAATAGACTAGGCCCATTTCTTTCTGGCCTTGTTCGCATAAGCAAGAACCAATATTTACTAAGATAGAGCTTGCTACGATTAATTGTTTTGAAATTTTAGTTAATTCATAGGCGGGCCATAAAACATCTAAAGCCTGGTCAAATTTTTTGAGATCCATCAAAATGCGCGCATTCACCGAAAGAACAGCGGCCTTAAGATCTGTGTTTTCTAAGAACTGAAGAAAAATATTAAGATTGTAAATTTCTTTTAAGGCTTCGTCGTATTTTTTCTGGTGCCGTAGGCAGATCGCGATACCCAAAATGGCGTGACAAGAGTCTTCCTTGTTGTTGTGTTTAAGACCCTGTTCTAAAGAGAGCTTGAAGTATTCTAAAGCAGAATCAATTTGCCCGCGATAAATTGAAGCAATACCAAACACGTAAAACGCCCGCGAAGTGACTTCGATATTTTCGCGCATAACCACGTCATGAAGTTTTTCTTTTAAAGCAGAAAGCTGATCAAATTCTTCACGTTCAGCATAAATACGCAAAGTAGATTGAGTGGCTTTGAAATATTGAGGGTAGTTTTTTTCCGCTAGAAACTGTTCAGCCGCTTTGTAAAGATGAGGCAGGGCTTCCGCGTAGTCTCCGCGGTCGCAATACAATTTTCCAAGCTCTAAAGATTGGTCGGCGTTCATGTTAAATCCTTTTAAGAAAGTTGAAAATGACAGAATCTGTATTCATCGTCAATTAAATATAAAATTATGTGATGGAAAACCAAATTGAATAAAATCCAATGAAAATAATTCAGTGATTTTAGATAGATAAGAATTTCAGATTTTAGAGCAGACAAAAAAGAAAAAGCCCCAATTTTCTACAAAAAGGGGCTTCTCTCAAGCATAAATCGTTCAGGTTAGTGCGTATGAACTTGCTGACCCGTATAGTTGGCTTTAACACCTTGTCCACGTTCTTGAGCGTTCTTGAAGATTTCCTTAGGGTTTTTGATCTCTAAGGCATTAATCAAGACTTGGTCCACGTGATCGACTAAGATTACTTTAAGTTCTTTTAAGACTTCTTTTGGAATATCCTTTAGATCTTTTTCGTTTTCCTTCGGGCAGATAATCGTTTTAATTCCACCTCGATGAGCCGCTAAGATTTTTTCCTTAAGGCCGCCAATCGGTAAAACTTTTCCGCGCAATGAAATTTCGCCAGTCATAGCAACGGTTCTTTTCACTGGAATTTTAAGCATAGCTGAAACAATGGAAGTGGTTAGCGCAATACCCGCCGAAGGGCCATCCTTCGGAGTTGCGCCGTCTGGAAAATGGATATGAATATCAATATTTTCATAGAATTCTTTATCCAAGCCAAATAAAGGTCCACGAGATCTGGTGTAGGACATCGCTGCCACACAGGACTCCTTCATCACGTCGCCCAGCTGACCCGTCACCGTGAATTTACCTTTACCTGGAACCGCACTGACTTCTACGGCCAGCAAGTCTCCGCCGACCTCTGTCCACGCCATACCGTTGGTTAAACCGATTTCATTTTGCTTTTCGATTTCTCCGTGACGATTTTTATGGGGACCGATCAACTCCACGACTTTTTCAGAAGTAATGGTGTAAATTTTTTCTTTCTTCGTAGACTTTTTCTTTACCGGCGCTTTAGAACCCTTCACTTTAACTGAAGGTGTTGTGGTGTCGGCTTTTCTGAACAATTCAAGTTCATTCGACATAACAATGTCTTTAGCAACTTTTCTAAATACATTGGCGAATTCACGTTCTAAATTACGCACCCCTGATTCGCGAGTGTAGTAGCGAATGACATCGCGAACGGCAGAATCTTTCACCACGATATTGAAATCTTTCAAACCATGGCTTTCCATTTGCTTTGGAATCAAATAATTCTTAGCAATATGGTATTTCTCTTGTTCGATGTAACCGTCTAAGTAAATGATTTCCATACGATCTAAAAGTGGGCGCGGAACATTACTTAAATTATTGGCTGTTGCCACAAACATCACCTGAGAAAGATCGTATTCAATCTCTAGGTAGTGATCAGAAAACGTTGAGTTTTGTTCTGGATCTAAAACTTCGAGCATGGCTGAAGCCGGGTCACCGCGTTGGTCGTTTGACATTTTATCGATTTCGTCAAGCAACAGCACCGGATTACCTTTATCAACTTTTCTTAACGCCTGTAAAATTTTTCCAGGCATGGCTCCGACGTAAGTTTTTCGATGACCACGGATCTCTGCTTCATCGCGAACCCCACCCAAACTGATTCGAGCGAATGGACGATTCAACGAAGTTGCAATGGACCGAGCTAAAGATGTTTTACCAACACCCGGAGGGCCGGCCAAACAAATGATTGAGCCCTTCATGTTTTTCGATAACGACAAAACCGCAAGATATTCTAAAATACGTTCTTTAACTTTTTCTAATCCCCAGTGATCATGATCTAAAATCTTTTTAGCATTTTTAACGTCATGACGATCTTGAGAATATTCTTGCCAAGGAAGCGACAAAACCCAGTCGATGTAATTTCGAACCACGGTCGCCTCAGCGCTCATGGGGGACATCATTTTTAATTTTTTAATCTCTTTATTTATTTTGTCTTTAGCTTCCTGAGACATTTTTTTATCACGACATTTTGTCGACAGATCTTCTAATTCGGCTTGATAATCATCTTTTTCGCCAAGTTCTTTTTGAATGGCCTGCATTTGTTCATTGAGATAATATTCTTTCTGAGATTTTTCCATTTGCTTTTTAACACGCGTGCGGATTTTTTTCTCTACTTCAAGAATTTCAATTTCGCCCGTCATCAAATTTAATAAATGTTCAAGACGCTTTGTTGGATCTAAAATTTCCAAAACATTTTGTTTGTCTTCTAATTTTAAATTCAGCTGAGCCACGATGATATCAGCCAATTCTCCGGCGCTTTCAATGCTGGATACGCGCATGAGAATTTCTGGTGGAATACGTTTGTTTAATTTGACGTAAGTTTCAAACGTGGCCTTAACGGATCTGACTAAGGCCGAAGCCTCAGTTAAATTATCTATGTCTTCTTCAATCACTTCGCAATTAACCACGAAGAAATTATCATTAGAAACAAAGTTTTTAATTTTGGCCCGTTTTTTACCTTCAACTAAAACTTTTACGGTCCCATCGGGTAAGCGTAACAATTGAATAATTGTTCCGATCGTTCCAATGGAGTAAATGTCTTTTTCTTCTGGATTGTTCGTCTTGGCATCTTTTTGTGCAGCAAGGACAATATCCGTTTGCTTGCTCATTGCATCTTCGAGCGCACTGATACTTTTTTCACGTCCTACAAAAAGCGGCATCATCATATGCGGGAATATGATGAGATCACGAAGAGGAAGTAAGGGTAGTTGTTGAGTCGGATTGCTGGCCATGAGAACTCCTTCCTTGAAACGATACTTGAATCTTATGACCCAAATAAAGTAGAAAAGGTTAGTCTATCCTTAGACTGCTTTTATACTTACCGTAAGTTTAAAGCGGAAAGCCCTAGGCTGGGAAGAGGAATTTACATTTTTAAAAAAATAAAAGAGCTAGACCTGAAGCATGGGACTTGAAAGGTTAAATAAATAAGCTTAAATAAAAAACGGAAGGGTTTTACCTTCCGTTTTATCATTTTATAGCTATCGCTTTAACCTCTCGGGATTATTTCATGTAGTTTGGAACCAAGGTTGCAGAAAAATCACTGATACCTTCGTATTTTACTCCGGCCGGGTGCCGATAATCTGGTGTGATCGTGCCTTCGTCAATGTAGAAGGCTCCGTAGGGACCTTCGTTTCTAAATAACTTGTAGGAATCGCCTGACCGGCCTGACTTAGCGCCTTTGCCAGTAATATTTTGCACCTGTGGACGCATGTTCACCGTGTAGGATCCGCGCTCAAGAATCATATCCTCACTTACACCGCGGGTTTGAACTTCTTCGGCCGTGCTTGATTTTGGATTCATTTCGCGAACGTCTTCTTTAGTTAAAATATAGTTCCAAGTTTTGGTGGCGGGTAAACTTTCATAACGAGCTAAAGAAGCATCTTTTAATTCTTCTTTTGCATAAATTTTAATGAGCGCGGTTCCAGCAGGTAAAAAAGACTGCAAGTAAGCGATAGCGCGATTTTCATGGCGCGTACAACCATGCGAACGCATGTCCGCAAAAATATTAGCGACGGTACCGGCAAGTCCCCCACCATGCGCGAAATTAATAAATTTATCCTCATCTGAACCCCAGCCAACGGTTCCATGCATCCACTGACCAGAATCCGAAGGCGTCATTTTCGTGGTGTACCAACCGAAGGCGCCGCGCATTTTCTTTCCGCCATTAGATGCGGATTTTTTTCCATCAGGCATGACATCGGCATCGAACCATCTTTTAAAACCTTTACCTGGATTTGGAACCGGAGGATAACTTGGATCGTACCAGCTTGGATATACTCCGGGAGTGTCTTTAAACTTAGTCCAGTATTCAATATTTTGAACGCCGACATTCGTGCGCATATCTTTACCACCGACGACCATTTCGGTCTCAAAAACCATGGTATTTTTTGTTCCCGGTAAACAGTTGCGATTCGAATCTTCTTCACATTTTAAATAAACGCGAGTTTTTTCAGTCGCGACATTTTGAACGATGAAATATTTTCGAGCAGCTTCATTTGAAGGCTCTTCGGCCACCTGACGTTCTGATCGGTTGCTAGCTACTTCTTTTGATGTGCAACCAACAGCACTTGCGGCCGTCAAAGCGATTAAAATTATATTTTTCATTCAGTCTCCTAAAATTTTTTATGCTTAAACTAAGCGCTTTCGCTTTGCTTTTTATTTTTTTCTGATTCGGCTTTGGTTTTCATCTCTTCATCCGAGAAGTAAACCATTTTTGGTTGCGCTGATTCGCGAATCACATCCGCATCAACAATTACTTCTTTAACGTTCTTCATTCCCGGAACTTCGAACATCACGTCTAACATGGATGATTCGATCACTCCACGTAGGCCTCTGGCTCCAGTTTTACGCTTGAGAGCTTCTTGCGCAATGGCTTTTATGGCCTCGTCTGTAAATCGAAGGTCTACCCCTTCAAAACTAAATAGTTTTTGGTACTGTTTGATCACCGCATTTTTCGGTTTTAATAAAATTTCAGTTAAGGCACTTTCGCCCAGCGGCGCTAGAGACGCGATCACCGGTAAACGTCCGATAAATTCTGGAATCAGGCCGAATTTTGCTAAATCGGCGGCTTCGATTTTAGTGATCAGTTCTTCGGTATTATCTCTGGAAATCATACCCACATCGCCGCCAATACCCATCGATTTATTTGATGTTCGGGCTTCAATGATTTTATCAATTCCGGCAAATGCTCCGCCGCAAATAAACAAGACGTTCGTCGTGTCCACTTGAATAAATTCTTGTTGCGGATGCTTACGGCCCCCTTTTGGCGGCAAGTTGGCAACCGTTCCTTCAAGAATTTTCAAAAGAGCTTGCTGAACACCTTCGCCACTCACGTCGCGAGTAATCGAAGGATTCTCTGATTTACGAGAAATCTTATCGATCTCATCAATGTAAATAATCCCCTTTTTTGCTTTTTCGATGTCGTAATCCGCTGCCTGAAGTAAATTCAAGACCACGTTTTCCACATCTTCTCCCACATAACCGGCTTCAGTTAAAGTCGTTGCGTCCGCCATGGCGAACGGAACATTTAAAATGCGCGCGATAGTTTGTGCGATCAAAGTTTTACCCGAACCTGTTGGTCCGACCAGCAAGATGTTTGATTTTTGAAGTTCAACGTCGCTGACTTTTTTATTTGAAATGGCATTAATCCGTTTGTAATGATTATGAACGGCCACGGCGATCGATTTTTTAGCCTGAAGTTGACCGATGACATAATCATCTAAGAAAGCTTTGATTTCGTGAGGTTTTGGAACACGGAAGGCCCCTTTGACGGTGCTTTCTTTGTCTTTTTCCTCATCGATAATATCCATACAGAGATCGATACATTCGTCACAAATGTAAACGCCCGGGCCCGCGATTAATTTCTTAACTTCTTTTTGGCCTTTTCCGCAAAACGAACAACGTAATTGAGCATCTTTCATTTTTATAACCCTTTGCTTGATTTTCTATATTCGATCACGTGATCAATAAGTCCGAACTCTTTTGCCGCTTGCGGATCCATATAATTATCGCGCTCCATCGAGTTAAATAATTTTTCGTAAGGCTGACCCGTATGCTTAACATAGATGTTCGTTAATTTTTCTTTAGTCTTAATTAATTCTTTGGCGTGAATTTCAATATCTGTCACTTGCCCCGATAATCCACCACCACTTAAGAGAGGTTGGTGAATCATGATTCGCGAGTTAGGCATTGAGAAACGCTTACCTTTGGTTCCCGCGGTTAACAAAAGTGAACCCATGCTGGCCGCCATACCGAGGCAATAAGTGGCGATATCACACTTTACGAATTGCATCATGTCATAAATCGCCATTCCAGCCGAAACGCTTCCACCGGGAGAGTTAATGTAAAACTGAATATCTTTTTCTGGGTTATCCACTTCAAGGAAAAGGATCTGGGCAATGACGGCATTTGCCACATCATCACTCACCGGAGAGCCTAAAATGATAATACGATCTTTTAATAAACGTGAGTAGATGTCGTACGAACGTTCGCCCTTAGATGTTTGCTCAATGACGTATGGTATTGCCGGCACGTTTACTCCTGTGTTTGACTATTGCGCTTGAGGTGCAATCGTCCTTTGTTGATTATGCGTTTTTATCGGAGAACCTGGCGAGATACTTAAAAGAAAATGGCAAATTCAAGACTAAATGAGGGTGACTAGTCTAGTCTAAAAAA
>JACMMZ010000084.1 GCA_014378775.1 Pseudobdellovibrionaceae bacterium
ACGCAAAAATTAAAAAACGTTTTCATCGAAGTACAAAGCATGGATGAAGATGATTTATTAGGTAGCGTCACAGGTTTTGAATTGTCCATGTATAATTTTTTACAAGTTTACAAAAATGAAACAAGCTACGAATTAGACATCACTTTTGCTTTCGCCTCCGCTGTTAAAATAAAACAAAGCGAAGGTTTCATTGAACTAGCGCAAAAAAATGCCGCTGCCGTTCAAATCGCGCGTCACCTGGTGAATCTTCCACCGAATGTGATCCATCCGGAAAGCTTAGAGAAAATTGTGCTAAAAGATTTAGGCTTTTCAAAATCAACCCAGATCGAAGTGTGGGACACAGATCGTTGTCAAAAAGAAGGTCTCAATCTTTTGGTCGCGGTGGGAAAAGCGGCGCCGCATCCGGCGCGTTTGATACGTTTGAAATACCGTCCGACAGGTCAGATAAAGAAAAATATAAAACCGATCGCTTTTGTGGGAAAAGGAATTACTTTTGACACCGGAGGCTTAGATATTAAACCTTCCGGAGCTATGCGTTTGATGAAAAAAGATATGGGCGGAGCCGCCGCTGTTTTAGGTTTGGCGTATTGGGTGGATCAAACTGAATTTGAAAAACCTTGCGATTTTTATTTAGCTTTAGCCGAAAATTCGATCGATGCTCATGCTATGCGCCCGAGTGATGTCTACAAATCTCATGCGGGATACTTAGTTGAAATTGATAACACCGATGCTGAAGGACGATTAGTTTTAGCCGATGCCATGAGCGTCGCGGCGAAAGCAACTGATACACCTTCAGTTATTATTGATGTGGCGACGTTGACGGGTGCGATTAAAGTCGCATTAGGGGCCGAAGTCGCTGGATTATTTTCTAATAATGATGCTTTAGCTAAACGTTTATTTGAAGCCGGAGATCTGGCCGCGGAACCGAATTGGAGAATGCCTTTAATTCAAAAATACTGGTCTTCCTTATCGTCAAACTTTGCCGATTTTAAAAATTCCGGAGAAGGCTTCGGCGGAGCAATCACCGCAGCTTTGTTTTTAGAAAAATTTTGTCACGGAATTCCCTGGGCCCATTTAGATATTTACGCGTGGACCGATCGAGCCGACGGGGCCTTAAGTTCTGCCGGCGGAAACGGGCAGCCGGTTCAAACATTGATTGCGTACTTGGAAAATCTTTCTTAAGGATTTTGGGCCATGAAAAAAATAATGTATTTTATTTTTTTGATTTGCGGTGTTTCGACAGCTCAATTAAGAGAATCCATCACTGGGCCGCAAGGAGTTCACACCGATGTGGTTTTGATCGAGAAAGACGGTCAAATAATGGAACAGTATTTTAATCGTGAATACACAGAATATACGCCCCACTTATCCTGGTCGATGGCTAAAACGATCAGCGGGTTTCTGATCGCTCAAGCCAGTGAAGAGTATAAATTTTCGTTGAACGATGCGGTTTCAAAATATATTCCGGAATTTAAAGGTACAGCTCGCATCATCGATCTGTTGCAAATGTCGTCGAACATCAATTTCACCGAAGATTATTTTGGAATTCCAGTCAGTTCAGACGTGGTTAAAATGCTTTATTTGGACGGGGCAGAAATCGGAGCCAGCGAATATGTGAAACGTTTACCGTTACGCACCGGTACCAATGCAGGAGAACATTTTTTTTATTCGAGCGGAGATACGAATTTATTAATGGAGATTTTAAAAAAAATTATAAACAATGATACCACTTATGAAAATTACCCTTGGAAAAAAATTTTTAAACCGCTGGGAATTGAACAAGCCACGTTTGAAAGAGATCAGAAAAATGTTTTTATCGGATCATCCTACATTTACATGAAACCGCGAGACTATTTAAAAATCGGCCAACTTATCATCGCTGACGGAAAATGGAACGGGAAGCAACTTATTCCTGAATTCTACATCAAGCTTTTACACACAGTGGCTCCCGGAGTGGAAAAACAAGCGCTCAGTGGTTCATCCAGCACTCGAGCTTATAGTGTGCACGCCACCACGAATCTTCCGATAGTGAACCGAAAGCTTAAATCTGAATATCAAGATCTGCCTTCTGATGCGATTGTGCTTTTAGGACACCAGGGACAGCTTTTGGTTGCTAGTCCCTCAAAAAAATTAGTTATCCTTCGATTAGCTACGGATAAAGGATCGAAATTTAATCGAAATACATTTTTCAAAGCGGTTAAAAACCGCGT
>JACMMZ010000085.1 GCA_014378775.1 Pseudobdellovibrionaceae bacterium
AGCCCGAAAATCCGGAAGATTAAATCCAACATCGGCTAAAACTAATCCCACTAAATTTAATTTCGCAAAATCCAGTCCCTTGGCGATCATTTGAGTTCCCACCAAAATATCAATTTCTTGTTTTTCCATGTTGGTGATTAACTCTTCCATTTCGGCACGACTTTGAATTTCATCGCGGTCGGCTCGCGCTAAGCGTGCCTTGGGAAAAAGAATTTTCAAATCCTCTTCAACTTTTTCAGTACCTAATCCCATTGGTGATAATTCACCTTCTGCACAATCAGGACATTTTAATTTATACATTTCGTGATAATCACAGTAATGACAAACAAGATGTTGGCGCGCGTGTAATATCAAAGAAACATCACAATTCGGACATTCAGCTGAATAACCACAGCTGCGACAAAAAACTAGATTGGCTAGTCCCCGTCGATTTAATAGTAAAGCGACTTGTTCTTTTTTAACTAAAGTGGCTTCGATTTTCTCATACAGTGACTGCGACAACCAAAAAGGAATATTCGGCTTACGATTTGGATTTTCTTTTTCTAAACGCATGTCGATCGTTTCAATTTTCGGCATAGGTCTTTGAGCCACTCGAGATTTCAGAGTATGCAAAACGTACTTTCCGTCCTGAGCATTTTTCCAGGATTCTAAACTTGGCGTCGCGGATCCCAGGATCACCGCGCACTGACTAAACCGGGCTAACATCACGGCACAATCTCGGCCGTTATATTTTAATTTTTCGTCTTGTTTAAAGCTGGCTTCATGTTCTTCATCAACAACCACCAAACCTAAATTTTTCAGCGGACAAAATAAAGCTGACCGGGCCCCGATCAGAATTTTTTTCTCGCCTTCGACAATTTGCCACCACTGATCGGTTCTTTCTCGGTCCGTTAGCTGAGAATGAAAAACGGCGACTTCATCACCAAATCGTTCGACGAAACGATTGACTAATTGCGGAGTTAAAGAAATTTCCGGTAATAAAAAAATTCCTTTTTTACCAAGGCGTAAACAGTCTTCAAATAATCGAAGATAAATTTCAGTTTTACCAGATCCGGTCACACCGTGAACCAGATGAGCCGAAAATCCTTGTTCTAAATGAATGTTTTGCAAACAGGCCGCTTGCTCCGGCGTCAACACCGGCTTGGCTTTTCGCTCTAGGATCGGAACGACCGGCGGGCGTTTCGAAGCACGAACCTTAGTGGTTCGTTTCAAAGGCGGCAAAGCTTGCTGAGCCACTTGTCCCAGCGGATAAATATAATACTCAGCAATCCATTCCAGCCACTTTAAAAATGTGTCATCAAAGCAGGGCCATTGTTTTTCTTGAGACGAAATCGCTTTGTATTTAATGTCTGCATCAGCTAACTTTGGATCAGGGCCTAAAACAATTCCCATGGTGCTTCGACGTCCCAAAGGAACATTCACAATGTCACCACGAAGGCTTTTAAAATCCGGATTTTCTAAATAACTGAGCGGCTCTAGTAACGGGGCATTGACTGCCACTCGAATCATCGAAACCTCGAATAGAATTCTTCAATCACTGCGGTTAAAGGAGTTTTATTCGAAAAAGTCATCTCTGAAGGCAAATCAAGATTCTGCGGGTAAAAAGCCGTGATCGATCCGCCGGCGTTCACATCAATTTTTTTAATTTTAATCTGCACCGTCATCGGTGCGGCATTTTGCCACGTAATGGTTTGAGCCTTAGCGATAAAAATATCTTTGGGAAAACTTGTGATCTGACTCAAAGAAATTTCCGCCGCGGACGGTGATCTTATTTTTCTAACCACAAAATCATCTTGGCCAATCCAAACCTGAGGATTTAAATTTTGCGCGGAAGGCTGTCCGATTAAAAAAGAAATGACTCCATCGGCTCGCGATAATTTAATATGGGAAGAATCTTGAGCGGGAATATTAAGATCTTTTAAATAATTTATAAAAGAATTTTGAGAGCGTATAAATAGATAGCGCTGAAAAAAATCCAAGCTGACCAGATTGATCACTTTGTTTTTTCCGTTGAAATAGGTTTTATTTTTTCCGTTGTACAAGTAATTGAGTTTTATACTATCTTTGTAGAAATTTTTTCCTACCGCTGATAATTTCAAATTTTTGTCGCCTTCGATCAGCCAAGTTTCATCGACTTTGGCTTCTTCCTCGCCGACTTTAAAGGTGACTTCTTGTTCGATTTGGATGATTTTTCGCCCCGTGGTTCCGGAAGCTTTTTTCAGCACGAATGAGATATCCGGGACATAGGCTTGCGCCAGGGTGGAATGGATCAAAATAAGACAGACGATTGTCTTATTTTTAAGAGATTTAAAACCTAAAATATTCATTTTTGTAAGCTTTTTCATAAGGAAGTTATATCATAATTAAACATCCTGAACGAAGTCTATAGAAGATTGGTAACGGATTGTGTTAGTATAAAAAGATGGGTTCCCGAATGAAAAATGACCGAATTAAACAACTTATTTTAGGTCTTTCCGTTTTACTTGCGGCGGGACTCATCACTGGATGTAAGTCTGAGGGAAACGGCATTCTTGGAAAACAAACGATCAGTTCCAACGACGAAGATCCCCTTCTTAAAAATGCACCGTTTGCCTACGACTACGTGGGCGATACCATTTCCTATAATTCCTGCGTGATTGGCGGAGTCAATGCCCAAGATCCTGTGGGACTGCATGGTTTAAAAATTGGTTCATCGGAAGGCTTTGTGGATAACTTAGGAACGGGCTCAGTTAAAAGCGGACTTAAGCTTCGCTCAGATTTTTTACAATATGTCGGAATTAATTTTTCGGCCGATTATCCTTCTAACACAATTACCTCGGCACAAGTTACGCGGCTGCTCAACACCAGTTATTCAATTTTTAATAAAAATGCTTTTTTACAATTCGCCATTCGCCGAAAATCTGACTACGCCGCTATTCCTGATTTGATCACACCACCGATTCCGGTTCGAGCCCAGCCCAGTCGGGATGCCGTTGTTTTTCCGCAGGTGCTCAGCGCAGGTTACTTAGGTCAATCGATTACGAAAAGCATAATTTTTGCCGCTGACGGAAAAGTTTTAGCTGAAGGACCGCGTGTTTATAATTTATCCGAAACCTCAGACAGCGTTCCCATCGAAGGCTCGTTTAATTTAAATGCCACCACCGATGAAACATCTTCCATCCCTGGTTTCGCCACCGAACCTTACGGCTTCGGAGAAGCTTACGCTCAAAAAGTTCGCGACAACTTCAATGCAGGAACTCAACTTTTAACGGCAACATTCGGCGGAGTCGACGGAACCTCCGGTGCTCCCGCTGAAGATGTGGTGAACAACACCATAAACAATATCAAACGCCCTTACAAAACAGGAACCAATGAATTTGACACGGCGAAAGCTTTCGGTCGCGGTTATCAATTAAAATTCGAATCTCAAACCACGGTAGTTTCGTGGCCAAAAAGTCGCTTAACCAAAATCACCGAGATCGCTTTAGACACTGGAACCCCGGTCGGCGGAGTAAGTTGGACCTGCGAACAATTTGTAATCGCCACGCCCTCTCATTGGAACAATACCAAAAGTAATAACAGCGCGTGGGTTAAAAATTCTCAGCTGGTCGAACCCAACTGTGCGCCGCTTTTAGCAGATGATACAACTTGTCTTGCCGGAGATTCCGCAGCGATATGTGCTTTGAAAGCAAATCGACTGGAAAAAATAAAAAAAATTCGGCGACATTATTCAGTTGATGCATGGAACATTGGACTGATGTTCCCCGCGGCCACAAAATCGGGCTACGCCCTTCCTCCGCGAATAAATAATTCCGTGCCGTCGACTCCCATGTCACTTGAAATGTGTGTGTCACCGAAAAGTTCGAATCAATGTTACTTACCGACCGTGGGAATTTTATCTACCAGTCCTACTGTTCCGGCCGACGCCTCACTTGACGTAGGTATTCAGTATGACCGAGGACTGGATTGCTATCAAACCATGGCGAACATCAGTGGAAATCTTCGCGACGCCGAAAGAAAAAAAGGACGCTGCGCCCAATTCGCCAGCATCTGCACGCGCAATTAGCGCAAGTTACTAGTTTTTCCAATTAAAAATTGCTAGCCTTGATTCATGAAAAAAATTATTTCTCTGATTGCTGTTTCCATTTTTAATTTCTCAAACTTATCGGCCGCTCAGATTCCAAATACTTCCGGTGCGGTTTCTTCCGCCACCGGCGGGGCCGGAGTTTCAGTGGTGGATGTCGATGACAGTGCACTACTTAACCCCGCAGTGATTCCGCTTTTCCCGAGAAAGCAAATGAGTTTTTCCTATTCGTCGGAAAGATTCTCGGTCAACTTGGTCGACAACGGAAATGAAGCACTTTTTCCAGCCGGCCTTGCTTATGAAAAATATTCCAACGATGCTTTTAAAAGTAATGTTTACCATCTGATTTTAGCTTATGCGTTTGAGACTCGCGCAGGTAATATTTCGTTTGGTGGTGATTTTAATTTAAATGATCTCAAACTGACCGGCAGTGAAAAATCCTACAAGCAAACACGTGCTAACGCCGGTTTTTTATGGCAACCCTCAAAGTTTTTTAGTTTTGGACTCGTTCATAAAAATATAGCTTTGAACGATACTGATTTACCCGATGATGTTGATCATGTGACCACCACCACTGCGGGCTTTGCTTACGTTTACGAAAGTTTTGCTCAACTTCGATTCGATATGGAAACCATCGAAAAACAACCTTCAGATCGGTTTATTTATAAAATTGGTTTAGAAACCTACTTGAACGACTGGATTATCACTCGATTCGGATATAGGAATAACAACATTTTATCGCAGAATTTCACGACTTTAGGAGTGGGATTTGCCGGACCGCAGTTCCAGCTCCATTATGCCTACCAACTCGAGGCAAAAAGTACGGTGGATCCACTTCACATAATTGACTTAAGCGTTCCCTTTTGATATCACTTGAGATCTTTACTGGCTTTTTGCTTAAAATTTTAACAATGAGGTAACTATGGCATCAAAAACTAAAAAAACTAAAATTATCCGTAAACACAAAAAAGCGCGTGCAGGAACGAAAAGAAAAGCCGCTTTACGAACTAAAGGTTCCACTAAAACTAAAAAAGCTCTTTTCGGCGACTAATACTGAATTTATCTTTCCAATTTATCGTTGGCTGATTTTTCTTCTTAAGGTGGTCGGCATTTCTTCAGCTTCACCTTTTAGATTCCACGTCTGCGGAATCTCGACCCAACCTTGCTGACCCGGATAAAATTTCCATTTTTTCAAAGCCGCTAAAGTTTTTCCATCTAAATTTCTAAAGCCCGTTGATTGCAGCAATTTAAACTGCTGCAAACTTCCCTGTTCGGTCACGAAAGCTTGAAATACCACAGTTCCCTGTTGCTTACTGAAACGCTCATCCAAGGAATAACTGGGTTTTGGATTCCCCGGCACTTGTCGTAAATTTTCAATCGATCGAACCTTACCGTTGGCGGCACCAAAAGTATTGTTACCATTGCCACCGGCTAAAGATGACGCTTTGGCGGCTGCAGCCGCTTTCAAAGCCGCGTCTTGAGCGGCCTTGGCCGCACCTTCGCGCGCTAATCTTTCATTCTCAGTAGCCATTTCTCCGGCCCGAATATTTGCTAAGACCGCCGCGTTTTTCGTGCGGGTGGCATTGAGGGCCTCCGACATGGCTTTGGCATTTTCTTTATTTTCATTTTCAATTCCGGCTAATTCTTTTTCAGAAATTTCTTCAGCATTTTTTAAATCACGATCAAAAGCTGATTTTTGCGCGATCAAAGCCGCTTCACTTTTTTTATCGACTTGATTAAATTCGCTATCGAGTTCGCTTTCATTTAATTGCCCGGCCTGGGTCACCGCCACGGCATCATAATCAAGATCCGATGCAATATCTTCTAATGTTTCCGGCACAGCCACGCCCGCACGCGGTGTTGCCGCTTTTGATTTCACGATTTGAGATTTTGCTTTTGATGGTTTGGTGACTTGCACTTTTTTCATCGGAGCTTGAATAACTTCAGCTACCACCGCAGTTGGGGGTGCTGCCGCTTGAGCGGGTATGGCTTGCTGTTGTTCAGGTTCGGCCATTTGCTTGGCTGCGTTCGCAATCTGCGGCGCTGCTACTTGCAGTTGTGGAGGTAAGGCTTGCACCGGCTCGATCAGTTCAACGGTTATGGGCTCATCCAATTTTTCTAACAATGGTGGCGTCACCAGTAAGGTGGCGATCAGAAGGCCTATATGAAGCGCGATCGATATAAAAAACGAGTTTGACATAAGAACCCCTTAAACTATTGCTTACAAAAACAAGGCCGGATAGGCTCAAATCAGCACGATCTCACACCAGGGTAACCTGTATTTTTTACTTGAGTGTCAGTAAAAGGTACGTCAAAAGGTACGCCGTACCTAATCCGGAAATGTGGTCGCTTTTAAATGCATTATGTGCGCGGAAAAAGTACGCCGTACCTGATTAATGGGGGGTTTTTTGAAAATCGAATCTGAAGTTTTTAATTTTAATAAAATTTTTAATTCGAATTCATTGGCGCTCAATGACCTTCAAAAACAGTATTTAACCTATCTGACTTCCGGTGATTCGATCGAGCAACTTGTGGTTCGACTACTAAATAATGGCTGGCTGATTAACTTTCAAGAACTGTATTTTCTTGTGGAAAAGCTTGTGAAAAACGGAGCACTTTTAAATCAAAATTTAATTCATTATTTTAAACATGCGGCAACTTTACATACTGCGACTTCGAGCAGAGCTTCATTAGTAGAATCATCGGCTCCGCAAAAAGATATGATTCAAAAAATTCTTGATCTTCCTTTCTTTCGAAGCCTTCCTCGCGACCTAGCTTTAGTCCTTATTCAAAAATCAGCCTTAAGAAAATATTCGGCAGAAGCAGTCATTTGTAAAACGGGCGATCGGGACCGCAACATGTATGTCTTATTAACCGGAGAGGCCGCTATTTATAAAACGTCCACAACGGGTCGACAATTCATTAGCGTAATTAGCAAAAATGGAATTTTCGGCGAAGCCAGTTTTTTAACCGGAGCAGCGAAATCGGCTGATGTGATATCGACTCAAACTTGCGACGTTCTGGTGGTTCCGTATCAACCGGAAATTCTGGATCCACTTTTAAATCAATCGGTGGTTCACCAAATCACTAAGCGGTTTTGGATACAGAATGCTTTGTCTCATTCGGTTTTTTTTAAAAAAATTCCCGCTGATTGTTTAGATGCGCTGACTTTTACCGGAAAAATTTTAACGTTGCAGAATGATCAGATTTTATTTAAACAAAATGATCAAAGTCTTAGTGCCTACTTGGTGATTCAGGGCCAATTAAAAGTGGTGCAAAATTCAAAAATTATTTCTAATCTGATTCAAGGCAGCTTCTTCGGAGAAATTTCTTTGACCATGACTAACGAAGTCCGCACCGCTTCAGTATTTAGCAACGGGCCATCGACATTGTTAGAAATTAATCGAAACGATTTTTATCTTTTACTGAGCCAAAATTTATTTTTAGCTAAAGAGATTCAAAATTTAGCTTATCTTCGACTCAAGGAAGATCAACAACGTTAGTTGATTTCTCCGGCTAATCCTTCGGGCATAATTTTCTTACGTAAACACTGAGCTAAATACTGATGATCTTTGTGCCCTACCACTTCCATGGCTTTTTCAAACGACAACGGATTAACCATGCCTGATTTTTCTTTTTTAGCAGCTATGACTTTGGCGTGGATTTCTTTTAGATTAGATTCGGACAATCGACCCGTTGTGATAGCCTGAACCACTGATTCAATGGCGATCGGCGGAGATTCCGGTTCATTACAATATAATAATAAATCAGCACCGGCTTCAAATGATCGAACCGGGATTTCTCCTTTGTCGTAATGTTTGGCCATAGCTTTCATATCCAAATCATCGGTGATAATTAATCCACGGTATCTTAATTCATCTTTAATCATTTTTTTCAGAAAAACTTCGGATAATGTCACCGGCCATTTGGGATCGACGTTGGGAAACGAAATATGTCCGGTCATTACCATGTCCACTTTGCTACGAAAGGCTTTTTTAAAGGGAACTAATTCGACCTCATTCAAACGTTTCAAATCAAAAGGCTCAATCGGTAATTCTTCATGTGAATCGATCACGGTGTAACCATGACCGGGAAAATGTTTAGCGCAGGAAAAAATACCAGAT
>JACMMZ010000086.1 GCA_014378775.1 Pseudobdellovibrionaceae bacterium
AAAATATTACTTATTTTCGGAGGTCGTTCATCAGAGCATGAAGTCTCGTTGAATTCGGCGAAAAACATTTTCAAAGCTATCGATAAAAATAAATTTGAAACCATTTTAGCAGGCCTTTCCAAACAGGGAACCTGGTACCGTTTAACCGAAGACCAATTAATGAAAGCAACTCATATCAACGATGGTGATTTCTCAAAAAATCAATGTGTGGCCTTGATTTCCTATCTAGGGAAACCCACCATGATCGAAATTGAATCCAACACGCGTTTTGAGCTTAATGTGGCCTTTCCCATTATTCATGGGACTAACGGCGAAGATGGAACCTTGCAAGGACTTTTGAAAATGGCCGGTCTTCCGTTTGTGGGTTGTGATGTTTTAAGTTCAGCCATTAACATGGATAAAGAATTTATGAAACAAGCGCTGACATCCGGAGGCGTTCCTAATTCAAAATATATGGTGCTTCACCGACGTGAACCCAAATCATTTGAAGAAATCAAACTTAAGCTGGGATTACCTTTTTTTATTAAACCTGCCAACGCGGGATCCTCGGTTGGGGTGCACAAGGTTAAATCGGAAATCGATTTCACCGAAAAGATTAAAGATTCTTTTTCGTACGATCACAAAGTGATTGCTGAAGAATTTATACAAGGACAAGAGCTTGAATGTTCCGTTAAAGGTTTGAATGCTCATCCTGAAGCTTCGGTAGCCGGTGAATTGATCGTTAAGCATGAATTTTATTCTTACGAAGCAAAGTACCTTGATGAGAATGGGGCTGAAATCGTCATACCGGCCCGTATCAGTCCGAATAAAATGAAAGAGCTTCAGGCCCTAGCAATTAAAGCCTACCAAGTTTCAGCTTGTGACGGTTTAGCGCGGGTGGATTTCTTTTTACAGCCCGATGGTCGACTGATCGTCAACGAACTGAATACATTACCCGGGTTTACTCAAATTTCCATGTATCCTAAGATGTGGGAGGCCACTGGTTTAAAGTACAGTGACCTTATTACCGAGCTCATCGGTTATGCCTTAGAAAAATTTGAATTGGACTCGACCAAAAAACAAAATTACGGCCATTACACTAAATAAAGTCTAGTTTATAAAAAATTGACTTTAAGTCTTATTATCACGAACCGAGAAAGAGGCATCAAGCATAGCCAACTCGGAGGACACCATGAAGATCCATATCGCGCGCGCCACTCTTTTCTTATTTTGTTTGGTTCAACTCAGTTGTTCTGCTTCTTCTTCAGAAGAGCAGAAAATTCAAAAATTAAATAGCGTCGAAACATTTTCAGATTTATCTGATCTCAAAGATGAAGATTCAGTGGTCATGGCCAAGATCCGCGAAATTGAAGATTCCAATGATCCCGCTTTGGATCAAGAAAATAAAGTCGAGGTCATGAACGCTCAAGATAAAATTCTCATTGTCGGGGATAGTTGGGGATCCTTTCCTTGTCTTTATCACAGCATGAGTAAAATGATCAAAGACGTAAACGCTAAAATTATCGAAGACACGCGCTGCCTACGGACCACAAAATTAGGCGTCGAAGCCAGCGAATGGATGGGTTCAAAACAAGATCAACGTGTCGTCAGGTTCCTCAAAAATACCCCACGAATCAAATACCTTTATTTATCATTAGGTGGAAACGACATGATGAGGCATTGGAATAAAGATTTCACCCCCGAGCAAGAAAACAAATTGTTCTCACAAACTTTTAACACCATCCAGAAAATCATGAATAATTATCTAAATGCACGCCCCGATCTTAAAATTATTTTATCGGGCTATGATTTTCCACATTTTAAACCTAATCATAAAATCGGCTTGTACCGAAAAATTTTTGAACGCATGGGAAGCCCCACGGATCAAAGAATTAATCGCTGTCTGGTTGATTTTGCAAAATTCATGGTACCAATATCTAATCAGAATAATATTTTCTATATTCACCATCTGGGTTTAGCCCAATACTACGACGGTGTAGTCGAACAAAATTATCCCGCCCGCGGAACTGTAGCACCGAATCTTATTTCACCAATAGATGATCCCGGCGCCATCGGCGGCGATCTCAATTTGCCGAGCAGTGAAACCAGCATGATTAACTGGTTATTTTTAGTTCACGATGCATTTCATCTTAATGCACGCATGTACCGAAACGTCATGAATCACACTTATGACAATGTTTTGTCGCGGATTATTCAGTAATTATGAAAGAGCCTGCTTAATTTTTGGTTAGGGTCAGCAAAGTAATTTCGGCTGGTATTCCAAAACGGTTCGCGGGTCCCCAGTAACCGGTGCCGGGATTGACGTAGACATGCATTTCTTTGTGCTGATACAAGCCGCGAGAATATTTGTGAAAAAATCCAATGAATAAACTGAACGGAAAGAATTGTCCGGCATGCGTGTGTCCCGATAGTTGCAAATCATAATTTAATTTTTCAGCCTGGGGATAAATACTAGGTTGATGCGCTAAAAGTATTTTAAAGTCAGGGGCATGAGTTGTTTCCGAGGCTTTGACGATATCAGGCGGCCGCGACGGTTGCATGGAGTGGGCGGCGGGATCTGTGATCCCCGAAATTAATAATTTAGTGCCTTGAATGTCGATAATTTTATTTTCATTTAATAAAATCGTCATGCCGGTTTGACTTAAACTACTGAGAACACTTTCGATGCCCCAATAGTATTCGTGATTTCCCACAACGTAATACACACCGTGCTTGGCTTTGAGTTCTTTAAGCTTATCTATTACGTGTTGGATGGAACTCGGTTTTCCATCGATCAGATCACCGGTGATGACAACAAGGTCGGCATTCAATGCATTCGTTTTGCTAATCACTTTATCCACATAGGTTTCGCGAATCGAAGCACCAATATGAAGATCACTGATCTGGACGATTTTGAATTGATGTAAATCAGCGGAAATATTTTTTCGTAGAATTTGAATCGATTTGACAACGGGGCCCCGAAGAACTTCAAAGAAACCAAATATCACGATCACAAAGGATAAGGGTAAAGTGTAATGATCAATATTTATTCCAGATACAACTAATTTCAGAAAATCGGTCACCAAACTAAAAATAACATATGAGCCCCAAAGACCAATAAAAATGGTGCCAAAAGATGAAAAAAGTTGAAACCATCTTTGATCATTTAAAGGTTCATGCATTCGAGAAAAAATCATTGAGCCGAACATCAAAAAAAATAATGGAAGCATAAAGGGAAGGACAGTTACGAAAGAAATATCCAAAGATTCATGCAGTTTGTAAGCCGTGTAAGATAAAAGGGTGGCGACAATCGTAATAAAAATAAGAAGCCGACGGCGCATGAACTACCGAGTTCCGACACTGACTTCTAAAATATCCCCGGCTTGGATTTTAAAACCGATGAGCGTGATGGCACTGCCAACAATTTCAAATTGCGAAGTGTTCAGAGCTATCGCCTGACCATCACGTTTTACTGCTACGCCCAGGATGACTTCCGGTTCAGTTAATCCAGATACAACGTAGCTGTTATTAGCACTCGTTACAATGAACTGCGAAACTTGACTAAGAACATTGGTAAAATCAACCGCGCAGAGTGATTCTACGACGGAATTTCCCGGTAACTGCAACGCTAAATTTTCGTATTTTACGCCGTAAGCCTGGCCTGACTGAAGAGCGCAGGATTCGTTACTTTTACGAATGATATGAGCCATGATAAATCCCGTTCCGAATAATTCACCGGATTTGTTGATCAAGGCTCCGGTTAAATCTTGTAGGCTCGTAGACGCCTGATCGCTGGCGATCACTGAAGTGTAAGCTCCGATAATATTTGAAATCGTGTTGGCGGGAAGAGTTGATTTTTGGCAACTTTCAGAAACGGCCGATAAGTTTGAAGCGGTGATGAAACGGTAAAGATTCGGATAAGTTGCGGTTTGAAAAGTGACTGTTGCAGTACATAGATTGAGGTTAGGATTTGTTCCGTCATCACCAAGATCGGCTCCGTAACGAGTGGATTGAGCCGCTTCATACACGCAGGCCGAAATATTTCTGACAACGTAACCTTTATCCGTGATAATTTTTGTAGCGATGGAAACGTCGCTGGCGTTACATGTACCGTTGGCATTAAAATACTGTCCGTTCGGTAAGCCGATACCCCAGGTGACCGGAATCCATACCGCTAAACCGTCACGCTCAGCTTGATATTCCAAGGTTAATTTGGCGCGCTGCTCAAGGTAAGAATAATAAACGACGGGCTTATTTGAAACTTGCTGTTTGTAGTTTGAAACGCAAGTGGAAAAAGAGCTGGAATCATCTTCATCCGTTAAAAAAATAATGGCGGCCTTATCGCCTTTTTTAAAAAAGCTTGATGCTGACGTATCAAAAAGTTGACGAACTGCGGGACAGAATCCCTCTTCGGTGTCCGAGCCGTTGACGCCGACATTTAAAATGGCCGTTTTAATTTTTGTTTTTACGCCATTAAACTGCAAAGTGGTAAAGTTTTTTAAAGAAGAGATCCGCGGATGGCGATCTGTTGTACGATTAGTGATTTGATTATCAATGATATAATTCGGAGTCAAACTGATCTGCGTAGCGGATATTTCAGTGCCGTTATTATCGAAGTACTTACGATTAATTTCGTAATCAATTTCATTGCTCGGAATACCTGATGTCGAAACAACTTTAAATTCAACATCACGACCAAACAAAGGGTTAACTAAAGAATCCACCGCGTTGGATAGACGAGTCTGGGATTGGCTCATGGTGTAGGAATCATCCACGATAAATAATACTTTCATAGCGGAATTTTCGGAATTAAAAGTAGGATTTAAATTGATCACGCGATTAACTTGACCCGTGGTTTTAACTTTTTTGTCGCTCAGTTCGTCATAATTTACTTTCGAACAATTTTGAAAAACCAAAGTTGATGCGATGGCAGATAATAAAAATAAACCGATAAACCCGATTTTTTTTTGTTTTTCCATGAAAGTCTCCTCTGCTGAAGTTCCATTGTCCTCTAGGCGGACAAAGATCGGAACTCAATAATTTTTGGTCCGACATAAGTCTAGTAAAAGGCGGGGCTCGCCCTGTGCATGAGTGACCAAAACCATAGAAAATGAAATAATAAAAACATGGATCAACTGAAATCAGTCACATATAAATTTCAAGGATGGCTCTATCAACCTTACAAAGTCTTTATTCTTTGTTTATGTCTGTTGTGCGGATCTTTACTTTTGAACGGAACGGTTTGGAAAGTCTGGGGGCTGTACCGTGACGAAGCTAAGTTCAAAGCCGCGATCACCAAAACCATAGATGACACGAAAGCCTTAACTGTGCAAATGACCGTAGTTAAGGATCCTCAGTACATCGAGCGTTTAGCTAAGGATAAAATGGACTTGGTCGGCGAAAACGATCTGATGTTCGTTTTTCCTAACTGAACGCGTTCAATTAACAAACTTCTTTTCAAAATAGAGTTTTTGCTCTAATATAGGATTTATGGATTCAAACTATCTTCATCTCTACCTTGGATTAACCAAAACGGAACTCAAACGAAGACTCGACCTCGGATTGATCGATTCTAAAGCAATCGAAAGCCAAATTTCTGATTATAATTTAGATCTCAAATTAAATGCGCTGACTGAGCAATGGCTTTCCGATCATCAACGCGAGCAAATCGAGACCGACGATATCGAAATGCAAGACTGACAACGCTTCATATTTTCAGTAAATTCCGGTGATGAAAAAAATATATTTAATCGATGTGAGCTCGATGTTCTTTCGGGCTTTCTATGCGGTACGCCCGCTCAATGCATTGGATGGAACGCCGGTGAATGCAGTTTACGGTTTTATTTCCATGGTGGTTAAACTTTTAAAAGAAAAAAATCCCGAGTATATGGCCTTTTGTTACGACCGGAAAGAGCCTTCGTTCCGAAAAGATTTAGATGTTAATTACAAAGCGAATCGCTCGGAGATGCCTGATGATCTTCAAGTTCAAATGCCTTACATCAAACAAGTCGCATCATTGTTTGGGATTATGGATATCGAAATTCCTGGGTTCGAAGCTGATGATATCATCGGAACGCTGGCGTGCCATGCGAAACGAAATGATTTTCAAGCCATCATCGTCAGTTCCGATAAAGATTTTTGCCAGTTGGTGAATGAAAACGTAACTATGTATGACACCATGAAAGAGGCGCTCACAAATCCGACCACCGTGCTCGAAAAATACGGTGTGACGCCGGCGCAGTTTATCGATTATTTGGCGATCACCGGAGATACATCAGACAACATCAAAGGGGTGGCAGGTATTGGGCCTAAAGGTGCGCAGAAACTGATTCAAGATTTTGGTTCGTTAGAAAATATATATAAATCATTAGATCAAATTTCAAGTCTGTCGACGCGCGCTAAATTAGAAGCTTCAAAGGATGATGTTTTCTTAGCTCAAAAACTGGTGACAATTTCAATTGATGCTCCAATGGGAAAAGAATTTGAAGATTTTAAGCGCGGACCTATGAAAACGGAAGAGCTTCGCACTTGGTTTCAAAAATTAAACTTTAAAACTTTTGAAAAAACTGTTTTAGGGGATAGCAAAATTAATTACACTGAAGGCGCACCCGAGATGGCTCCTGTTTCTCTGGTCGCCGCGGAAGAAGCGCCAAGCTCGGCTTTAACTGCGATTGATATTTCAGAACAGACTTGGGATGAAGACATTTTACGGGTTCGCTTGCAAAAAGAATCCAGTTTTATTTTTACACATAAAAATGAAGTGGCTTTTGCATTCGGGACTCAAGTATTTTATAAAAAAGCGACGGAGATCACTGATCACACTTTATTCACGGGCATCAAGTGGTCTGGCTACGATTTAAAACACATTTGGCAAACTTTGAATTTATCCGACAAAATTGTAGCTGGGGCCATTGTGGATTGGGATTTGATGGTGGGAGCCTACGCCTTAAAAGCTTCAGACACCAGCGATCTGGAAAAATTAGCCAAGAATTATTTAAAACATGAATTTAAATTAAAAGAAATTGAAACGGTCGATTTGTACCGGATCTTATTTCAATTAAATCAAATTATAAAACCATTGAATGATCAAACTAAGTCTGATGACATTTACGAAAAATTAGATAAACCTCTGATTAAAATTCTTCACCGGATGGAAAGTAACGGCATTAAGCTTGATGTGAAGCGAATGAATGAATTCTCTCAACAGCTGGGTGCAGAATTAGCGGTGATCGAAACTAAAGTTCACGAAATAGCCGGTGAAAAATTTAACATCGGCTCACCGAAACAGTTGGGTGTTATATTATTTGAAAAATTGGGCTTAGAGGCACTTAAAAAAACAAAAACTGGATACTCTACGGATAATGATGTGCTGGAAAAACTTCAGCACCCCATCGCAAAACAAGTTATCGAATACCGAGAGCTAGCGAAACTTAAATCAACCTACGTTGATGCCTTGCCGGAATTAGTCGATGCGAATCATCGAGTTCACGGATCGTTTAATCAAGCTTTAACCGCAACGGGAAGGCTTTCCAGCACGGCTCCAAACCTTCAAAATATTCCGATCAAAACCGAAAAAGGCCAAGTTGTACGCCAATGTTTTATCGCAGAAGCCGGACAAAAACTTTTATCATTGGACTATTCGCAGATCGAACTACGAGTTTTAGCTCATATCTCTGAAGATAAAAATTTGATTCAAGCCTTTGCTGACGATCTAGATATCCACCAGGCCACGGCCTCGGAAGTTTTCACGACTCCCTTGAAAGATGTCACCAAAGAGCAACGACGTATCGCCAAAGCCGTGAATTTCGGTATTGCTTACGGTCAAGGGGCTTTTGGTTTAGCGGAAACCTTGGGGATTAGTCGTTCTGAATCAAAAGAGATTATCGAAAAATATTTTAATCGTTTCAGCGGGATTAAAGAATACATCGAAAGGACAATCGAGCAGGCTCACAAAAATAAATATGTCGAGACCCTTTTTGGCCGCAAAAGGTATATTGACGAACTCAATTCCATTAACGTGATGGTCAAAAAATTTGGAGAACGCGCGGCGATCAATGCGCCGATTCAGGGTACGGCCAGTGATTTGGTTAAATTAGCCATGATTGATATTGCTAAAAATATTCAGCTTAAACTCATTTTGCAAGTGCACGATGAACTCATTTTCGAAGGGTCGGAAGAAGAAATTTTAGAAAATCTTCCAAAGATTAAATATAAAATGGAACATGTTGCAAAATTGAAAGTCCCTTTAAAAGTTAATCACGCGGTCGGGATGAACTGGGACCAAAGCCACTGATTAAAGATTGGCGCAATGACGAGCCAAATAATTACTTTTCTCCTTAAAGGTCATCATTTTAGACATCTTCATGCACTGATTGACGGTGATGCTGCTGGCGAACTGGCGTACACATTCAAATAAAGCTTGGTCCTTATTTTCACCCAGATAAAACTTTTTAGCTGAATCCACACAGGCAATCAAAGTCGGAAATTCTGATATACTGTAGAAACAATAATTCTTTACGTTTTCTTTAGATTGATTTGAATAGATGGTTTCGCTCAACTTGTAGCAGCTCGTCAGGGTCTTGGGCTGTAAATGACGGTTCATACAATCGACGGTTAAGTTGGTCGAAACATTCAAACACTTTTCTGCCGTCGATACACTGGATTTAGCCGCAGCCAAAGCTTGCGTCGTTGATTGAATTACCAGAGAGAAAAGAAGGACGTACAATTTAATTGATCTCATAACGATACGATAATGCAGTTTTGATTCCTAGTTTATACCTTATATAGAGGATATAGGATGTCTAAGATTGAGACAGTGCCGATTCGCGCGGGCCTTTCCGGCAGCGAAGATCGTCCATGTTTTTGACATTGAGGTAAAAAGAATAGGATTTTTCTGCTCTCTTCGAAAAAAGGGGATTTTCGGATCAGAAAAATTAGGACATCAACGGTGGATGCTCTATAACACCATTATGGCAAAATTATTTAAGCAAATCAGTCTCATTATTTTCACACTGTGTGCAGTCGGTACAGCCATGGGTGCCGCTCGTTTAACGCCGCAACAAAAAGAAGCGGCCAAGGAAAATTCAGAACTTCGTTCGTCATACTATTATAAAGCGGCTAAAAAAGGACTCTGGCAGTTTCAATTACAGTCTTTTGGTCAAAGTGAAAATGATCTCGATGTTATTTTTTATAAAATTGAAAAGCGTATTGTTTACCAAGACATCACCGCGCGTGAAATTCAACATTTCGATTTTAATCATTTAACCAATGCTGTGGTTAAGTACGTTCAGATTCTTAAATCTAACTACGATCTTTCACTCGATTCCAAGAAGCGATCGCTGATGCAAATGAATTTTTACGGCTTAAGCCAGGCTATAAAGAAAGCCAACGAAGTGAATTTAACCATCCAGTCTGAACAATTCGATAAGTTACATGATCTACTAGTCGGGCATGCAACCAGTTTATTCTATGCTTCTTACAAAGAAATCAAATACACTGATTACTTTTGGACCTCATATTTTTTGCATGAACTTCATTATCCCATGGACTTGACGGCCAAACATTTAGCTTCGTTGTCAGAAAGAATGAAGACTTTTAAGCACCCAGAAAAATACCGAGAATACGGAGAAAAACTGGCGCGCCTTTCTTTAGGTGGAGCGCAGAAGGTCAGTCATCCAAGTCCCGAAGACCTAGAAATCTTGTATACCTGGGCATTAGGTCCTCAAACCGAAGATCCACAAACTGTACAAGTGGTTCAAAAAAATTATTTAAAACAGATGCAAATTATTGGTGACACAGAAAAAGTCAAATCCATTAAAAAGCAAATTGCGACCAATGTACTAATTGAAGAAAGTAAGCGTTTTATTCACAACCCGCTGGAAATTTTTAAGTTTATCCAGATCGTGATTGGTTATATTTTTGTGGCTTGGCCTTTAGAAGTCATATTATTTATCGTGTCGATCGCCATTTTTTCTCTTCAGGCGGGTTCGGTTTTAACTCGTGAGGAATCTCGTCGCGCTAAAAACTTTCCCCGTCGAATTTGGATGATGTTCACTAAGGCGTACTTGGGAAGTAACGTTCCGTTCTTCTCCAAAGTAGCCGCCTCATTGGTTTTATTTGGAATTGGTCTTTATTTTAACTCAGCTAAAAACTTCGTTGAAGCACTCGTTTCTAATTTTTAATAAAAACAAATTATTCAGCTAACGCTCGGTACGGATTATCCGCGTGATCGAGCAGATACATGAACGGTTCAATATTTTTCTGGAATGTCGGATTAATCTGAGCTTGTCCAGGGTAAAAGCCCGCACATCCCGGAGCAATCAGGCCTTCGCATTTTCCACCGATTATTCCACCAATTCCTGATCCTGCGCTGCTGTCGGGATCGAGTTCAAACGTAAATGATATGATCTTATGAACGCCGTAAGCCCAGTCCGTGGTGTCACCACTGGCAATATATAAATCAGAAGCTTGTTCGGGTTTATATCCATTCCAAACTGACATCTTCTTGGCCATCGTTTCGTGAACTTGACGATCATTAGCCACATTGATCGGATTATTTTGACCACCCCATGGATACAAAATTAATTTTGAAAAGGTGTGGGTTGATAATAAGATGGTAATGTTACTATGCGCTTCAACATAATTTTTGATAGCTTGAGTTTCAATTTCTGAAAACGCTTTCGGTCCCATGTAGGTATCGTCAGAAGTATTTTGAGATGAACCACCAGTTCCCCAGCCAAATCCGTAGTTCCGATTAAGATCAACGCCGTAAGTTCCGTCACCATTTTGCGTCCGATTTTTTCTCCACAATTTATATTTTTTTCCTGAGACGTCGTACTCTAAACCGTCGGGATTCACCGCAGGAATAATATGGATATCGCGCGAATTCACCAGATTGATTACGCGGGTGTTACCTTTGCGGTATTCGGTCACCAAGTACTGCGCCCACAATAATGGTATTTCAACCGAAACGTGTTCGCGAGCGTGATGTCCTCCCATAAAAATGGCAGCCGGTTTTTGATTGGCGTCGCTCAAATTTTGAGTAATGCGTAAAGCCCAGATATCGCGGTTTTCATTTGTTTTCGCAATCGAAGTCAAATGCACTAAATCCGGATTTGCCGCGGCTAATTTTTCAAGTTCCGTCGTTAATTCCGAGTAGTTATGAAATGCCGAATCTGCCGTTGGAAAATCGAGAGTTCCAAAACCTGTATTGATATGAAATTGCTGCTCAGCCATCATGTCTGAAGCCGCAATAACTCGAGCGATAGATTTAATTTTTGCCAAGTTGATTTCGTTTCCGTAGGCAATCACGTAGTCGTCTTTGACAATTTCAATTGAAGCACCCGTATTAGCGATGACCGAACGTTGAAACTTGTCATGAGCTTCAATTTTCATCCAGTAGTACTTATGATTCGTTGATTGTGCATTTTGAAAAGCACTGAAGACAAAAAGAAAGACCATCCCTGAAACTAAAACTTTTTTCATAACACATTCCTTTGTATAGACGAAAGCCTAGCTATTAAAAGCACCATGACCAATAAAAATTTTCTTATAGGAGCGATAACATATTTATTTGACTCAGCCAGACAAAAGTACTGGTATACGGCATGGTACAAGTGTTGTTTGGTTTATTCGGGCTCAGCTTTCTTATTTCTAAAAGCGCCTTCACGCTGCTTTACACGGTCGTCGTCTTGTTCGGGTTGTTCAAATTCAAATGGAGTATCGTCCCGCGTTTGCCTGTTCTGGAAAAAGCTTTGCTGGTCTTATTTCCGGTCGCGATTGCACTTAATTTTTTTTCCGTTGGAGGCTCTGGAGCGGCGCTTGAGGTTTTAACCCGGTGGACTTGGCCTTTGATTTATTTTCCTTTTGTTTACCTGCATGAAAATAAAAACGAGCGGATTCTTTTTTTCAAAGGTTTAGGCTTAAGCTTACTCATCGCCTGCTTGTACAGCTTCTTTCGTTTTTCCGGAGAATTTGATTTCGATAGCAGCGCACGCGTGTCCAGCTTCTGGGATATTCTTCGCTGGGCGTATTTTTTGGCGGTCGCGATCACGATATTATTTTCAATCCTGATTAAAACTGATTTTATTGATGCGAAAACGTGGAAGTTTGTTTGTCTTTTGCTGGTGATGGCAGTGGCTTCCTTGGTTTTAACTTCTTCTCGCGGCGCCTGGATGGGGGCTTTGGCGGGAACGTTTTGTGTTTTAATTTCTCAGCGCAAATCTTTAAAGTATTATATAGGATACGGTGTTTTAGTTTTTCTTATTCTTTTCAGCAACACAGGCATTCGACACCGCATCTTATCAAGTTTTGATATTAAGCGCGAAGAAGGTAAAATCACCTCCGAAGACGGATCAAACGCCGGTCGATTGCACATGTGGAAAGTGGCGACCGACTTGTATCAAGAAGTCCCTTTTTTTGGGGTCGGTTTTAACAACAGTAAATACACCTTAAAAGACTTTATTGAAAAGCAAGGTCCCGAGTACGCCCAAAGATATACCAAAATTGAATATTCATACAATGACCAACATTCAAGTTACATGACCTTACTTCTTCAGTTCGGGGGAATATATTTTATTTTTCTTTATGGATTTTTTTTAGTGGCAACTTACAAAGCCCGTCGTGATGAAATATATATTCCCGCCATGATGTGCACCTACGTCGTTTATTTTTTCTACTCGGCGATTGTCAGTTTCGAGGCCGTAGTCATCTTTGGTTTAATATCTTTGATGATTTTAAAACTTCGTAAAATTCCTATAAAATAAAATTCCACACGAACTGCATTTGCGATTCGATAGAATGATCATAATGATTTTCAAATTGCAGTTGGAAATCGAAATTTCGCTTTAAACTGTAATTCATTTTGCTTTTATAGCGAAAAAACGAACCATTTTCATAATTCAGATAATAAGCTAGATCAACCGACAGGCCTATTCGATCCGTTAAACGCGTTACCATGAGAAGATTAGGACCAATTCCGTTAAGATATCTAAAATCACCGCTCGAATTATATTCGCTCATCGTTTTTTCCGATATAAAAGCCCCAATGCGCGTTCTTTTAAACCAAGGGAAGTCATAGCTATAGCCAAAAGCAACTTCAAAATCAGGTTTCCATTCGTCGCGAAGTGCCGCGTTCACTTTCCATGAAAGGTTGCTATCTAAAATTGTGACTGGGTTTAAATTAACTAAATTTAAAAAAGTAAAGCGGTGTAATTTAAAGTTTTTAACTGAATTTTGCGCCTTTTCATTGGAATTTTCTTCCGGCTGCGTGTAGCGAACTTCGAAGCTGGCCATTTCATTATGACTAAACGCGACTGTTCCAAAATCAGTTTGTTCCAGATCATGGAAAGCACTTCTAAATCTCAAGGAAGAAAAATGAAGGCGATTTTGTTCGCCGAAACCAAAATACAAGGCGGATGAATCATGGCTTTTTTCAGGAGGCTGAGTGTTCTCGATTGGGGCTTGTAAAGTGATTTGGCCTAATTTCACTCG
>JACMMZ010000087.1 GCA_014378775.1 Pseudobdellovibrionaceae bacterium
GAGACCTAAAATAACCTAATAACGTTATTAAATAGAGATCGCACTTTTTTGAAACAAAAAGTGCTTCAAGTGTCTCGTTTTTTGCTAACATATTTTAAAGCACTGATTTTTAATCCAGGGGGATTTTGATGAAGCAGTTTACTTCGATTTTATTTGGTTTGGTTTTGGTGATGGGAATAAGTGTTACTGCAAGCGCGGACCCACAAAGTGCATGTGTAGAAACGGCCTGCAAATCAGAAAAAAAGAGTTCGCCTGAGCAAAGGAATTGCGAAGATAAAGCAATCAAAGCAGGCGGTGAATGTGCAGGATTTACAACGGATGCAGACAAAAGAATCGATAAAAAAGATGCTATTCAAGCCTGCACGACTGCCGCAAAAGAGTATAACGAAGCAGTAGATAAAAGTTTCTGCAAAATTCCGAGCGAAATTGACAAGTGTGAAGACAAAATTAATTCCTGTATTTCTAACGCGCAAAGTGCATATGGATTGAATTCAGGCCTAGGTGATATAACCGGAATAGATGGTGTTGACGGTGCAATTGAAAATTTGTTCGAGTTGTATAAAGCAAAAAAAGGGCCTACCACAGAACCCTCAAAAAGTTTTAACCCAAACACAGGATGTTATAATAAGATCGCAGCAGATTCCAAGAAAAAAGAGGAGGCCCGCAAGAAGAAAGAGGAGCTCATTAAAGATCTGAAAAAGCAAATTGAAGAACAAAAAGCAAAGCTTCGCAAATCAGAAGCAGACATGAAAAAAGATGTCGCTAAAAACGAAAAAGATCAATCCGAATTAAAAGAAAAATTAAATGAAACAATTCAGGGAATTGAAAAAAGTAAACAAGAAGAAGCTCAAAAAATAAGTAAACAAATACTCGACGCTAGTACTAAAATTCGTAAAACAAATAATGAAATCGTCAAAATTAAAAACCTGAAGGAAACTGCTCATCTCAAGCAACAAGATACTTTACTGAGCTATGCGCAGGACAAAATTGATTTGTACTGTAAGATCGCTAAGAAAAACGCAAGAACATGTTTTCTCAGTGCAAGTAAAAAAACGGCAGAAGCTTTAGCGGCTGCTGCCTGCAAGGACGATAGTCTAAAAAGTGTTTCTGGATTGTTATCAGACGTTAAAGGTACTGCACGCACAGGTACCTTTAAAAGTTTAATCAAAGTCGTAGAGGCTAACTGCTATCAGGAAAGAGAAATTGCGCTCAAAAATGAAAAGAACGGCCATGCGAACGCTATGCGTGATCTTGATCTACAAATAAAAGAAAAAAATGATGAGATTCAAGATGAAAATAAACAATTAGACGATTCAAAAAAATCTTTCGAAGAACTCACTAAGCAATTTACCACTAAGAAAACAGATGCGGAATCAGCGCATGCTGAAAAATTAGCGATCTTTAGTAAAGAATTAAGGGATTTACAAACAGGATTTTCTCAAGAAAAAGCTGACTTAGAAAAAATTATTTCAGATCGAGATGTTAGTTTGCAAAGGCTTTTAAACAGTAAAACGGTTTTCGATTACGGGTTAGAGGAAGACGGTACAACGTATGAAGACGTTTCAGCAGATGCTTACGCAGCACTTGAGCGGATGCGTGAAGCTAGTAATGCCGCAGCCAATGCTTGCTGCGAAGTAGATCCCAAATCGAAAAACTGCGCTAAATACAGAGGTAAAATTGATCCGGACACTCAGAAGCGACTGAAAAAACGTCCAGGGTATGACGGTAAACAAAAATAGATACGCGGCCAGGAAACAACGTAAATCAAAAACTCATTCCTAAACCAGCAAAGTATTCGGAAGACACTTTGCTGTATAATTTAAGGCTTTCTTTCTTAGAAATCGCCAGCATAGATTTTGGCGCAGTTCGATATTCCAACAATTATCGCATATGAGAAAATTAAATTAAACCTTCAGTATGTCCTTACAAAACTTAGTAAAGGGTATCACCCGGCCTGTTTTAGGATGTCCGAAATCTTTTTCTTTCATGTGGACTTGATAATATTCAGGGATATTAAGTCGTTCTTGAAAATATCGAATGTGCGGGCTTAAGTTTTTATCTCCGGTTTTGGATTCAACTGCAAAAATAGGTTTTTTATCTTTAAGTACAACGAAGTCTACTTCGCGCCCGTCGGTATCGCGCAGATAGCGGAGTTCCATATTGTAACCCTCGGTATCTTCAATATAGTGACAGTATTTTAACAGGTGACTGGCGACTAAGTTTTCAAAGCGAGGTCCTATTTCTTCGACTTCGGACCAATCCCATAGATAAAGTTTTTGAAGTTTTTTGACGGCTCGTATTTTTGGACTACCGAATGGTGAAATTGTAAAACAGTAATACATTTGACTTAAAGCCTGAATCCAACTGGCTATCGTTGGTTGCGAAACTTGCAGATCTTCTTGCATGCTGTTGAGTGATAACGGAGATCCTACTTTTGAGGGAAGTATTTCTGCTAAAAGTTGGACTAAAGAAATTTCTTTTATATTTTGGAGATCTTTAAGATCATCTCCTACGACTTTATAGACACGCTCTTTTTGCCAAATGCGATGTTCTGCTTCATCGGCGGTTAGGAATGGTTCAGGAAATCCTCCAAATTTCAGGAGCTGCTTTAAATCAGATTGCGTTGGATTATGATTTAATTCAAAAAGAGAAAAAGGATGAAGTCTAAAGTATCTGTATCTTCCCAATAGGGAGTCTCCGCCTTTTTTAAAGTAATCAAGCCGAGCGGAGCCTGTGACGATAATTTTCATATCTTCATGATGTTTATCGTAAATGCCCTTAACTAAATTACGCCAGTTTTTATATTTATGAATTTCATCTAAAATTAAGACTGGATGTTCAAATGGAATTTGATCTTTAAGTATAATTGATTTGTCAGAATTGCGATCCCAATTAAGATACGCTGGATTTTTAACTGATGCTGGTTTTAAAAATTTCAATGATAAAGTTGTCTTACCGACCTGTCTAGGGCCACCCAGAAACACCATTTTTTTGTTCAATGCTTGTTCGATAATTTGAGTCAGATATCTTGTATTTTTCATAGCCCATCATGCGCTATGAGTAGTTTAAAGTCTACTTTAAACTACTCATGAGTCTTTTAAAGTAGACTTTAAACTACTCAGTTAGTTAAAACACAATTAAAAACTCATCCCCAAACCAGCAAAGTATTGTGAAGACTCTTTGCTGTAGAATTTAAGATTATCTTTTTCTTGGTAATCGCCAACGAAGACTCCGCCGCCATTGCTGGTTCCTAGGTTGATGGCGATGTTTTCGTTTATGGCGTATTCCAAGAAGGTCTCGTGGTAGAAGCCGTTTCGGACGGTGCCTTCAAATAGAAAATTTGAATCATAATGAAAGTACATGAAGGCGAGTAATTTTTCTGTGAGCTTGTATCCTAAATGGAATCTTTGGCGAAGTCTGAAATCGGTGTTGAATTGTTTTTCGCCAGAAGCATCTAATAACGGTAGGCCGGTTTTAGGGTCTTCTTGAAATTTTAATTTTTGTCCGAATTTTAAAACTTGCCAACCGTATTTGAAAATAAAATTTGGAATATCCAATTCTTTACTTTTGAGTGCGGCCGTAAGGCGCCCCCCGGCCGCATATTGAAAAGAAACTTCCGACTCTTTTTTAAACAGCGGAGCAATCGCAATGGCCATCGGCGTAAATTTAAAATATTCCGTATCCCAAGGATTATTGAGAGCCGCATCAAATTGGGTATTATCCCATTTGCTGGCTTCCGGTGTTTTGTAATAATCGTAAAAATCAAAAGTGGCGTTGAATACATAATTAGTCGTTTTTAAAGTGGGTATAAATTCGTGGGTGAAATATTCAGCCCGTGTGCCGTTGTCTTGTTGCTCAGCTTGGATCGAGTATCGTTCACTGAATTTAAAACCTAGCTGGAGGCCTATATCTTCGCTGGTGATGGGTTGGTTGCGCTTTACAGGATGCATAATGGGCTTTTGGACCGGCCCCGCTTTTCGATCAGCTGCAATTAAAGTTATCGAGAAGAATAGTACCAATAACGCATTTATAAAAATAAGACTCATTTTAAGCATGGCGATCCTTTTGTTTTGCGCGATTTCGGCTTGTGGTGCACCCTCAACAGTATGGTAAATAAATCATTGTTAGCAACCTTATTTTTCTTCTTTTTAGGAGCCACTTTTATGAACTCAAGTGATGCAGATGCAAAAACAAATTCGACAAAACCAACTTATGAAACTGCTATTTTAGCCGGAGGATGTTTTTGGGGAGTGGAAGA
>JACMMZ010000088.1 GCA_014378775.1 Pseudobdellovibrionaceae bacterium
CAGTCCCTAAAAGTGATTGCCGCAAAAGATTTAACATCGCGACCTGAATCAGGTCCGCTTCGGGGATCAAACGAAATGTTAGGGGCCGGCGTCGGACAAGCTATGCCCGCGGATCTTTTAAGTTCCGAGGACGGCACGGATGCTTCCAACAGCGCAAAAGCTAAATCCGGTCTTTTAAACAACAATTCATTTTTAGGTTTGATTTTTGTTATCCTGGCCATAGCCGGATATATCGGATTCAAATTTTATAAAAAACGTGATCACTAATTCATAACAAAATCAGTGAAGTAAACATCTTTAACCAATCCAACTTTAAGAACGCGATTAACTTCCTGAACAATTTTGTCTTTTAAAAATAGTTTTCCTTGAATAGTTTCTAACTCATCAAATGTTTTATCATTTAAAAGTCTTACGATACTATCGCGTGCGCGAGCCCGATTTTCGGTATCCATAATACTTTCAAAAGATTCGGCACTGATCATGTCTAAATTAACTTGAATACGAATCGTTCTTTTGGGTTGACCCGATAAGTTCACAATAAATTTATCCATAGTGTAAACCATTGGACCTTCGCTGAGGTGCTCGGGAAGGCTCGCCACGCTTCTCAGAGATGTTTCCGTGATGGATGGATTCTCATATCCCATGGTCGACATATAAACCCAATATGATCCAAGGCCTAACACGCCGAGGTTCATCAAAGTAAAAAGACCCAGAAGTAGGGATTTGATTTTCGAATGCATCATAACCTCCGCATACCTATTTGTATCGGACTTTTCACAGCAAGACTTTAAGTAGATAACACTTTGTTAAGACATAGAAAGCGCAAACACATACGACCTGCGTCCGGTCCTGTAGATAAGATTAACAGTTTTACGGCAATTCGAGATTAATTAGGGTCAGTCACTTTGTTCTCAAGATCAATCTTTGAAGAATCTGACTCCAGATCGGCTAAAGCTTTGATGTGCTGATCATATTCGGCCTGTGTTAATCGACCTAAACGCAAATTAAGATCCAATAAACGAGAATCAAACTTTAAATTTTCTACAGCTTTGTTCAAAGACATATTTGCTCCGGGTTGATAATTATTGGAACTTCACAAAGTAATGTATATTAGATTAAAGATCCAGCTAATTCCAGTATTTTGGATTATCGTCTTTGTCGTTTTTCTCGTTATCGATCACCAGGCGTAGGGAATTATTTTTCTTCTTCATTTTTCCCGCGATTTGCTTCAATTTAAAATAGGCATGGGACTTCAAGGTGGCATAACCTACAGCAATGCCTCCTAAATGAGCTAAATAGGCGACTTCAGTTCCTGAGAAACCCGAACTGAGCAGCGAAGCAAAATCAATTCCCCCGACAATCATCACGAAGTACTTGGCCTTCATGGGAAACATTCCCATGAAATAAGTGATTCTTTCCGAGAAAATAATTCCATAGGCCAATAACAAACCGAATAAAGCCCCTGAGGCCCCCATGACCGGTAAAACCAACGGAGTACGGATCGAAGTGGTCGCAGAGTAAATAGCCACCCCTAAACAGTACAGAATGGCCGCTCCGATACCAGTTACAAAATAATACGTGGTAAAAAATTTAGAGCCCCAATGTTTTTCTAATTCTGAACCAAAAAAATACAGCATCAGCATATTAAACAGAATATGAAACGGCGACATGGCGTGCAGAAACATGTACGTCAGCAATTGCCAAACATAAAAATTTTCAATCACCTGGGCCGGATACAACGCTAAGGGTTGCCAAATATTGACTTTAAAAATTCCGCCGATGACGACTTGTAAAACAAACCAGACAAATCCCGTGACGATCATTAATCTTTTAACAACCGGAGTCACCGGCATCATTTGAAGACTCATGCGTTCTCCTTAACTTTATAATTTTGAAAATATTTTTTAAACGTGGCTACTGTGTCATCCACATTTTCGATCACAAGCTTAGTCTCGGCAATCAAAGGGAAAAAATTCAAATCTCCGTTCCAACGAGGCACGAGATGAAAATGCAAATGATCAGGAATTCCTGCTCCGGCTGCGGATCCATTATTTAAACCCAAATTATAACCCTGAGGATTATAAATTTGAGTCACAGCTTGCACCGCAAGCTTTAAAGTTTGCATCAAATCAGCGTACTCCAGCGGCTCGAGTCCTAAAAAATCACCGCAATGACGATGCGGTAAAATCAGAAGGTGGCCACTGTTGTAGGGAAATTTATTCACCACGATTTGTGAATATTTTGTCCGGTAAACACATAAATTTTCTTCCATGCGATCCTGTTCGGCAACGCTATCGGCATAACAAAAAACACAGCCCTGTTTTTTCATTAATTTTCGCACGTACTTGAGTCGCGCTGGACGGAAAAGAACATCGCGCTCGATCGGCCAAATATCTTGGTTTAAACCGACCAATGAAGGTCCAGCTAAAGAACTTTTAGCCGTCATCTTTTTTCGAGAAGTCGATTTGGGCTTTGGTGTTAAAGATTTTTTAGTCTTTTTTTTCAAATTACCAATATCCCGGCATCATAAATAACGGTTGATTCAATAACTCAGTTTTAAAAATATTTTTCATTAAACGAGATGTTGAAAATAACGGAGACGGAGCAAAAGTATTGAGTTCATCTTCATCACGGTTATTAAATATCGTCTCAAACCAGTTATCTTTACCTTTTGAAGGCTTCACGACTTTATAATCATCACCCAGCTTCGCCATCGTGGCCGCCATGCGAACCGCATCTTCAAAAGTTCCTTCCGCATCAGCAAATTTTAATCTCACCGCAGTAGACCCGGTCATAACCCGTCCATCAGCATACTGAGAAACAATTTCCTCACTTAAGTTTCGAGAATTCATCACGGTTGTTTTAAATTGAAGATAAACTTCATCGATCATGCTTTGAAATAATTGTCTTTCATCTTCCCGCATCGGACGGTATTCAGATCCTGAATCTTTGAATTTTCCCGAAGTGATAGTGTAACGTTGAACCTTCGCCCATTCATAAAGTTTTTCTAAATTAGCAAATTCCATAATGACGCCGATTGAACCGATCATGGCACCCGGAGCCACTAAAATTTTGTCGCAGGCTAATGCTGCGTAATATCCGCCACTGGCAATAAGCCCGGTTGAAACACATACAATAGGTTTTTTAGTTTCTTTTCGAGCCCGAATAATTTCGTAATAAATTTCCTGCGACGGACCCACTGCCCCGCCCGGGGAATTGATATCAATAACAATGGCTTTTATGGAAGGATCTTTTTTATATTTTTTTAATTTTTTCAAAAAAGATTTTCCGTTCATGATCACGCCATTAATTTCTAAATTCAGAATCTGATTCTTCGACATCGTCGTTTCACCATCAGACCCCTCGACATCTTTTGAACTCATAAAGTATCGAACCGCAATAATTGCAAAAAAACCAACAAACAATAAAATCATAAACTTACGACCGAACGACCAATTTTTCACTAAAAACAACCTTTCGAGAATCAGCCCGTAACTGAATGAAACAGACTTCACATAGTAAGGGTCCTCTCTTGTCAGTTTTCAGTCATCTCGCTTCGCAGTATGGAAAGCCGGATGTTACGTGAGTTCTACCCATCCCCTCCGAAGGAAATCAGGAATTTTGTACCCAAAATTCCTGATTAACCAACGAACCGGGGAATAGGCTTATACATGGAGTAAACAAGAGGCGGTAAGCCGAACCGTAATCCTCAAAAAAAAGGGAAGCTTTTTCAAGCTTCCCTTTTTACAAATTCATTTACTTTTCTGCCAACTAGTCTTTTTTAAGACCCTTAAGCTGATCACCGAACATATCACCGAAGCTTGTTTTTGCTGTTGTAGCTGCTTTTTTCACGTAATCATCGACATTGGCTTTTTGATCACGAAGCGTAATCAACTTCGCTGATAATCCTACTTTTCGAGCATCTTTGTCGATGCTGATAACTTCGGCCTTAATTTTACCGCCCACTTTGATAAAATCTTCAACCGTTGTGATTTTATCAACAGTTAATTCAGAAATATGAATGAGTCCTTCGATATCACTTTCGAGTTCTACAAAAGCTCCGAAATCAACTGTCTTAGTCACTTTGACTTCGTGTTGAGTTCCGATTCCGTATTTAGTTTCAATTTGTGACCAAGGATCAGATTCTAATTGTTTAACCCCTAAAGAGAAACGTTCATTTTCAGTGTCTACACCTAAAACAACCGCGCGAACTTTCGCACCTTTAGCAAACATTTCAGAAGGATGATTCACACGTTTCGTCCATGAGAAATCAGAGATATGAACTAAACCGTCAATACCGTCTTCGATTCCGATGAATACACCGAAATCAGTGATCGATTTAACTTCACCTTCAATGATCGTTCCTGGAGGGTAAGATTCTTTCATCTCAACCCAAGGATTTGTTTGAAGCTGTTTCATACCTAAGCTGATTTTTCTGTTTTCAAAATCAATGGCGATAACTTGTACGTCAACTTCTTGATCGACTTGTACGATTTGATTCGCGTGCTTGACACGTTTTGTCCAAGACATTTCAGAAACGTGAATAAGTCCTTCGACTCCGTTGCCTAATTCAACAAACGCTCCGTATTCAGCTAAAGATACAACTTTACCTTTAGCTTTAGAACCAATTGGGAACTGAGACTGAACTGCTGCCCATGGGTCGTCAGTTAATTGCTTCATTCCTAATGATACGCGTTCTTTTTCAGTGTCGTACTTAAGAATTTTAACGTTGATTTCCGCACCGACTGAAATGACTTCAGAAGGATGCTTTATGCGCCCCCAGCTCATGTCAGTGATATGTAGTAATCCGTCAATACCACCTAAATCGATGAATGCTCCGTAATCAGTGATATTCTTAACAAGACCAACAACCGTTGCGCCTTCTTTCATGGTATCAGCTGTTTGAGCTTTGAGGTTATCACGTTCACTCTCAAGTATCGCGCGACGAGATAAAACAATGTTTCCACGTTTTTTATTGAATTTGATAACTTTAAATTTATATTTTTTACCCAAGTAAACATCCATATTACGTACCGGACGTAAATCGATTTGTGAACCTGGTAAGAATGCTTTAACTCCGATATCAACCGATAGTCCGCCTTTAACTTTAGCGATGACTGTTCCTTCGATAATTTCTTCGTTTTCAGCAGCTTTAGAAATATCGTTCCATGCACGTAACATATCGGCCTTATCTTTCGATAACGCGATCATGCCGTTTTCATTTTCGATACGGTCAATCAGGACTTCGACGGTTTCACCTACATTAACTTGGCGAACGCCATCAACGATTCTAAATTCGTTGATCGGAATGAGACCTTCTGATTTGTAATTGATATCAACCAATACATAATCAGATTGGACTTCGACAACTTTACCGGTAACGACGTCACCGACACGGAAGTCTTGATCTAGAGTTGATGCCTGAAACATCGTTTCGAACTCACCCGTTTTATCTGCTTGTGCATTAAAACCTGGATTTGCGGCTATATTTGAGTCTTCAGCATCTAGCATCGCTAATACTGATAGTTTTTCTTTTTGGCTCTTGCTTATCGTTTTGTTCATGTTTTGTTTTTTTTCCTTCTACGCAGAAAGCCCTCTTGGAGCTTAAAGGTGAACAGCAGTTCTACTTTTTTTACAGAATTCGGTCAAGGCCAAATCGTGAGGTATTTCCTTCGTTTAACGTTGGACCTTCGGCCATGAGAAATCATAGGCCTTTTGGACGACTTGTTCTAAAGTGAGTTCACTGGTGTCGACCACTAAAGCTTCTGCAGGAACCTGCATAGGGGCGACTTTGCGTGTGGAATCTTGGATATCGCGTTGCTTTTGTTGGGCTTTTAAAACGTCTTTATCTAAACCTAATTCTTGAGCCCGACGAGAGGCGCGATCTTCCGAGCGCGCCGTTAAATAAATTTTGGCTTCGGCCAAAGGAAAAACCACCGTGCCACAGTCGCGACCTTCGGCAATGAGACCCTGATTTTCCACGGCACAATTTCTTTGATGGTCCAATAGTGACTGCCGCACTTCAGGAAAGTGGCTGATTTTGCTGGCGATATTTCCTACGTCTTCATGAGACGTTTTATCTGTGACGTCGACCCCGTCAAACCATACTTGAGTTTTTTCGGTGGTCATCACAATTTTCCAGGTTTTTGAAAAACAGAGCTCAGATAAAGCGATCGGGTTATCAAGGTCGGTTTTCATCTGTTGCGCCACATAGGCTAATCCGCGGTAAAAAGCCCCCGTTGAAACCCATGGGATACCTAATTTTTTAGAAAGCTCTCGACTCACTGACGATTTGCCAGAAGCCGCAGGTCCATCTATTGTAATTACGTAGCCCATTTTTTCTACCCACTTCATTTAAAACCACACGCTAACTGATTTCAGGAATCTCAGCTAGCATTTTCTCGATTGCTTCGATGGCTTTTTTATTTTCAAATGCTTTACCCACAGTCATTCTGAGATAATTTGGAAAACCGTAGTTAGCAACAGGTCTAAGAATAATCCCTTTTTTAAGCAAGTTCACAAAACAGGTTTGAGCGTTACGTTTAGTATCAAATAAAATAAAATTTCCGTCTGATTTATAAAAAGGAAGATTTAAACGCGTCAACTCGCTGTAAAAATAATCCAAACCTTCCCAAGTTATTTTCTGCGATTCGGCCCTGTAAGCGTCATCGTCTAAAGCCGCAACCGCGGCGATTTGAGCCAAATCATTCACGTTAAATGGATTGCGCACCCGATTATAGAATTCGAGCACATATTCCGGCGCTAAAAGAACGCCCAGTCTTAATCCAGCCATTCCATAAACTTTTGAAAATGTTTTGAGAACTAAAACATTGGTGTATTTTTGATAAAACTGAGCCGCCGCTTTAAATTCGGGATTTCGCACGTATTCTGTGTACGCTTCATCAAAAACCAAGAGCACATCGTCGCGATTTCCTAAACGGACCAAAAAATCATCTAATTCAGAGCCTCCGACAGAAGTCCCCGTGGGGTTGTTAGGATTCGGAATGAAAATGAGACGAATCTTAGCGCTGGGATTTCGGAAAAAGTGATCAGCAAAACCTTTCAGGTCCATGGTTAGATCCGGCCTCAAATCTACCGTACGAACTTTAACTCGTGCCGCTTGAGCGCAAACTTGATAAGCGACGAAAGCCGCTTGCGACGTCAGGACAGCGTCGCCGGGTTCGCAAAAAATTCGAATCAATAAATCAATAATTTCATTGGAACCGTTTCCTACACCGACTTGCGTCGTCGGCACATTCCATTTTTCTGAAATTTTTTGAATAAGATCATGACAAGAAGGATCCGGATAAAGATGTTGCTGATCTAAAGCATTCTTAATCGCCGTGATGACTTGAGGACTAGGCCCCAAAGGATTCTCATTGCTGGCGAGTTTATAAACTTCGGTTAAACCATACTCTCGTTTTGTTTCAGCAATCGGTTTACCTGTTTTATAGGGAACTAAATTTAATATCTCCGCAGACACTTTCATGTTTGACCTTTTTCTTTTACGACTTTACAATTTCCCAACTTATTATGACGGACAACCAGACTCAAGCAAATTTAGCTCTATTTATTGGTGAAACTTACTGCGAGATCGAAGTCCAAAATCTGGACCACCAAATTATTTTTTCCAAAGAAATTTTTCTGCCTCAAATTACCCTCAAAAACGCGCTCCAAACAACGGCGGCCGAAGTTTTGAAGTTAGGCTGCACCATTCAAAATGTTTACACCGTTTGCCGCTACCTAGAAAGACTGAAAAACTTTCGATTAGGTGGAAGCGTCATTCAAGTAACCCACAAGGGTTTGGAAAATAATTACATGCTGGAAAACACCGGGCGCTTTTCGTTAGCGGCTTCATCACTGATCATCGCTATCGATGCTCAGGCTAACATGACCGATCTTTCAGAATACCTAAGCACTGAATTTGATCGCACCCGCAAAATCAATCCGGAAGCAAACAAAGTAGTCATGAATCTTGATCCAAAGCAAATATCCGTCGCAAAAAATAAAATGATCCAAAAATTCTTTACTGAAAAAAACTTCAAACTTTTTTTTAATTCAACGCCTTACGATCTGAATTCGATTCGCCAAGTTCTGCTTAACGCGGGAACCGAAGGGACAAAAGAGGAATTAACTAAAGAGATCCAAGACGCTTTTCCGGCGGCTGAAATATTATTTTGGTCTCAGGATCGATTTTTAACTGAGATCGAAAATTATCAACTGTATTTTAGTGCGGATGACTTTCTCGGATCGACGATTTTCGCAGACAAAAACAGTTCAGTCGATAAGGTGATCCATTTAGATATTGAAAATTGGATGGTGCTTGAGAAATCGCATCAATCCTGCTGGGACAGTCCCTGGGGGAAAATACAACGGTCTCATTTTCGAAATACCCCACTATCACTTCACCCGCTGACAGAAATACTCATCGATGAAAATGCCTTTCTTCAGTTTTCAAAAATGCCGGCTCCTAGCGAACCGGGACCGATGACGGCTGGTCGCGGTGTGAAATCTCTGATCTTAGACGTGTTCTTTGCTGATTTGAAAAATCAGGCTTTATTGAACCGGTTATTTCCGGCTTTGCAAAACGCCAACATTGAAAAAAAAATACAATCCCAATTTAAAGTTTTAGAACATGGTCAAAAAACGGAGAGTAAAACATTGAATCAATCTGATATTAAAGAATTTATCCAGGAATTGATTCACTTCGACATCAACCGCCTCGGCTGCAGTGATGAAAATTCGCTCTGTACCGGTAATATGTCATTTTTAAAAAAAGAGGGATCCAAAAAATCAAACCATTTGAAACATTTTAGATGGACCGAAGAAATTTTTAAAAAAGTGGCTGAGGTGAAAACGTGATTTCACATTTAGAGTCTCATAAATTCGGATCGATCATCAGTCACTTTAACAATGCCTCGATTGTAAACAGCAAAGGCGAACTTCTTTTTTCAAAAGATGCGGATCCGTTTAAAACCACCACCAGTCGTTTAGTTTTATTTCAAATTGCGAAAAAATACCTTTCTCCCAGTACTGGTGACATCATTATCTCCAATGATCCTGAAAACGGCGGAACGTCTCTATCGCGTATTTATTTTATAAGTTGCCTAAGTCTCAATTTATTTCTGATTTGGGATGCTGAATTTTATCCTATCGATTTTAAGATTCCGCTATCTCCATTTGTGGAAAATGGAAAAATAAGCCCCTTTATGAAAACGGCCTTGATTGAATCGCAGCCGAACAAAGAACACTACTCTGCCTTTTTTGAGACGGAAATTGGTAAATTCAATACGGTTAATAAATTCAAGGAATTCATTCGCGAAGCTTCTGGGGAAGACTTTCAAAAGCAGTGGTTTATGGTTTGCAAAAATATTTTCATCAATCATTTTGAAGCCAAAGCTTTCGGGCAGAGCGAGCTCAGTTATAAATACAAAACAGATCATCTTTTGAAACTAAGAACCGAAGTAGATGAAAAACAAAATCAGCGCTTCTTTAAAGTCGATTTTTCGGGATCCAGCCTGGCCAAACCAGGGCCCGCACAAATTTCTTGCGCATCACACGTCATCGAGAGTGGTCTCATTATCGAGTTTAGTAAGTATTATGCTTTAGAAAAGTATTTATCTCAGCCCATCTTAGATCACGTAAAGCTCATCTTGCCGCCGAAGTCTATTGTGAGTAATGCTCACAAGGCGGGTGAATTTAATTTCGAACTTCAAAAAATGGCCCGTCAGATGATGAAATTTAATTTGACGCAAATTAATGCTCAAACTAAAAAAAATGACAAGAAATTTTCTCTGTATTCAACCCACCTGTTGCAAATGACATCCGGTACGGAAACAAACTTATTCTTTTTATCCAATTCGCGAATTCAATTTGAAAATTTGAATTCGTTTCATCAAAAAATTCTCCAAAACACCGATGGCGAATATAAAGCGTGCTTGGTTTATAACTCCGATAAACCATTAACGATTCGGGTAAGTGGAATTTCTTCAGACGAAGATCACGCCAAACGTTGGCTCAAAATTAATAAAGCACCCGTCAGACATGGCACTTTCAATTTAAAAAAAGGTGACGAATTCATTTTGAATTGGAAAATTTAATTAGACCTGAGCGCCCGTTTTTTGAATGGCTTTACGAATTACTTCGATATGTTCGTGATCGATAGTTTCAATCACAAAATCGATTTTAGTTTGCTTCATCCCGAGATCGCTTCCGATGCGGTCATGGTGAACTTCTAGAATATTAGCTCGGTTATCGGCTAAAATCTGAGTGAGGCGGCTTAAACTACCAGGAATATCGGGTACAATCACGGAAAGCTCACACAACCGACCACGTTGAATTTGTCCGTGCTGAATCACCCCGGAAATCATATTTAGATCGACATTTCCACCGCAAACCAAAACGCAGGTTTTCGAACCCAATTTTAAATTTTTATGAGATAAAATTGCGGCCAATCCCACCGCGCCCGAACCTTCCGCCACTGTTTTTACCCTTTCGAGTAAAAAAACCATGGCTTCAGCGATTTGCCCTTCGGTCACCGTCACGATTTCGTCCACGTATTTTGATATGAAATCATCGTACATGATTTGACTGGGTTTCTTAATGGCGATGCCGTCCGCTAAAGTCGATATCGGATTTTGAATCATCTCAAATTTATGTTGATGAAAAAGTTGTGACATAGTGGAAACAGTTTCCGTTTGGGCCCCAATAATTTTAATTTTCGGGTTTATACTTTTTGCCGCGATCGCGATCCCACTGATTAAACCCCCGCCTCCAACCGGCACCACGATGCTGGTTAAATCAGGAATTTGCTCGAGGACTTCTAGTCCAATCGTACCCTGACCGGCGATGACTTTTTCGTCTTCATAAGGGTGAACAAAAATGTAACCTTTCTCTTTGGCTAATTGAATCGAATAATCTTTAGCTTCGTCAAAACTTGTACCATAAAGTATAACGGTCGCGCCGTAATTTTTAGTTGCTTCAACTTTTGATAAAGGCGCATTGATCGGCATTACAATTGTTGACTGCACACCGTGAATTTTTGAACTTAAGGCCACCCCTTGGGCGTGATTACCGGCTGAACAGGCAATGACACCACATTTTTTCTCAGCTTCGGTCAGACTCAAAATTTTATTTGTGGCTCCTCTGATTTTAAAGCTTCCCGTACGCTGCGTATTTTCCAGTTTAAAAAATACTTCGCAGCCGACCAAAGCGGTTGCTGAACGAGAGTAATCACAAACGGTTAAATTGATACTGTCAGCTATATTCTGACGTGCATTTTGGATGTCTTGTAAGGTGACTTTCATGGCCCTTAATTTAGGGCGAAGTTTCTACCAATACAAGCTGATTCCGAGAATTGGTGGGTATTCGGTTTTTAAAAAAGACTTCGGTGTTTGAGATGTGCGAGTTCGATCTTGAACATCTGATGCGGTTTCCGCATTGTCCGAAGGATCGTTACAAAACATAAAAGGAGCCAGATATTTTCCGCAAGCCTCGCAGCGCTCGATTTTTTGAGTTTCCGATTCAGATGTTTTATTGCAAATATGGCAGCGGCGGATGTGAACCATGTATGAAACCTCGCGTATAAGTTTAGTATAAATCTTACTTAAAAAGCTGCAAGACTCTCACCTTCAAATCTCGTAATAAGATCGAATGAATAATGCCGCGATGAATTTTATCAAACTGAGACGACTAATGACTTTACGCGCAAGCCAAAAAAGGAACTTCTTACGAATCGAAATTGCAAATATCCAGAAAACTCGTCACCTCAAGCGAAGCTCCCCCAATAAGGAATCCATCAACGTGATCGAGCGCTATCAGATCTTTCGCATTATCGGCTTTAACGCTGCCACCGTAAATTAATTGAAAGTTTTTAAAATTCATCGACGTCATTTTTTGGAAAAGTTCGGCGTGAACTTCTTTGACCTGATCAAGGCTTGCCACCTGGCCTGTGCCGATGGCCCAAACCGGTTCGTAGGCGACAACGATACGTTTACTCAAATTAACGGCGGATAACGCTGCTTCTAATTGTTCAAAACAAACTTTCAGTGTTTCGTTTTTTTGGCGCTGCTCCAGGCTTTCTCCGATACAAAGAACCGGCAGTGTATCCAGACTTTGGCTGAGCAAAACTTTCTTATTTATCGAAGAATTTAATTCTGAGAAAATTTGACGACGTTCGCTGTGACCGATTAAACAAATGGTTGAACCGATAGACTGAGCAATGGCTAAAGAGTTTTCGCCAGTGAATGCGCCTTTGACTTCGATGTGAATTTGCTGCGGTCCGAACCGAACCGGTGATTTTTTTAAATTTTGAGACAGCTTATCCAGAGAAAAATTTTGCGGAAAAATAAAAGCTTCTTTAGTTTCAAAAAATTTCTCACTTGTTTTAGCCAAAAAATCCTGAGCAAACGCAGCGGCTTGATCAGGGGTTTTATTTAATTTCCAGTTCGCCGCAAAAATTTTTTTATTCATTTGAAGCCTAAAATGTAGGGGTGCTGGTTGAAGATTCAGATTGTTTACGTTTACGTAAGACTTCAAGTCCCGGTAGTCTTTCCCCTTGAAGGTATTCGAGACTCGCCCCGCCTCCGGTAGAAATATGGGTCATCTTATCTGCAAATCCAGAAATTTCGGCTGCCGCCGCTGAATCCCCGCCGCCCACAATCATGGTACCTGGGTTTGCGGCCATCACTTCCGCAATTGCAAAAGTTCCCTTTGAAAATTCTGTTGTCTCAAACACTCCCATCGGTCCATTCCAAAAAACAGTTTTAGCTTCGGCTAAATATTTCTTATAAAGCTCAATGGTTTTTGGACCAATATCCAATCCGATTTCGTTTTCTTTAATTTGATGATTCGTTGTGACTCGGATATTTTTGGTGTCACCAAAGGCTTGGCTGGTAATGTGATCCACCGGTAATAGTAAAGTTTTACCTCGAGCTTCGATACGTTCAATCATTTCTTTGGCATATTTCAATTTATCTGCTTCGACTAATGACTTCCCAACTTCCACGCCCTGAGCTTTTAAAAAAGTGTAGGCCATGGCTCCGCCAATAACAAAACCATCAACCACGTTGATCAGTTTTTCAATGACAGGAATTTTGTCGGATACTTTTGATCCACCAAGCACTGCGATGTACGGTTTTTGTGGCTTGTCGAATAAACCATCGAGCATTTTAATTTCTTTTTCGATCAGAAATCCGACGCCTTTTTCTTGCATCATTTCTGGTAAGGCCGAAATACTGGCATGGGCTCGGTGCGAAGCTCCGAACGCATCATTAATATAAATATCCGCGTAGGAAGTCCACATGACGGCAAGCTCCGTGCTGTTTTCTACTTCACCTTGATCAAAGCGAAGATTTTCTAAACAGATAATCTGATTTTTCATCGGGCCGTAAAGAATATGTTTAACCCCTTCAGAATCAGGTTCTTCCATCAGAACTACTTCAAGATCAAGCAATTCACCCAATCTTTTTGCTACCGGCTCCATTGAATACTGACGATCAGCCGAAGTCTTCGGACGACCTAAATGAGACGCGATAATGATTTTCGCCCCTTTTTCGAAACAGTATTTAATGGTTGGAAGACTGGCCGTGATGCGCGTTTCATCTGTGATATTTCCCTCTTTGTCCATTGGAACATTTAAATCTAATCTTAGAAATACTGTTTTACCTTTAAGTTCAAAATCCCGGACGGTTTTGATTCCTTTTAAACCATCAGACATTAGTTCTTCTCCATCATAAATAAAGCCATATCCACCATTCGACTTGAGAACCCAGTTTCATTATCGTACCAAGATAATACTTTAGCGGTTCTTTGACCCACCACCATGGTCGTTTTACTGTCGACGATGGATGATAATTTATTTCCGTTAAAATCTATACTAACTAATTCCTCTGTTTCAAAACCAAGGACACCTTTAAGTTCACCTTGAGAGGCTTCTTTTAATGCCGCATTGATTGATGCGACCGACACATCTTTTTCGGTATTAAAAGTAAAATCAACCAAGCTGACATTCGGTGTTGGTACGCGGATCGATAATCCGTCAATTTTACCTTTGAGTTCTGGCAAAACTAAACCCACTGCTTTTGCGGCCCCGGTTGTTGTGGGAATCATCGATACTGCGGCCGAGCGAGCTCGACGCATATCTTTGTGAGCCGCATCTAATATTTTTTGATCATTGGTGTACGAATGAACCGTAAGCATTGTTCCGTTCACGATACCAAAAGATTTATGTAATACATGAGCCAACGGCGCTAAACAGTTCGTCGTGCACGAAGCATTAGATAAAAAAGTATGCTGTGCGGGATTGTATTGCTTATGATTAATTCCGTAAACAACCGTTATATCGACTCCGTCAGCGGGAGCCGAAACCATAACTTTTTTGGCTCCGGCCGTGATATGTTTTTGATAATCTTCTTTTCCTTTAAGCGCCCCGGTACATTCCATAACTAATTCAACGCCCCAAGCTTTCCACGGAATGTGTGCCGGATCTTTTTGTTTAGTTACCGGAATTTTTTTTCCGTTAACGATGAGGTTTTCTCCGTCGTGAGTTACATCAGCTTTAAAAATTCCATGAGATGAATCATATTTTAATAAATGCACAATTCCTTCTAAATCATCTAAAGAATTAATTCCTACGATATCTAACTGTTCAAAACCTTCGCGAAAAAATACGCGCCCGATGCGACCGAAACCATTAATTCCAACTTTCATTTTTCCCACCTAAGTACTCCTTTGATTAATTCCAGTTAATTTTTTTAAATAATTTGAGAGCATTTTGTTTCGTTACTTCACACAAAATATCCATCGTAACATTTTTTAATTCCGCCACCACTTTTGCTGTATGTAACATGTAAGCTGAAGTGTTCGGCCGCCCGCGCATCGGCACCGGAGCTAAAAAAGGCGAATCTGTTTCGACATGGAGGCGGTCCAACGGGATAATATTTTTAACGATATCACGCAAAGCCGTGGCATTTTTAAAAGTCGCTACCCCGGAAATAGAAATATTAAATCCCACATCTAAAGCTTTTCTGGCCAGCCATTCGGTTCCAGTGAAGCAATGAATGACGCCGCGGACATCACCTTTATACTTATTTAAAATGCGAATTGTTTCTTCTTCTGCATCACGGGTATGGATTTCAACTGGTAAATTTAATTTTTTAGCGATGTCTAGTTGCTTTTCAAAGGCTTCAATTTGCTCGCTGCGAGGTGACTGATCGTAATAATAATCTAATCCTATTTCGCCGATGGCCACCACTTCGGGACGAGGTGCATTTTTGATCAGGAATTCCCCCACTTCATCGGTGTACTTAACTCCTTCGTGCGGGTGAACGCCAATGGTGCAGTAAACATCAGGCGCGTACTTGACCGCCAAATCGATAACCGTTTGTAAATCTTCAGGCTCCGTCCCAATCGTAATGATTTTCGATACCCCGGCGGCGCGCGCCAGATTCAACGCGGCTTCGGATCCGCCTTCTAAGCGATCAAGATGACAGTGAATATCAATCCATGTAGGTAGCGCTGACGATTCATTTTTACTTTCGCGCATGCATCACCCATAAACTTTCTACCGACATGGTGCTATCAGCATAGCCGAGAAGATCTTTTTGCATTTTCAAAAGACCAGATATAAATCGATTGATTCGAGCATTATCTAAAAAAATAAATTTATGCAGTCGATCCATCTGATCGCTGTTCAAAACGCTAGTTAGCTCGTTCAGCTTGAGCACCAGAACATCGCGCATGACCAGAATCCAATTTTTAATAATATCCTGAGCTTCTTCGCGGTCTTTGAAAAAATTTCTCCATCCTGTTGAATTTAAAAAATCAGCTTCCGTCCAAAAAGATTCTAAAAGATCAAAACTTTGAATTCTTTTTGTCATGCCCTCGGGGCTGGACAATTGAGCCACGGCATTTAGTTGACCCCGGCTGCATTTATACACCCATTCAGATAAACCGGGTATAATTGATTTAATTTCGGCTTCCGTTAATGGATGAAACCGAATAACTTGTGACCGAGAACGAACCGTTCTCATCATGGATTCTGCCTCCGGCGCGATGAGAATAAAGTAAACATTTTGATTTGGCTCTTCTAATATTTTTAGAATAGAGTTCGCGGCCTGCGGATTAAATAAATGAGCTTGATCAATAATGATTGCACGATTTCGTCCAAAATTAGATAAGTTTAAAAATTGAATGATCTCTCGCGCTTGATCGACTTTGATATTTTGTCCGGCCGGTTCAATAAAAAGAATATTTTCAGATTGGTGCTTAGCGACTCGAATGCACGAAGGACAAATCCCGCAGGGAGAATCCGGCATGTCCTTAAGGCCTTCACACAAAAGCTTTTGCGCGACGGCGTAAGCGACCATTTTTTTTCCGATACTTTCCGGTCCGGTAAACAGCATGGCATGCGGAAGTCGCCCACGTTCTATCGCGTCTTCGATTTTCGTGATCTGGGCTTTGTGTCCGCGAATTTGTGATTTCAGATTTAGCATCACGAAATCCAACTTCGGCTGCGGAGTTCATCGATTAGAGTTTTAAATAATTCGTCGGGCGCTAAAGCTGCGTTGAGAACCAACCAATTATTTCTTCCCGATGACTTTGATTCCAAAGCTTGACTGAGAAAAGCGGAGCGAACGCGTTCGTGAAATTCATCTTTTTCGGATTCAATGCGATCATCTTCGCTACCGGTTTGGTCACTTCTTTTTAATCGACGTTTTTTAGATTCCCCCACGGATAAATCTAACAACACAGTCAAATCAGGCACCAGATTATTGGTTGAAAACTGATTCAGCCATTCGACTTGCTCTTTGGAAATCCCGCGCCCGCCGCCCTGAAAAGCGACTGAGCTCGCTGAAAATCGGTCACACAGGACCCATTTTTTTTGGGCTAAGCCTGGTCGAATCACCAGATCAACATGTTGAGAACGGCTCGCTTGATAAAGTAAAAGTTCAGTTCGAGGAGTTGGAGCTTGATCGCGTTTTTGTAAAAGGAGATCACGAAGTTGGTCTCCAACATCCGTTCCTCCGGGCTCACGTGTAACGACTGTCAAAAAAGAAAGGCCGGCTAAATGTTCATCCAACATTTTTATCAACGATGACTTACCGGAACCATCTAGACCTTCAAAGACCATAAAAAACATAGCTTTAAGGTATCTCTCACTCGGTGTTTTTTGTCATCATTAAACAGTGCGTAAAAATGGCTCAAAAGGCTCCTTGGCTCAAGACATGGAGCTTTTAGTTCTAGACGAAACAATAGTTTTTAGTTTAAGTTTAATTTCTTTTATAACTCAAAACGGAGACGCTCTTTATGATGACATTTTTAGGAACAGTTCACTTGATCGCATGTCTTGCTTTAATCATTTTAGCCATGATGCAGGATTCTAAAGGCGGAGGAATGTTCTCGTCTCAAACATCATCAAATTCAGTTTTGGGTGCAACCGGTGGTGCTTCTTTAGCCGTGACTATGACAAAAATTCTTTCCGTTATTATTCTCATTACCTGTGTAAGTATCGCCATGATCTACACCAATTCCAATAAATCCGTCGTCGATAGTGGCGTTATGGGCGGATCGCCTGCGCCAACAACGGTCCCGGCCGCTGCAACTTCAGCTGATAACACCCAAAGTAAATAATTCGATGAAATCTTGGCTTATACCTGGTTTAATCACAGCCGGTATTGCTCTGATCGGAACGGCGTTAATTATTCCCAGTCGCTCCATCGACTCGATTGGAAAAAAAGTCATCGCTCAAGTCATCAATTTTAAAGGTTCAGCCACCGTTGAAGGTCTTGACCAAACGGACACGGCCACCATTCGAGAGAAAACAAAAATAAAAAATTTAGATGTCATTAAAACAAAGTCTTCGAGTGAAGCCCTGGTTGAAATCTCGACTAACGGTGATGAAGTTCGAATTTTAGAAAAATCACACATCCTTTTTGAAGAAAATACCGAGGGTTCAATTGTTCTGACTATCAAAGAAGGTGACCTAATGATTGAAAATTTAGGTCAAAAAACTGATGCGAGAGATCCTGCGGTGAGACTGTGGATTAAAAAAGAAGGTCGTCAGTTGTCGGCTTTAGATTACGCCATCACCAATGAGAAAAACTCCACCTCTTCTCCGATTGAAAAATCTAAATTTGTGTCAAATATTCCTAAAAGTGATTTCTTGGCTCAAAGTAAGATTGAAGAGATTCTCAATGCAAAAAAAAATGATTTCTTTCGTTGTTACGGACAACTTATTCAAAAAGAAGAGCAAGCTCATGGTCAGTTGTTGTTATCATTTGAAATATTACCCACCGGAAAAGTCGCTTCCGTGAATGTGACGAAAACAGACATTAGTCAGCCTTCGTTTTTATCGTGCCTTAAAGAGGTTGTTTCACGAACGATCTTTCCACCGTTCAGTGGGCGCGCCATGACCACGGTTTTTCCACTCAAATTTGACTAACTATTTTAACGTCATTAGTATTCGTGCAGATAATCAATATCGTTTCGGATCCACGGTTCAAAAATACCTTCAAGTTCGTAAACTTTTCCGTTCTCGACCCTTTTCTCACGTAAGGGTTGAATCTGACATTGCCACGTATGCGAAAGAATTTTTTGTTCGATCAGATAATTGAAAATCATCTCGAAAGACGACAAACCCAAAATGCGACGTTTAATGAGATCTTCGAAGGATTTCACCAGCATATTTGAAGTGAATCCGTAGTGTTCCTTAAGACTGGAAATAATCCGACCGAGCTCTTCTAATGATAAACGCTGATCTTGCACAAGATCTAAAGCGATCTGGAATGTATCATAGGTGGCCATGCAACGACGACCGTATTTGATATAATACTGGGGATCCGTATCGGTGGCTAAATTTATATAAATTTTATCAACCGGATCTTGAATCTGTAGCATGGTTTGTAGCCGTAAAATTTCTTCGATCTGCTGTGCACTGACTCCAAGTCGCTCAAGCAACTTGGATAGTTGCAAAGTCGTGTGACGTCGGGTGCAGATGTCAGAAAATAAAGTATAAATCGTGGCATCGGATTCAGAATCATCACCAAAACAAATTATTTTTACATTTTCACCTAATTGCACGCGCAATTGCATCAGCGCTTGCACTTTATAACCGATTTGTTTTTTCAAGAATAAAAATTTAGACGGAACCAGGTTTTTCAAATTATCTTTATAAAACATCATCAATGGACTAATATTGTCGAGTTGAAATTTTTCCAAAATTTTGGATTCCATCTGCGGAGGTGAAGCCGATACAAAAAATAAGGGTAAAATATCATCTTGATAATGTTTTTTACGAAAGCGAGTCATACTCGTGATGAGTTCTGAGGATCCGGGCACATTTTTTTTGGTCAAAGACTTTTCAAAAATGGTAGCCAGCAATCCACGGAAAGAATCAATTTTTGTGTCTAAATAAGTTTTATCTAAATCCCATACATAGACTTCAGAAAATTGCGAAATATCCAAACCTTTGCTGTAATCAAAACAAACGACGTCAAGTTGAGTCTCTGATCGGTTATGCCATCCACGCATAATTAGACTTTCTTATCCGCTTTAAGCGAATGCAGTACGGATACTGATAAAATGGTTAATCCACTCAGTCCCGTGATCCATTCCGGAATGTGTACAAATGATCCAAATAACATGATAATTGCTAAAGAACCTAAAGCATAAAAAGCTCCATGCTCAAGATACTTAAAGTTATCGACCGTATTTTTATCCACAAAATAAATGGTTAAACTTCGCACGAAAAAGGCTCCGATACCCAGCCCGATCATAATCAAAAATAAACTGTTAGTTAAAGCAAAAGCCCCTACCACACCGTCAAAACTAAAAGAGGCATCTAGAACCTCTAGATATAAAAATGTTCCCACACCAGCCGAAGCCACCACGGTTTGTGCGTCGGAGACCACATCTTTACTTTCCAGAAATGCTGAGATTCCGTGGACGAATAAAAAAGTGATAATTCCGAATACGCCTGAAATCAGAAAGGCGTATTTCTCTTCAATATTGTCAAACATTCCCGCGAACAGAATAAGAACGATTAACGTCAAGACGAGTTCAACCCCTTTAAATTGACCAAACTGGGCCATCGGCTTTTCTACAAAATGGATCCAGTGAACTTCTTTTTCTTGATCAAAAAAGAAATGAACAAACACCATAAATAAAAATATTCCCCCGAAGCTGGCCACATAGATATGAGACGACGTCATAATTTCAGCGTACTTGATGGGTTCGTTGATCGACATCATCAAAGCTTCGATCGGTCCAATTTTTCCTAAGACTGAAACTATTCCTAACGGAAAAAGTAGTCTCATACCGAAAACGGCAATCAGCATCCCCCATGTTAGAAATCGTTTTTTCCAAACCTCGGACATCGTTTTCATAACCGTCGCATTCACCACGGCGTTATCAAATGATAATGAAATTTCAAGAATGGATAAAAGCACCGTCGTCATTAAGGCCTGCATCACCTGAGCCATCGATTGAGTCTGATACCAAATCATGCCAACCACGAGTAGCAATCCCGCCACTGTGATCCAAATAGACGATTTAAAATATTTTAGCATACCCACCCTTTTTTATTTGACCATGACTCGTTTTAAATAATCAGCCGTAATGCTCTTGCTATTTTTGACTTTAATAATTTGCTCGGGGGTCCCTTCGGCCACAATGTGTCCGCCGTAAATACCGCCGTCCGGCCCTAAATCCACGATGTGATCGGCGGTCTTGGCCACTTCCATGTTGTGTTCAATAATCAGCACGGTGTTTCCTTGATCGGTTAATTCCTGTAAAAGTTCGACCAGCTTTCGCACATCATCGAAATGAAGTCCCGTAGTTGGTTCATCTAATATATACAGAGTCTTACCGGTTCCCCGCTTAGATAATTCCTTAGATAGTTTGACCCGCTGGGCTTCTCCGCCCGATAAAGTCGTTGAAGCCTGACCAAGCGTCATATAATCAAGTCCAACTTTTTGCAGCGTTTGAAGTTTGCGGCTAATGTGAGAATGATTTTTGAAAAATTCTAAAGCTTCTTCCACATTCATTTTTAGCACGTCATCAATATTTTTATCTTTAAATTTAATTTGTAAAGTTTCACGGTTGTAGCGTTTTCCATTGCAGGTATCACAGGTGACGTAAACATCGGAGAGAAAATGCATTTCCATTTTAATTTGTCCATGCCCCATGCATGTTTCACAGCGTCCGCCTTTGACATTGAAACTAAAACGACCCGGAGGAAATCCGCGTAATTTACTGTCTGGTAAAGCGGCGTACAATTCACGAATGATCGGTAGTAAACCCACGTAGGTCGCAGGTGTTGATCGAGGTGTTCTTCCAATCGGTCTTTGATTGATATCTATGACTTTATCAATTTGATCTAACCCTTCAACTTTTTTATAATTGGCCGGTACAACATTGGCTCGGTAAAAATGCTTAGCTAATATTTTATAAAGAGTATCAATGATCAAAGTTGATTTGCCACTTCCAGAAACTCCGGTGATGCAAGAAAGTTTACCCAGGGGAATAGTTAAGTTTACATTTTGTAGATTGTTGCCGGTCGCTCCGATGATCTTTAAAAAATGTCCGTTTCCTTGGCGGCGCACTTTCGGCATCGCGATTCTTTTTTTACGGGATAAATATTGGCCCGTCATCGAATCTGGATTTGCCATTAATTCCTGAGGCGTTCCCTGCGCCATGATTTCACCCCCCAATTTACCCGCGCGTGGCCCGAGATCGACGACAAAGTCTGCTGACATAATCGTGTCTTCATCGTGCTCGACTAAAATGATGGTGTTTCCACGTTCTTTCAATTCTTGAATAATTTCCAATAACCGATGGTGATCACGAGGATGTAAACCAATACTGGGTTCATCCATAACATACATACAGCCGATTAAAGCCGATCCTACCTGAGTCGCCAGACGAATTCGCTGAGCTTCTCCTCCGGATAAGGTGCTGGCCTGGCGGGAAAGTGACAAGTACGAAGTTCCCACCCGATCCAAATAATTCAAGCGATCAATGATCTGCTTGGTAATTTTATCGGCAATAAATTTATTTTTTTCGCTCCATTTTATTTTAGATATAAACTGGTTCAGCTCGACAATTGAAATTGCGGAAAGTTCTGCGATATTTTTATCTTCAATTTTAACATTAAGACTTTCTTTTTTCAGTCGAGCCCCGTGACAGTCTGGACAAGCGGTAATAATGATTTCGTCTTCCTCTTCATCATCATCACTGTCTGAAATTTTTTGTCCTTTGTAACTGTATTTCACTTTATCTAATTTGCGCGCGCCAATATCGGATTCCGAAAATTCTTCCTCTTCCAATAAATCTAAAGTTCCTAAACCATGACAGGTCAGACAAGCTCCGCGTGGGTTATTGAAACTGAAAAGGCGCGGCTCCATTTCAGGAAAACTAAAACCGCATTTTGGACAGGCCGAATGCAGTGAAAAATTAGTCCGACTACCCTGTGCAGTCTCGATGACAATGCGTCCTGCAGCTAAAGACAGAGCCGTATTTATGCTTTCGGATAAACGATGCCGAATGCCGTCTTTAAGAATGATTTGATCAACCACCAAATCAATATTGTGTTCTTTAGTTTTTGCCAATTTTTTTGAAGCGGAAATCAAGGTTTCTAATTCGAAAAATTCGCCGTCGACTTTAACTTTAACAAAGCCTTTTTTAAACCACTTCTGAAATTCGGCTAGGAACTCACCCTTTTTTCCTTCCGCCATCGGGGCCATCACTAAAAGTTTGGCTCCGTTTCCTTTTTTGAGGACGTCATCAATAATTTGATGCGGGGTTTGAGAGCTGACCGGAATATGATGTTCTGGACAAAGCGGAGTTCCGACTTTGGCAAACAACAAACGAAGATAATCGTAAACTTCCGTTATAGTGCCAACGGTTGAACGCGGATTAAGTCCCACCGTTTTTTGATCGATGGCGATGGCCGGACTTAGTCCAGTCACTGAATCCACATCCGGTTTTTTCAGTTGCTCTAAGAAATTTCTGGCGTAGGCCGATAAACTTTCGACATAACGTCTTTGTCCTTCGGCGTACACAGTATCGAAGGCTAACGATGATTTACCGGAGCCGCTTAACCCCGTAAATACGGTGACTTTATTTCGTGGAATAGTAACCGAAATGTTTTTGAGATTGTGCTCGCGTGCACCTTTAACAATAATTCCTTCATCAAAATTATTTTGAACACGAGCTTTTTGATCGACTGAATTTGAATTTACTTTTTTTGGCAGTTTTGACATATCCCGTACAATTCTAGGATATGTCCGGTCAGTTTAAAACCAAATTGCGCTGCGACTTGCTGCTGTAATTTTTCGATTTTTTCATTTTCAAATTCACTAATATTTCCGCAGGATGTGCAAGTCAAGTGATCATGATGTTCTTTAGTGGTGAGCTCGTAGCGAGAGGGCTGACCACCCATTCGAACCTCGGTCACCATTTCATTCAATGTTAATTCACGTAAGAAACGATAAACCGTCGCAAAACCAATGCTGGAATCTTTCCGATGACATTTTTCAAACAGCGCTTGAGCGGTTACGTGGCGCTCAGAATAGGATAATTGGTTGTCGTACAAACAAGAAAATATAATCAAGCGCTGGTCCGTTACCTTCAAGCCCATCGATCGGATCATTTTTTTAAAATCATCACTTTGATTGTACTTGGCGGTTACCGTCGTCGGCACATCGACGTGTTGAGGAAGGACCGGGGTGAATTCGAATTCGCTTCTTGATCTCATCTTATCAGTTGTATTGAAATCGAGAATGAATATCAATTACAATTAGCTATTCTTACTCATTTGGCTAGTCGCATTGTGAGGATGGAGACTTTCTAAATGCTCGGCCGTAAGTTTGTAATCTTGAATACTTGAATCTGAGTCCAATAAAGCAGCAACTTTACGAACGGCATCTTCACAAAACATCGTATTCGCAGCATTTAACCGGGCAAATTCCATTTCATCCGCTTTTTTTACCGCGGTTTGAACCGGGGTTTCTAAGCAGCCCTCGATTTTTTCAATCCATTTCGAAATTTCAAATTCGGCACCGGGATGAATTTCTAATTCAACCATCATCGTACTTCGCTGCGCATGGGGTGTGGCCGGAAAAATTTGTTCCGATTCATACCAGTGCTGAAGCTCAGTTGGACTCAGTTTTTGATTCTTGAAATATTCTTTTGATAATTTAGCTGACTGGGGACAGGTGCTTGAGTAAGTCACTACGAATTGAATCACTAATTTGGTTAAATTTTTCTGATCGGCCTCAGCCGTAATTTCTACCGGATAAGAACGAAAACCTTCAATACCTGATTTTAAAGATTTGGTGTGAATCAGGGTTTGATATTTCAATCGCATTTTGGCCTGTGAGGACAGGCCTTCCTGCGAAGCAATCGCCTGAATTAAAACATCTTGAAGCTGGTGCAGACTGACTTTCTTTCCTAAAATGGACTTCATTTGCAGTTGATACAACCGCGACATGTGAATACCACGATATCCTGACTTCAGATTTACAAAGAGATCTAATTCCATCGGAATTTGATGATTGCCTTCTGTAATAAACGACTGAATTTTTGACATTCCCACCCAGTTGATTCCACGGTAGTTACTGTGGACCAAAGATTGTTCATCAGATTTAATATCCTGCTTGTCGTTTTTCATTTTTCTGACTTATCATATAATCGTGGATAATGTAACATTTAAGTATAAAAAAGGGTCGGATCCTTCCATTATGGCGAACAGTTTGTTCTTTCTTAAAAATCTTCAACATAATACAAAATCGCTCGAGGTTTACCTTGAACGCCGTGATTTCATTGTCCAAACCGAAAGCACCGTCTCAATCGCACTGGAAAAAATTCTGGAATCAAAGCCTGCATTTGTATTCGCGGCATGGGATCATCACGACAAAGCGGTCGAATCGATCATATCTCAAATCCCGGCTGAAACCGTGGTCATTCCCTACATCACATCGACTTCAGGTCCCGATACTCGCAAATTGATGAATTTAGACGTTCCATTAAAAATGTTTCCACCCTTGTCCGGACCCGCTATACAAAGACTTGTCCATCGGTTTGAGAAAGAAAAACACAATTTAAACAGCTCTCAGAACAAAAAACTAACTTCTTCCAAAGCTAACTTAAGTGATGACTCTACGGGAACTTTCGTCAACAAAGGCGAGCGCTTCAAAACCATGAACACCCTTATCACCAGCCGGGCTCGCGGAGAAATACAAAATATTTCCTCATTCGACAGCGAAACGGATTTGACCTTAGCTAAACCGACGGCTCGATTCTCTAAAAGCATGCAGGTTAAAATTTCCGAAATCCAAAAGCAATCGCTTGAGGCCAAATTCGATGGGAAAATTCAAGAAGAGCTCAAAGAAATAATTGAAACGGCCAAAGAATTAACGACGGCTGATCATCAGCAAACAATTTTTTGTATGCTGATACAGGCCATCGATTGTTCCGGTCTAGTTTTGCTTAATACAGCGTGGAACCTTCATCTTGAAGATGCCCAGTCAGCTCTTTCCACCTGGGGTAACGTGCTGACCTCGCAATATCACAAAAATGAGGTCAATAAAGATGCGTTTCAATCGGATATTTTTGCCATTCACATGCCGACGGATTTAAATGTTTTTGATATTTGTAGTTCTAAATCAAGTATTCAAAAAGAAATTATCGTCGATGGAAAGAAGACCGTGATGGCATTCTTCGATATGCAGCACAATCCTTTTAATTTAAACTCGAGCGAGAATGAAAATTATTTATCGATCGATTCGGACTGTCTTCACGAAAATTCATCTATTCCTTTTGATGTCTATTTTGAACTTAAAGAGAACAAAAAGATGCTCAAGATGTTTAAAAAAGAAACGCTTCTTTCGGATAAGGACATGGCTTCTATTTCGGAGAAAAAAATTAATCCGTTGCTCATTTCTGCAAATGATGAATTACTTTGGTATAAATATGGAGTTGAGGTTTATTTAAAAAAATTATGAAAATAATATTAGCCAGTACGTCAAAATACCGAGCCCTTTTAGTCGCTAAACTTGGTCTTCCGTTTGAAACCGTCAAACCGCTCGCCGATGAAGAGATCATCAAAAGCTTATTGATGGCGGAAAATGCATCGCCGATCCAAATCGCCGAAACGCTTTCAAAACAAAAGGGCACATCGATCCAATCGCTGTATCCAAACGATGTCATTATTTGTGGCGATCAGCTCGTCAACTTCCATGGAAAAATTTTAGGTAAACCGGGGACGAAAGAAAAAGCCGTCGAACAATTGATGATGATGAATAATCAGTTCCATGAACTCGTCACTTCCACCACGATTATTGCCGACGGAAAACTCCACCACAATAACAATATCACCAAAATGAAAATGAAAAATTTAACGGAAGCTGAAATTCGAGCCTACGTCGAATTAGACAATCCGATTGATTGCGCAGGCTCTATTAAAATAGAAAGTTACGGCATCACTCTGTTTGAAAAAATTGAATCAACCGATTTTTCGGCCATCCAGGGCCTTCCGCTGATTTGGATTTCGAACACTCTTAAAGGATTAGGCTATGAGCTTTTTAAAAAATAAATTAATCGACATTGCTTTAGAAGCTCGTCACTTTTCTCACTCTCCGTATTCTACCAAAAAAATCGGCGCCGCCATTCAACTTGATAACGGAAAAATTTATTCGGGCTGCAACATCGAAAACGCATCCTACGGTGGTACCGTTTGTGCCGAACGCGTAGCTATTTGGAAAGCCTACAGTGAAAATAGCTTGCCGATTAAAATCAAATCTATAGCGATCTCGAGCGACGAAAATTCTCCGTGGCCCCCATGCGGATTCTGCCGCCAAGTTATGGCCGAATTCTCTACCGCGGAAACTGAAATTACGTTGGTCAACTTGCAAAAAAAAGAAGTCACCATGAAATTTTCTGAACTTTTCCCATTCGCATTTGAAGCGAAACATTTGGGAAAATAATGAAACAAAGTAAGTTGTTTTTTTATGGATTACTTGTAGGATTTTTAAGTTGTTACTTTCTTTTAAAAAATAAGACGGCACCAGAAAAAATTGTGGCGCAAGAATCTAAACTCGCGGCCTTTCAGCCAAAACCTAAATTATCACTTCCAACTCGAAAAGTAATCATTCCTGAGAAGAAAGAAATTGAGCCGCAAACTCACCATGAAGTTCAAGCGACTATGGAAATGGTCCATACGATGCCCGCAGAAACCATCAAAAGAAAAAAGAAGATTCAATTCTCACTTCAAGACATCATGACTATGGAAAGTCAGTGGCAAGAGCTTCAAGACCAAATTCAAGTCAGCCGAGAGGATCGTGGCTGGCGTGTGAAAATGCTAACTCCGAATACAGTTTTCGCCACCACTGGGTTGGTCGAAGGAAATTTAATCACTTATGATTCTATTCGCGCACTGGGCGATGAGGCCAGTTCAAGTTTACCCTACCGAATATCTACCATTCTCAATCACGTTTCAGTTCAATAAAATCATTGTCTTAACTTTGCTCCGATCATTTTTTCCGCCGAGGCCATGATCTTATTTACGTTTTCGATAATTTGAGCTTCCGTTAGATCCGCTTCTCCGCTTTGCAAAGTAACTCGCACGGAAATTGATTTTTGGTTTTGATCCAGTTTGTCGCCTTGATAAATATCAAAAATATGAACGTCTTTGCAAACGCTGCCTAGGGATTTTTTTACATCAACCATGAAATCACCCATTGTTTTGTTTGAATCGACCACGAATGAAAAATCTCTCTCAACGGCTTGAAATGCGGAAACAGATTTGAAACGCATCGGCCGAGGTTGTCCCAGGCAAATGAGATCAAGGTTAAGTTCAGCTACGGCTACATCGACTCGAATTTTTTCTTGTTGAATCAACTGAGGATGAATTGTTCCGATAAAGCCCACGGCTTTACCTTCAACCAGAATCTGAGCACTTTGTCCGAAATGAAGAAAAGAAACTTTGGCTTCAATTTCTTTAAACGTGTAGGAATTGATTCCTAACAAAGAAAATAATTTTTCAATTGCGGATCGTACTTTGTAAACATTGGGCGTTGAATTTGAATAAAGACCAAATTCATTTCCCCAGGAAGAAATCGCTAAACGATTCGATTCTATGTACCGACCATCTGATTTTGAAAACGCTGGACCGATTTCAAAGAGCTGTCCCCGTTCATTTCCCATGTGAAAATTCTCCGTGGTATTCTTCCAAATTGAAAAAGATGTTAATCGTCTCATGGAATTCAAATCTTCACTTAAGGGATTACGAATCATGACCGATTCATCGTCGATTTTAAATCCATAAGTCTGTAGTGTTTTGGCCGATTGCATGAATTTTTGCTCTTGATCGCGTGAAGTGAAGGCGTAATTAAAAGCCTGCGAAAATCCGGAAGCTTGCATAACGTTAGAGATTTTATTTTTAAGGATATAAAATGCATCATGTTGCGTTGGCGATCGATCAAATCGAGGTACGGTTTCTTCGATTTTTTCATACCCGTTGAGTCGCGCGTACTCTTCCACTAGATCCATTTCTTGTTCCATATCAAAGCGGAAAAGCGGTGGCGTGACCGAATAAACTCCGGTGGATTTTTTGCTGACCTTACACTGAAGTCCCGACATGAATTGTTCAAATAATGAAGCATCCGCCGCGTAACCTAAGCGATCAGAAATAGTTTGAATATTTGTTTCAATCGGATTTTTCGTAACCGGTTTTGGATAAACGTCATGATGATTTCCAAAAGCCTCACCACCTGCACACTGTGAAATCAGAAGGACGGCCCGGTCCAAGGCATCAAGTGTTTGACTGGCATCTACACCCCGAGCGAATCGATAAGCTGAATCGGTTTCAATTCCATTGGCCCTGGCTGATTTTCGGGTGCTGAGCGCGTTGAAATTAGCACTTTCAATAAAAATATTCTGAGTTTTTTCGCTTACACCAGAATTGAGTCCACCGATAACGCCGGCTAAAGCGACGGCTTTTTCTCCGTCACAAATTAAAAGCTCATCGCCTTTAAAAGTCAGATCTTGTTCTTTTAATGTTTTAAATTTTTCGTTTGGCTGAGCCTGGCGAACCTGAATGGTGCTTTTGGCCAGCGAGTCCGCATCGAACGCGTGAAGCGGTTGTCCCATCTCTAGCATCACGTAATTGGTGACGTCGACCACATTGTTAATCGAATTCATACCGATGGATTCTAAGCGGGCCTTCAACCATTCAGGACTAGGGCCAATTTTTACACCAGACATGTATCGTCCAGAATAGCGAATACATAGATCTGAATTCACTTCTAATTTAATTTTATCAGTGGTCTTCTGATTTGAGAATTTGGAAAATATTTCGATTTTTTTTACCGGGCGATTCAACAGACATCCGATTTCACGAGCTAAGCCGTAGTGACTTAAGCAGTCGGCACGATTTGGAGTAACCTTTAATTCAAAGGTCACATCACTTTGTCCCGCATAATCAGCGTAAGGCAATCCGATCGGGGCATCTGCTGGCAAAATAACGATACCTTCGCTAGGCTTATCTACGCCTAATTCTTTAAACGAACATAGCATTCCGTTACTTTCCATGTCTCTAATTTTTGATTTTTTAATGGCGAAATTTCCCGGTAAAACAGCACCGGGTAAAGCCACAACCACTTTATCACCGGTTTTATGGTTCTGAGCTCCGCACACGATTTGTGCCGTTACCCCTTTCGCCACTTCAACTTGGCACAGCGAAAGTTTATCCGAGTTTGGGTGTTTATCTTTTAGCGTAATGTGACCAATCACCACATGATTTAAAGCCTGGGCTTGATCGGTGATTTCTTCGACCTCTAAACCAGCACGCGTAAGTATCGCCGCCAGTTCATCGGTTTTTTTAAAATAGTCCGTCACGTCGACGTAGTCATTAAGCCATTGGAGAGAAATTTTCATATATTTTACACCTTGAAGTTAAAAATTAAAATTGATTTAAAAACCGGATGTCATTCTTCGGAAAGTGGCGGATATCATCCACACCATATTTAATGATAGCCATTCGCTCGATCCCGAAGCCAAACGCAAAACCTTGCCACTGCGGATAGGGAATTTTGGCAAATTCAAAAACTTTAGGATTGATCAGGCCGCAGCCTCCAATTTCAATCCAGCCCGATTGTTTACACAACGAACATCCTTTGCCTTTGCAAATCGGACAGGAGCAATCGACTTCGGCTGAAGGTTCAGTGAATGGAAAAAAACTGGGACGAAATCGCGTTTTAAGATTTGGCCCGAAAAATTCTTTTACGAAAAAAGAAATGGTACCTTTTAAATCCGCCATGGAAACTTTTTCATCTACGCACATGCCTTCGATTTGATGAAAATTGGGAAGATGCGAAATATCACTGTCGCAGCGAAAAACTGAACCGGTTCCGATAATACGTAAAGGTGGTTTTTCATTTTCTAAACTGTGAATTTGAATGGGCGAAGTGTGCGTTCGCAAAACGTGTGATTCGTCCACGAAGAAAGTATCTTGCATGTCGCGCGCCGGATGATTGGGCGGAATATTAAGCGCTTCAAAATTGTAGTAATCTTTTTCAATTAACGGACCTGTTCTTAAACTATAACCTAACCGAGACATAATCGAGACGATTTCATTGGTCACTTTAAAAATGGGATGCTCGTGCCCCAGTGGGAAGCTTGCGGCCGAAAATGAAAGGTCTAATTTTTCATTCTGCATTTTTGCATCAATTTCTTTATTTTTTATTTTCGATTCAATATCAAAGTAAACGGTTTCTAATTCCGCTTTTACCTCATTGACTAATTTACCAAAAAGCGGCTTATCCTCTTTCGGGAGAGCCGCCATTAACTTCATAGCTTCGGTCAAGGCACCGGACTTACCTAAATACTGCACTTTGAAGTTGTAAAGCTCAGCGGTGCTTTGGGCTTTTGTAAAATCTTTAATCGCGCTGTCTTTGATACTTTTGAGTTGGTTTTGAACGTTGTTTTCCATAATATTTCCTTGAAAGCTTATTATAGAATTTATTTAAGTCTTTTCAAGAGTTTAGCCGTATGATATGTAAGTATTCTCAAGGCGGATATTGTGGCGCATAAAAATAAAGAAAATTACAGCCCCTATAAAGCTCGACAAGAAAAAGCCGGTCGTAATCTAAAGGACAAAAGCATCGTTGATCAGCAAAAAGGCACCCACAAGAAGCCCGACCAAGTCTTCAGTGTGGCCGAAGCAAATAACCGGATGTACGATATTTTCAAAAATCATGATTTTAAATGCTCTCACGAAGAACGCCAGAAACTGGCTGAATTCTATGCCCTGCTGATGGAAAACCAAGAGAACAAAAACTTCACGCGGTTGTTAAAATTAAAAGATATCGCCATCAAACATTTCATCGATTGTCTGATTATCACCGAGCTGACTGAACTTAAATTCCCTTTGCTTGATGTCGGAACCGGGCCAGGATTTCCCGGGATTCCGCTTAAAATTCGCTATCCAAATGAAAAGATACTATTAGCCGAAGGTGTTCAAAAACGCGTTGAATTCTTAAAACAGGCACGCGAAAAAATGAAGCTTGAAAACTTAGATATTATCGGGCGCAATATCAATCCCTATTTCGAATATCCAGTTCAAGGTGTCATCACTCGCGCCGTCGAAGATATTTCAAACACCTTACGAAACGTTCTAAGTTGTCTTCAAGAAGGTGGCTGTGTGTACTTCATGAAGGGGCCCGGAGTTAATCCGGAAATTGACCAAGTTCCTGAAGATCTCAAAAATTATTACGAGCTTCATGCGGATCACGTTTATGATTTACCTAAAACAGAAAATCATCGGCGCCTCGTGATCTATAAAAAAATCAAAAATGCTCCTTTACCTGAAGATGAAGACAACGATATTTTATTGAATGAAAGTTTTTAGATTATGAAAACACTGGAAATTGGATCAAAAGATAATCCGACCTTTAGGAAATTGAAACAGCTTTTAACATCAAAAGGCATCAAAGATGAAAAATCTTTTTTTCTGATGGGTGAAAAACTCATTGAAGAATTTTTGCAAAAACCCCATCCTGATTTCAAAATCAAAAATGTAGTGACTTTTGAAGGCCAAGAACTTCCACTTTTAGATTCTCAAATTAAATTAAAAAAGGAATTGTTCAATGAATTAGACGTGCTCGGCACGCATTATCCCATGCTGGTTTTAGAACATAAAGATTTGAATGAATTTAATTTTCAGGAACAACCGGTGGGCTTAGAAGTTATTTCTCCATTAGGTGATCCTAAAAATTTAGGGGCACTGGCCAGGTCAGCACTGGCATTCGGGGCTTCAAAATTAATCTTAACTCACGATTCGTGTCATCCCTTTTTGCCTCACACGATTAAGTCTTCTGCCGGAGCAATCCTGAATCTACCAGTTTATTTAGGGAAGATAAAATTAAATCAAATTCCCATGGTTGGGTTTAATGTGGCGCTGGATTTAGAAGGGGAAAAGATTCGAGATTTCAAATGGAATAAAAATCTGCGATTATTCATCGGAGAAGAAGGACCGGGCATTGATTTAACACCCGATCAAAAAAGAAAAATTCAGTTTGTGTCAATTCCGATGAACTCAATGATCGAATCGCTCAACGCAACCGTTTCGGCGTCAATTGCCATGTGGGAATGGCGATCGTCTACTTAACGATAATGTTGCAAAATTTCTGTTGAACAAGGCCCTTCTCAACAAGAGTAAAAACAGACTTATAATTCAAAGTCTGTTTATCCGTAAATTCAATAATTTGGAGCTGAGTTCCTACGATAGTTTTTTTATTTTTCAACCAAATCGAATCACTCATAAATTTATTTTCGACGGTGTCACTTTTAACATTGAGAATAGTTTTCACTTCGGATGGCAATTGGTCAGACACCAAATTGATTGATGGAATTAATAATTCAATTCCTGCTGCCGAAATTTCTAAATTTGTTCGGCCCTGAGCTTGAATCATTTCAATTCGAGCCGGCTTGAAGTCGGCTTTTTTAAGTTCTTTTTCAGATTCAGAACAGCGGATAAATGAAATGCCTCTGGTGTAAGGCTGCATGGCTTCCATAAAATTGATATCGTTAGCGAAAGCTGTTCCCGAACATAACAAAGCCATAAATAAAATTTTCATTTTCATAAATCCTCCAGATAAGTGTGCGTACCTACGGCAGTTAAAGCAAGATGCAGGCTGAGCTATATTTGTCTCAGTCTGAGATGAGCGCTAGTTCGTGTCTAAGTTCTGCATATTGTGTCAAAAAGGGCCAGCGTCGACGCTTTAGACAGATGTCAGGGTCCATCATACAGCTATCTTTTTTTGATACGACCAAAGCTATCTGAGTGAAGAGGCCACTGGCATTGCGCTTGCTTTAGTAGTGAGTAACAGCAACTTAAAAAAGTAACAAATCATAGGGGGAAATTATGATGAAATTAACTTTAGTTTTAACGGCTCTGATCGCATTAACTTCGTGTGGTAACACCAAAGAAGAAACGAATTCGAATAATATAAATACTTTCGCATCGACAGCTAACAAAACGTTGGCCAGCTGTAATAAAAAATCGACCGCAGATATTGGTTTAAGTTCAACTGCAGTTCAAGATCAAATGGGAACTCAAGATAACAATTGGCTCAAAATTAAAATGACTTTCCTTTCAACTAAAGCCACGGCTTCGGGAAATATTTTGAAATTTTTTAAATGGAAAATGGTCAACGGCGCGGCTTATTTAGATCAAACACCAATAAGTTTTTACACTTACAACATTTCATCTGGGGTATCTTCAACCACAGCCGTCACTCAGATTACAGCGGCTTCGGTTAATTCTTCAATCGGTTACAACATTTATCTAAACGATTTAAGCGGAACTTACCAAGTTATCAAAGCAGTAGTTTACTCATCTGATGGCGCAGTTATCGCGCAATCTGATTCTTTGATTCCACAGTTTTTGTCAAACCCAGCTCAGTATGCAATAAATTCTGACGGTTCGGCTCGATCTTCGAATCTTCAAGCTTTACATCCTTTAAACTCGACCAACACGACGTCGTGGAATGAAGCTCAATTCACAAATTATTTTCAAGCATTTTGCTTTTAATTTAATGCGAACTTTCGGTGGAAACTTCTTCCGCTTCCAGATTTTCCCCCTGGCGGTACCGTTCAAGAAGACTTAAATCAGTAGTTGGAAATGAAAACAAGAGTGAATGTACTTGAGTTTCTGGCTCTTCTTCAGTGATGACCAAATAATGAAGATCTTTTTCGTTTGATTCGCTGACTTCTTTTATAAAATTCACTAAGATGTTTCCTTCAGAACTGACTTGACGCCAAATTTCATCAGGATTATTAATCGTATCATCTCGAAATTCGGCATATTCTTTAAATTTATCAGTAGGTATATCTTTATCTGAGCGAAGCTTTATCATAGATTCTAGTAAACCGATGGCTAAATAATCCCCTTCTAAGAGCGAATCTCCTTCGAGCGCGGCAAACTGAACCGATTCAAGTTTACTATGATAAATAATTTCTTTTTCTCGGAAAACTTCCGTCAAGTTAGCGTCGACGGTGGCAAAATGTAGGAAAACAAAAGTGGGGTAATTTTCTTCCGAATTCAAATAAACAATCGCGACGTAATTAAAAACGTCGTCCCCGTCTTGAACTTCTTTAACTAGAGTATACACGACTAAGTCATCGAAAGTATCTGTATTAGCCCAAATCTCGTCGGGATCATCTAAAGTTTCATCTAACCAGTAATCTAAATTATCGATTTCTTCGCGCGAAAAATCGATTTTAAAATCATAATTTTTCAAATATTTATCTTCGATGGCTTTGATGGTGTTTGCAAAATATCCGTAAAGTGTTTTTTCATTTTCGAAAATAAGCCCTTTGGCTTCATCGACAACGATCAACTCTTTGTCTTGAAACTTTTTTGTGGTCTTACGCATCTTGATTTTTGACGTTCGCTTTTGAATCGACGAAGCCTTGAGTTTTTCTTTAGCCTTACTTTTGGTTTTAACTTTTATTTTAATATTTTTCGATTTCACTTTTGATGCGACAGAAGATTCGATCTTTTTGTTTAATTTACCAGCAGGCTTTGTCATGATGTAATCTCCACTGCTGAATATCGTAGCGAGAAACATCACGCATGTAAAAGAAACTTGATGACTTACTAAGTCATCAAAAAGGCTTCTTGATACTTTTTCCTTCGTCTTTAGACTTTTGAATTGAGGTACCGGTGTCAAAAATTGACGTTTATTTAGATGAAAAACAAATCGATAATCTGAAAATGATTCTCAATCAGTCGCACGTCGGTATACATCTACTTTTTGACAATCAATTTATCTCTCAAGTCTTCAAACAAGATTTCAAAGAAGACGATTTTTTTACCGTGGAAAATTTGGTCCGCGCCCAGGAAGATCTGATTCGATTAATTAAGGCTCAAACCATCGAACAAAAAAAAACATTTATTTCGAAATTAAATTGTGAACAGCAAAATCGCTTAGTTCGGGCTTACTTCTACATCATTGAAAACGATATCAAACAGAATCAATCTCGCCCGCACTAAGACCTAGACCTAAATCTATTTTGTTTTATCTCACTTCTACCGATAAGACCCTATGCGGATGGGTCTTACAATTTTTTTGGCTCTGATATCTCTGTCGGTCAAAGCGGAATACCGCATGTTTGTACTTGAGATCAATAATAGCAAGATGCAAAAATCAAGAACCGTTTACAGCACGATGGATCCCCTTCAGTACAAAACGATCTATCCTTTAGCGGCTGACGAGAGTATCAAATACTCCTCAACTTGGAGATGCAGAGGCAACACCAGTGGGTTCAAAATTCACTGTGCTCGTCCATTAGATAAAATAGCTGAAAATCAGTCGCAAGATTCACCCCAGAACTAAGTCTAGAATAAGTCTATAATCGTCTCAAAAAACAAATATTTTGACTTAAATTGAGTCAAAATAAAAAGATGTCAACCACCATTAAACCTAAATTGGATACGCAACTCAAACGTCAAATTTCACAAGGCATGAGTGAAAGAAGAACTGAGCAAACATCACAACAGCTTGAGAGTTTAAAAAATTTGGGCCAAGCCATTAAACAAAGCCATGCTGATCAGCGAGCAGTCGCCAATGCAACTCACGCGGTTAACCACATACAATCAAAAGATGATGTCACTTCAAATAGCGACAGCACCCGATTGTATACACGGCAAGGAAAGCTCGAAAATCTGAACGCCAGTGATATCGCGGATCCTGAAGTTGAAGATGCTGAAGACCGTTTTGTTCGTCATAAAAATGAAAAGTCTGATACTCAAGAAGCTCAGCAGGTAGCCAGAGATCAAGATGAATTTTATCAGGTGAAAGACCGTGGAAATACTATCAAAGAAGATTCGCAAGGCTATTACATCGACGCCTATGCTCCAGAACATGAAAAAGCCGGCGTGCGTGTTTCGATCACTCATGATAAGGCGGTTATTTCGGGAAGTCGCAAAGCCGAAGCGGAAGAATCAAATGCTCGAGGAAAGATGGTCACCAACAACTTTCAAACCTTTCGTGAAGAATTTAAATTTGACACCCCGGTCGTGGCAAATGGCATGACCCGAGAACGTTCAGGTGACTATATTCGTTTTTTCATACCTAAATTAGGTGTAAGTGATGGATCCGACGAATCCTAAGTTGTCTCCTTGACCGCCTTGTTATACACTCGGTTTTGAAATGATCTTCGAAAATATCACCCACCTTTACCAGGAACTGAAAACCAATAATAAACACAGTCTTTGTGTTTTTGATCTGGACTCAACTCTTTTTAACGTGAGTCCCCGCTCGGAAAAAATTCTTCATGAATTTGCCGTTGATCGCAACTTTCCCGAGCTGCTCAAGATCAAGATTCAGATGGAAGACTGGGGTATTTATGAAGCCTTACTTCGGGCTGGTTACGATAAAGTACAAAATGAAGATCTTCATCAGAATTTGAAAAAATACTGGAACGAAAAATTTTTCTCTCATGAGTATATTCATTACGATACGCCTTACTTGGGTGCCATTCATTTTGTGCAGTCCTTGAAATTAAGTGGTGTCGGTATCAAGTACCTGACCGGACGGGATGTTTTTCGTATGGGTCAAGGAACGGCCGAAGTTTTGAAAAAATGGGGACTTCCCTGCGACCCGGCCCAGATTCATCTCAAGCCACAAAAGGAAATGGATGATCACTTATTTAAGTTAGAATGGTTACAGAAATTAGCACAAGATCATCCAAAATCTCAAATTTACTTTTTTGAAAATGAACCAGTTAATATCAATCTGGTCGGAGATCATATGCCCAATGTGCGTCTTATTTATATGAATACTACACACTCCCGCAGGGATAATGTGCGAGCGCTGCACACCGAGATTTTTAACTACACCATAGAGAGGGATTAAATGTTGCACTTAGTAGCTACTCCAATCGGAGACTTCACTGAAATCACTTTTCGCGCCGTAGAAATTTTGAAATCGGCCGATGTCATCCTTTGTGAATCCACAAAAGA
>JACMMZ010000089.1 GCA_014378775.1 Pseudobdellovibrionaceae bacterium
CCGTAATTCAAATTCGTCTCGGGATGAAAAGTTGTCACCATATGAAGACCTGACTCAATCCAAGTTGGGCTTTCGTCTTTTGAGCCTAAAACTTGAACGCTCAAATCAGTCTTGGAAATTTTCGGAGCGCGAATATAAGAAACTTTATAATCATTGATGAATTCCTCGAAACTATCTTGTTGCCGTCCGTAGGCATTTCTTGTGACTTCAATATTTATTACACTAAGTGATTCTTGTTCAGGTCCATAAACTTTTTGAGCCATTAAAATACCTCCAGCACAGATTCCCCAAGCTGGTCTTGTTTTCATAAATTCTTTGAGCGCGTCTTTGATGCCCACAAATTGAATCAGCTTGAGCATGGTGCCGCTCTCACCACCCGGAAGGATCAATCCATCAATTTTTTCAAAGTCTTTGTTGTTGATGACTTCGATATATTCGGCGTTTAGTGATTCAATGTGGGGCTGGTGGGCTTGAAAGGCCCCTTGCAGAGCCAAAACACCAACTCGTACTTTCCTTATGCCGCTCATTACCAACCTCTGTCTGCCAATCTTTGATCTAGGGGAATTGTTTTCATTTCAAGTCCACTCATTGCGGCCGGAAGATTTTTTGAGGCTTCGAGAAGATTGTTCGCATCAGCATATTTGACCACGGCTTTAACTATAGCCTTAGCAAAAGCTGCTGGATTTTCTGATTTAAAAATACCAGAGCCCACAAAGACTGACTCAGCTCCAAGTTGCATAACCAGTGAAGCATCCGCCGGTGTCGCAACTCCGCCCGCAGCAAAATTTGGAACGGGAAGACGACCGGTCATCTTGATTAATCTTAACAACTCGTAGGGTGCTCCCAGATTTTTGGCTTCGGTCATCAATTCACTTTCATCAAGACTGACAACTCGCTTGATTTCTTGATTGATTTTACGCAAGTGAAAAACAGCTTCGACTATATTTCCAGTTCCGGCTTCGCCTTTTGTTCGAATCAAAGCGGCGCCTTCGCCAATTCTTCGAAGAGCTTCTCCAAGATTGGTCGCTCCACAGACAAATGGAACTTTAAATTTATTTTTTATAATGTGATAATGATTATCGGCCGGAGTTAAAACTTCGCTCTCATCGATAAAATCAACACCAATGGCTTCTAAAATTTGGGCTTCCGCGAAATGCCCAATGCGACACTTGGCCATAACTGGAATATTAACCTCTTCCATGATCTTCATAATGAGTTCTGGATTGGACATTCTGGCAACGCCTCCGTCTCGTCGGATATCCGATGGAACGCGCTCGAGTGCCATAACGGCGATCGCTCCACTGTCCTCAGCTATTCGAGCTTGCTCGCAAGTGGCCACATCCATGATGACACCTTTTTTTAGCATTTCAGCTAATCCTGTTTTAAGATTGATATGGGATGTTGATTGTTGATTCGTCATAATTATAATTCCCCTTTTTTGGTTGATTTGATACAATGGCAAAATGCGCTTATTCCCCGTGGATGACGAGGGACAGACTTAAAAAATCTGATTGGACAGATCTAAAATGACTGCTTATGAAAGCTCGAAATTTGAGCTAGGAGTTTGAATTGGAAAAGCCTCCCTATATTCGACTTAATTTTGATTCTGAAAATAATGGTCGGCCATTAAATGTGGAACAACTCGTGCGCGTCATACGTAAGCAATTACTTTTAGACACTCACTTCAAAGGCTGCAGACTTCCACCAGTCAGAGCGCTCGCTCACCAGCTTGGGCTATCCAAAAATACCATACAAACAGCTTATGATGAACTCAGAGCTCAAGGGCTTGTCGAAAGTAAAGATCGCTCGGGCTTGTTTGTGGTTGATGGAGGAATTCCGCGCTCGGTTGACAGTCCGGTTAATGTGCCGGGACCGGAACTTAAAAAAATCACTTATATTGGCTACTCAAAGCCCAAACAAAATGATTCTATTTCTTTAAGCTCAGTTTATATCGACCCAAACATTCTTCCTAAAGAAAAACTGACGGCTTGTTTTAAATCAGTTTTAAAATCACCCGGCATTCAAGAATTTAATGACCCACAAGGTATGCCGGCGCTTCGGGAAAAAATAGCCTCGCGCTTACGGGACCGCGGAATGGATGTTGTGGCCGATCACATCATCATGACGAATGGATCGATGCAGGCCATTGATTTAGTGACTCGAGCGCTCGCTTCAAAAGTTGTCGCCATGGAAGATCCGTCTTATTGGCCGGGCAAACATCTTTTTGAAATGAATGGTATAAAAACTGTTGGACTTCCCATTGATCCGTTCTCTGGTATGGATGAAAAAATTTGGCAGGAACGATTGGCTGAAAATCGGCCGGGGCTTGTTTATTTGACCACAAATTTTCAAAATCCGAATGGTTATTCATACACGAGTGCTGAAATATCGAAAGTCGTGCAATGGGCCAAAGAGTTTAATTTTGGAATCCTCGAAGATGACTGGGGCGCAGAGATGCTTTCTTACTCTGAGTTTAAGCCGGGTCTACGAGCGACAGGTGGTAAAAATGTTCTCTACCTTAATTCATTCACTAAGAAATTATTCCCTTCTTTAAGAATTGGTTATTTGGCTGCTAATGAGCAAACGATCGAACCCCTTTTAATGGCAAAGCGAGTTTCAACTGGCGCTACACCGGGTATTATTGAAGCGGCTTTGTTTGAATTTTTAGATCGTGGTTACTACGACACTCACCTTAAAAATATCCAAGAGGAGTTAGACATTCGTTACGAGCACTGTCTCACTTTACTCAGAGAATGTATGCCGGACGAAGTTAAATGGACTTCACCCGGAGGCGGTCCGGTGCTTTGGCTTGAAGTTCCGCATCGAGTTGATCTACCACTTCTGATGACTCGACTTAACGAGAAAGGTGTCTCGATTAAATTACCAACTAACGCTTTTTTCGGAAAACCACATTCTCATGGTTTTAAAATTGGATATGCTTTTTTATCCCTTCCCGAAATGGAAGAGGGAATCGAAAAGTTGTCTCAAGAAATTAAAAGACAACTGCGTATTTAAATTTTAATTCAAAGGATAATCTGTGTATCCCTTGGCCTCGTTCGTATAATAAGTATTTTGATCAGGCTCAATTAAAGCCACACCATTTTTAATTTTTTCGACGAGATTAGGATTACTGACATAAAGATGTCCGAAGGCAACCGCGTTAATTAAACCTTTTTCGATACTACCAGCAGCTTCTTCAGGACTGTATCCCATGTTTCCGATTATTGTTCCTTTAAAAGCCTCTCGGGCTTGGGTCAAGACGTCACCTTTTTGGATTCCCAAGAAATCAGATCTCATCATATGTAAATAAGCGACCTTGAGCTTATTTAATTCTGAAACGACGTAAGCGGTTAGCTTCAAAGGATTTGCATCACTCATACTGTTAAAACTATTAAGTGGCGACAAACGAACGCCTACTTTATCTGCCCCCCAGATATCAATGACCGCTTTGGTCACTTCTAATAGTAATCGGCATCGATTCTCAAGGCTTCCGCCGTACAAATCAGTACGCTTGTTAGCCGAATCACGCATAAACTGATCCAGTAGATATCCATTGGCACCGTGAATTTCGACTCCGTCAAAACCGGCGGCCTGCGCGTTTTTTGCAGCTGTTTTGAAACCTTCAACGATGGTGGGAATTTCTTTGAGATCTAAAGCTCTTGGAGTGACGTAAGGAACTTTACCTTTCGGAGTCAATATTTCACCTTTAATGGCAATCGCACTCGGTGCAACCGGAACATGATCGTGGTTCAAAAAGGGATGGCAAGCTCGCCCTCCGTGCCAAAGTTGTAATACAATTTTTCCGCCTTTTTGATGAACAGCTTCGGTGACTTTTTTCCAACCCAAAATTTGCGCCCCAGAATAAATTCCGGGCTCGCGGCCACCAAAAGCCGAATTATGTTCCATCACCATCGTTGCTTCGGCAATAATCAAACCGGCACTAGCACGCTGGGCATAATATTCGGCCATCATATCAGTGGGATTGTGATTTTCATCGGCCCGACAACGAGTCAGCGGCGCCATAACGATTTTATTTTTAAGCTCAAGACTTCCTATTTTGATAGGAGCAAATAAAGTTTCTAACTGAGACATATAATTCCTTTTGTAATTTTTTACATCGAGTTACTGCAATGGCAGCGCCACAAAAATATCTTCGACAAAAGCTTTCTGAGTGAATTCAAATCCAGTTCCCGATAATTCGTAGGCAATTTC